>CAYUIQ010000317.1:0-8457 GCA_964444795.1 uncultured Planctomycetaceae bacterium
TCATGGCCGGGATTTGTGCTTGAATCCACGGCACTGCTTGCAAGCAAGCAGTGGCACACGATTTATTCAACGGGCTGCTAGCAGCCCGTATTGGCTCTTGTGGGCAATGCGTTTTCGGGCGCGGACGGACGGAAGACTGCAAATTGTCCATTTCCTTCACAGCACGCCTGGAATGATCGCCTTGCGTCCCCTCGGGTAGTCGGCGAATTCCTTCTGATACCAGGCGTGGTTGGCCAGCGCCCGGGGTACGAGGTTGGCCGCGGTCCAGAAGGCGAACGCCAGGGCGGGTAACGACCACGTCAGCAGGGCCCAGCCCGTCCACTCGATGATCTCGCCGAGATAGTTGGGGCAAGAGACCCACTCGAAGAGCCCGCCGCGCGGGACGGCGTATTCCCGGCTATCGGTCGCCCGGAGCTTTCGCAGGGCGTTATCGCTCCAGAGGTTCATGGCCAACCCCGTGGCGAAGAGGACCAGTCCGATCAGAAATCGAGGACCGGTGAGCCAGTCGGCCGAATAGGGCAGCGAAATCGTGAACAGGTAGCGAGCCTGGAGATAGCCGTTGGTGCAACTAAACGCGATGCCGCTTGTGAGCACGAACAGGGCAACCCGTTTTCGGCTTCGTATGCGCGCCGGATAGATCAACCCCCGGTAGCCGTAGTGGATGCTCCAGAGGGCGCAAAACGCAATCGATACCGGATCGAAGCGCCCGCCCAGCAGGAACAACATCGCGAAAACGAACAGCGCCGGCGCTTCGATTAGCATCCACCCCAGCCGGCAGCCGACCCCCGGCCCCCAACCCGGACGAAAGAACCGCCCGTAAGGCGCCGTCTTGACCAACAGCAAGAAGAAGGCCCCGGCGGCCAGGGCAAACCAAGCCAACAACAATCCGCGATAGAACTCGTATTCGTCGAACATCGGTTTCGCTATGCCTTCCAAGGCCGCTCTCGGTCCGCCAGGCTGGGCACGAGGCGTTTGACCAGGATGGCGTTTTCGGCAATTTGGAAGTCGAGCATGCCCACGGCAAGGAAATCGGCCCCGTTGCGAAATGCGAACCCGAAGCCCTGCCGCGGATAAATGGCTCCGGCGGCCAGCACCTTGAACGCGATCCAGGGCACTTCGACCGTACGCATCACCTCGATCGTCTTCTCGGGATCCAGGCACCAGATGTTGTCGTGAAACTGGTTATGATCGCGAGTCTTGCCGCTATACGAGTTTCCGCCCGCGTCGTCGTACCAGCAGAAAGGCACCCGGTTCTCCTTGGGCGTGGCCGACCAGTATTTATCGTCGTGGAACGTTTTGACGTAGAAATCGGGCTTGATCCCCAGTTGCTCGCATTGAATCGGCACTTCGAGCGAATGCCCGCCGACACCCAGCAGGACCCCCAGTTCCCGGGCCACCTCCATGGCCACTCCGGCGAGGTCCATCCGTTTGGCACGCGCCAAGTAGTCGCCCCGATCGCCCATGATGTAAAACGCGGCCGCCAAATCGTTCGTCATGGCCGCGGTGAGCGTGCGTTTGATGCTCGCTTTGTCGTCGTTCCTCGTCACACTGACCGGTTGGATGGTGCGCAGGTGCCCGCCGCGTTGGGTGTTGTATTGCCGGATCAGACCGGCATTGCCCTGTAAGAGCGTGTTGATACCTTGCGACTCGGCCAGTTCGTACGTATCGAGCATCTTCGCGGTTGTGTTGTACGCGCGGCCCAGCGCGCTGACGTAGATCAGGTCCCTCGAATGCGCGCCCGGCGTGTTGGAACCGAGGATCAGCCGGCTGATCTTCAGGTCGCCGATCGTGCCGAAGGGCATATCGTTTGCCAGGGTCTTCGGGGCATCTTTCGCCACAACGTCTTGGGCATCGGAAACCGAAGGCGCCGAGGCGATAACCGTCGCCGTCAATCCGGCCGCCGCGCCGGTGCGAACAAAACCTCGCCGCGTTACTTTGTCGTTTGCCATGCGTTTCTTCTTGCGTATCGGTACTGGAAAGGTGGGCTAGTATCAGTATACCTGGGTATTCGTTTAACGCCCAGCCGAAGGCGCCGGCTTTGGCGTGGGAGCCGGCGCCTTCGGCTGGGCGTTAAACGATCGCGTCACGCCGGCGGCACCAACGGCATCGCCCAGGCCAGCGCCATGGTGACGCCCAATCCCACGAACCCCAGGATGACCAGCAGAATGGTCCACGATTTCAGCGCCTCGGTCTCGGTCAAGACACTCATTCGGGCGAAGATCCAGAAGCCGCTGTCGTTCATCCAGCTTCCCACCATCGAACCGCTGCCGATGGCCGTGGCCAGGTAGACGGGATGATACCCGAGCGTCTCGGGCGAGGCGATCATGGAGGCCATCATCGCCGAGGCGGTGATCATGGAGACGGTCCCCGAGCCTTGGGCGACCTTCAACACGGCCGCCACGGCGAATCCGGTGACGAGCATGATCATGCCGGCGCTCTGTTGGCCTCCGCCGACGAGCTGCTCGACGGAGTCGCCGACCTGGGCCGTCTTGAGCATGGCGCCGAACGCGCCGCCGCCGGCGGTAATGAGAATGATAATGCCGCCGCTCATCAGGGCCCCTTCGGCCGTCTTGCCCAACTCGCGCAACGAGAGTCCCCGCTGACGCACGAGCACGAGCATGGCGATCGCGGCGGAGAGCAACAGGGCCAGATTCGGGTCGCCCAGCAGGGCGGTCACCTGGGCCGCCGTGCGCCGGGGTGTCTCCTTGACCTGGTCGGGAAAGGCCAATTCGAGCAGCAGCCAGTTGAATTCGGCGAGTTCTTCCGGCGAGAGTTTTCCCAGGGCCGCCTTCTCCAAGGCGATCGGGTCGACGTCCTTCTCTTCGGCCGAAAGCCGTGCCTTGCCCCGTTTGATCAGTTTGGAGGCCGGCTTGGAAAGCTCGACTCCGGCCAGCGCGGGCGTGTGATAGAGGCCCGGCGATGCAACCAACTCGGTGGTGGCCGTTTGTACCCGCTGCTGCAATTCGGCCGGGTAGTCCTCATCGCCCGCCTCTGCCAACACATCCCGCACATCCATGGGAAGAAGCTGCAGCAGCGGCTTGGCACACCGCGGAGCATCGGCCTTCTCGGCATTGCCCAGCGTGGCCGAGAACTGCGACCAGTCCAGCACGTCACCCTGGCGAACCAACTCCGCATGTTCCAACCCGGCGATCGTGTTGGTCACCGTGTTGGCCGAAATCAGCACCACCGGCAGAAGCACGGGCAGCAGCGCAAGCCACAGCGGGGGCAACTGGTCGTCGTCCAGCGGTTCGGATTCCGTTTCCGCGGTGTACGGCCGCATGGGCATGTCCATCCAGCGGTTCATCACCCGGCAGACCAACAGCCCGACCAGGGCCGTGGGCAAGGCGACCAGCGTGCCGATCATGATCATCCATCCCAGGTCGATTTCCAGCGTCGCGGCCATCACCAGTGGTCCGGGCGTGGGCGGCACGAGCGAATGGGTGATGGCCCCGCCGCAGCCGATGGCCAGGATGTAGAGCATGTAGTTCTTGTGCGTTCGCCGCCAGAGACTACGGGCCAGGGGCACCAGCAGGTAGAAGACCGTGTCGAAGAAGACGGGCACGGCCAGCACGAACCCGCTGCCCATCAGCGCGGTGCCGGCGCGTTTCTCGCCCAACCGGTTCAGAAACGATCGCACAATCCGGTCGGCCGCGCCGGAGTCCATCAAGCATTTGCCGATCACCGCGGCCATGGCGATGACGATCCCGATCTTGGCCGCCGCGCCGCCAAACGCCTCGGCCACCCGGCTGATCTTGTCGCCCGTCGACCCCGGGGCCAACAGGCTCACCACGATCGCCGCCGTAACCAGCGCCACGAAGGCGTTGACCCGCAGCACGATAATCATACCGATGACGGTAACGATGCCGATCGCCAGAATCAAAAGTGGATCGATCATGGCCGCGGATCTCCTATCGAGAGAAGGTTCGTGGTCGTCAAGAGCCGATGGCGCAGATGGAGACCGCAGTGTATAGAGAATGGCCACCCGAAGCAAGTCGCCGGGGGAGACCGGACCGGCCGTCTCCCCGCCGATGGTCGCCGGGCGACACAAATGATTGCGACCGGGGGCGCGACTGATTACCATGGATAGAGTGGCGCGTTGCAGTGGTCCCCGGCGGCAGGTGCTGTTGCGACGTGTCGGACGAGAGTTTCCGCATCAAGAGAACGCAATGACCATCCGGACACCGCCGTGCCTGTGGTGCGCGTGGGCACAACACTGGCGTCGTTTCAAACTCCGGCTGCTTGGCGGCGAGGAGGCCGTCGCCAATCACAAGATCGTCCGCTCGCTGCGCGGCACAGGCCACGCCGGAGTGATCGTCGTACGCAAGAGTTGGGCTCTGGTCGTGGTCCACGTCGCCCTGGGACATTCGCGGATACTGGGCGTTTACTTCTTCCGCAACCGGGCCCTCTACCAGCGCGCCCGCTGGGCCACCGAGTTGGACTACGAGCGCACCGTCTACGATTGCCGCCAGCCGGAGTAGTCAATTCCCCAACATCGCGCAGACCGCTTCGAACAGTTCGGAGCCCTTCTTGCCGGTCGTCACGGCAACCAGGATCAACGCGGCCAGCAAGAACCCGACGAGCATTCCCAGCACGCGTGCCACCCCGGAAACGTGACGTAACTGGCTGTGGCAGTAGGGGCAGAAGTGGTCGAGCCGGGTGATCGGGGCGCGACACCTCGGGCAGGAGTCCGCATCGTGATCGCTCATCGCAAGGTACCTCCGGTTTATGGACCATTTGGCCGTCGGAAACTCCGTCGCCCCGGCGATCGGTTCCCGGGTGTCAACATGGGGCAGAGGAAGCCCTTGCAAGTATAGCCTTTCTTTGCCGTACCACGGGATCTTTTTGCCGCGGACCCAGCGGGCCGACACGTCTGGCGTGGTTTGCGGCTCACAGGAAGATTGCACGGCCCGGCACGGTGGATTAGCATACGGGTATACCCTTTCCCGTTCCTATTGCGTTGGGAGAAACCGCCATGCGCCGTCTGCCGCTGTGGACCGTCCTGATTGTTGCCGTCGCGATCCTGCCCGCCGCCGTTGCGCCGGCTCAGTTCAACTACGACGAGAACAAAGTTCCCGAGTACACGTTGCCCGATCCGCTGGTCGCTTCCGACGGGCAACCGGTGACCGATGCCGACACATGGCGTCAGCAGCGCCGGCCGGAGATTCTGCGGTTGTTTCAAGAGCACGTCTACGGCAAAGCGCCGGGCAAACCGGCCGAGATGAGCTTTCACACCCGCTCGGCCGCCGCCGACGCGCTGGACGGACTGGCCACGCGCAAAGAAGTGACCGTCCGCTTCTCCGCCGATCCGGCCGGGCCGAGCATGGATATCCTGATCTATCTGCCCAAAGGTGCGAAGAAGCCCGTGCCGCTGTTCGTGGGTCTGAACTTCCAGGGCAATCATTCGATCCAGGCCGATCCGGCGATCACGCTATCGAGGTCATGGATGCGCGACAAGTCGGGCGTCGAAAACCATCGGGCGACGGAGAAATCGCGCGGCGTGGCGGCATCTCGCTGGCCGGTCGAAATGATCGTCAAACGGGGCTACGGCCTGGCGACGATCTACTACGGCGATATCGATCCCGACTTTCACGACGGATTCCAAAACGGTGTCCACCCGATGTTTTACAAGGAAGGGCAAACCAAACCCGAGCCCGGCCAGTGGGGTTCGATCGGCGCTTGGGCCTGGGGACTCGCCCGGGCGTTGGACTACTTCGAGACCGACGACGCCGTGGATCACCGCCGCGTGGCCGTGTTGGGGCACTCGCGACTGGGAAAAACCTCGCTCTGGGCCGGCGCCCGAGATGAGCGGTTTGCCCTGGTCATCTCGAATAACTCCGGCTGCGGCGGTGCGGCATTGAGCCGGCGAGCGTTTGGCGAGACGGTCGCCCGGATCAACACGTCCTTTCCGCACTGGTTCTGCGGCAACTACAAGAAGTACAACAACCGCGAGGGCGAGTGTCCGGTGGACCAGCACATGCTCATCGCCCTGATGGCCCCACGGCCGGTCTACGTGGCCAGTGCCGAGGAAGACCGCTGGGCCGACCCCCGCGGCGAGTTTCTATCGGCTTTCGGCGCCCATGGGGTCTATCGTCTGCTAGGCACCGAAGGCATGTTAGCCGACAAAATGCCCCCGCTCGAGCAGCCGGTCACCGGCACCATCGGCTATCACATTCGCACGGGACGCCACAACGTAACCGACTACGACTGGGGCCGCTACCTCGACTTCGCCGATCGGCATCTGGGGGAGAAGTAAGAGGACGGGAGGGCGACTGGGGACGAGAACACAAGGGGACGGAAGAAGGGATCACGCAGAGTCGCGGAGGAACTGTTGTGAGACGGGAGTCATCGCGTTGTGGACAAGTTCGTGGGATAACTCGGTGCATAACGTGGCCGAACCGAGAACCTCGGGAAATGGTTTCACGCGGAAAAAGGAAGGTAGAACGAAGGATTGCTAAATCGTTCTGAGCCTTTTCGTTTCGACTCTGAATAGACTGGCCTCGTGCGTGAGCAATCGACCACGAGGCTTTTTTGTGTAACGATATCCGCGGGAGAACCTAGCGATGGACCTGAAACGAATTGTAGAGAAAACGGACACAACTGCCGGTCGAATCTTCGCGTGGTCAATCCAAGTTCTAATCATTTTATCGCTAATCACATTCGCCATAGAAACGCTACCGAATCTATCCCCCGCAATCCGTCGTTGGCTGTACATTGCAGAGACGACTACCGTGGCAATCTTCACGGTCGAATATCTTCTACGCTTGTACCTTGCAGGCAACAAGATTCGCTACATCTTCAGTTTCTACGCAATCATCGACTTGCTCGCGATTCTTCCGTTCTATCTTCGCCTTGGAATTGACTTGCGTTCCGTGCGAATCTTCCGTCTGTTTCGACTATTCCGCATTTTGAAGCTTGCCCGCTACAATTCCGCGATTGACCGATTCAAAAAGGCATTTCTCCAGATACGAGAAGAGCTAATGTTGACGTTCGTGGCGACCATGTTTGTGCTATTCCTCAGTTCTGTCGGCATCTACTACTTCGAGGGAGAGAAGCAACCCGAACAATTTGGTTCGGTGTTTCATTGTATGTGGTGGTCAATCGTCACCTTAACGACGGTCGGGTTTGGTGACTGCTACCCGATGACGCTAGGAGGAAAGATTTTCACGGGGGTTCTGCTTCTCCTTGGCCTAGGCCTAGTCGCCGTACCAACCGCGTTGATAGCATCGGCCCTAACCTTAGTGGGCGACGACCCACTGCCAGACGACGATTCGCCAAGACCAATAAAAAAGTGACAGCCACCTTTTCCTCTGCGTTTTCGCGTCCAAAAGGAGAAGTACCGTGGGTATCTTGGAGTGGATTTTCCGGCCACGCAGACCATCGCCAGTTCCAACTGAACCACCGATAACTTACGAAGATCTCAAGTCGTTATTTGAGTACCTTGATCGGCTCGATCCTCCGCCTTGCACTCACACGCACAAGGAGACCGTCGAGTTTCTCAAGGGACGCCACCTTCCCGTTGAAGCAACCATCGCATGGCTCAAAGCAAATGGCGGCTACTGCGATTGCGAGGTCATACATAACGTTGCAGACAAATGGCAAGACAAGGTGGGATGGCAGCCAAATCCAGAAGGGTTTGACGAACGCGACCTTGTCGACTAATCGGGAGGCGAAAAGAGCCCGGGAGTCGATTTTCATTCGTGTGGCTATTTGACTTACGCGTCCGAATCCGGGGGCAAGCTGGGGTCAGGCAAGCTGGGGTCAGGCCGGCGTTAGGCGTTAGCGAGGAAGTGGTTCTCTGCAATGAAGACGGGGCCACGCTTCGAGTATTAGGCTCTGTCTCAAAAGGCACTCGGTCCCGTTGTACGATGGCCCTCCGAGGCCGTCGCGGGCGACGAAAGACGGGTTCTCGACGGCCTCGGAGGGCCATCGTACGGGTTTTGAGACAGAGCCTAGGTTTACCGCCCAACCTCCGCGAAGCGATCTGCCCCGCCGGGCTTGTCCCGGTGGCTTGCTGGTTTGGAAATTACAGGGCGAGGCGACCCCGTCTCCCCCGCGATCCTCGCCAGCGTTTCAGCCGCCTTTGGCGGCTGAAACGCTGGCGAGGGAATGTTGCGTGAAGGGCACCGTGTAGTTGCCAAACCAATAAACCACCGGGGCGAGCCCGCTGGGGAAGAAGGGGACCCCGAGGTCGAGCATCACTGCGGCAAGCTGGGGTCACGGCAAGCTGGGGTCGGCAAGCTGGGGTCAGGCCGGCGTTAGGCGGTAGCGAGCAAGTGGTTCTCTGCGATTGTCGGTTTCCGCGTGAAAACGGGGTCACGCTTCGAGTATTAAGTTCACCGGCCAGCCTCCGCGAAGCGGTCTTCCCCCGGTGGCTTGCTGGTTTGGAAACTACAGGGCGTGGTGATCCCGTCTCCCCCGCGATCCTCGCCAGCGTCTGAGCCGCCTTTGGCGGCTGAG
>CAYUIQ010000318.1:0-8363 GCA_964444795.1 uncultured Planctomycetaceae bacterium
CCAGGAAGAGCCGCTCATGCAGAGGGAACGGGTCCTGGTAGCCGAAATGGCAGGTGGTGTCACAATATGCCGGGATCTCTCGGGTAATGAAACGGAACCCTCTGCCTCGTGGTTGCTCCGTACCGTTCCGCGGCCAGATCACCCCCATCATCCCTGCTTGCCCGCTATGATGGGGCCCAAAGGTGGCTACGATCTCCGAACGCCCCGGAACGGGACGCGCCTGCCAGAAACCGGCCGGATCTTCGATCGTGTTCCCAAACAACAGTGCCAGATTCGAACCGTCGGGGTTCATGGTCCACAGTGCGTGTCGGGCGAAGACATTCTTCTCGATCCCGTAGTCCCAACGCGTGAACATCACTCGACCGTCATCCAAAACCTGTGGCGTGTGATCGCTGTCGATATTGGCCGACAGCAGTTTGACACCAGACCCGTCCCTATTGCAGGAGAAGAGAACGCCGGAGGCGCCGCCCTGACAGGTGACCCACAGTTGGTTGCGGGTAGAAACAAAGACCAGTCCGCCGTTGGGCAGTTCACAGGGACTGATATTGTGGTGCTGCCCGTGTGTAATCTGTTTCAGCCCGCTCCCATCCACGCCGATCTCGAACAACTGCCAAGTGTGTCCGGTCGCTCCGCCTTGGCCGGAAAAGAAGATGGTCTTTGCGTCATGGGAGAGATTGAGATCGCGAATCGCCATATCCGGTTGATGGAAGATCGTGCGCACGGGGTCCGTCGGTCGACTCGGGTCGAACAGGCAGATGCTCGCCGGTCTGGGACCCGCGGAATCGTAAGGCCGGACCGCATTGAGTTGCGTGCGTGGGCACTTGAGGAAGACAACCGGTGCCATCCCTTTGATCTGACGGTCCCAGAAGTCGCTTAACTCCTTCTCCGCCCGCAGGACCGCCTGAATGCCGCCCATCTCACCGCTGGCCTGTAGAGCCAAGGCCGCTTCCACCGCTTTGTCCGTTTTCGCCAATTCGGCCAGGTATCTCGATGCGTTCGGAGATGCCGCTTCATGCTCGGCCCGATAGGTCTCGATCTCGTAATGGGGCGGTGAAAACATGGGTATGGGCTCGGGCGCGACGCGAAAGCCGCGAAGCCGTGCCAGAGCATCGATAAAAGCGGTCACCTGTTTTGCGAGCACTTGCAGTTCGGCAGGAGGCGCGTCCCGGAGCGTCTCCTGGATCAGGGCCGCGGGCACATCCAGTCGCTGGGCCATGAGGGCGATGCAGGCAGCCGATTCAAGCGGCGGCCGTGTTTCGACGATTTGCTTGCCGTGGGCAAACCAGGGTTGGTCGGCGATCGTGAAATTGCTCCGCCCGGGCTTGGTGTCGCGGATGATGCTGGGCGACCACTGCAAGGGGACCAGCGGATCGTATGGGGTGATGTCCTTGAGCCCGAAGGCGAAACCGCGCGTACCCCACATGGACGTGATCTTCACCAGCAGGTGATTCCGCCCCCGGTGCAGCGACAAGTCCGTTCGCAATTGCGCGGGATAACGACTGGGCTGTCGCTCGGCCCGAACGGCAGTTCCCCCCTTCTGCCCATTGAGCCAGATGCCGATGTGGTCCTCGGCATTGACAATCATCTCCACGGTCGCCGCCTCGGCCGTGTCGATGGTCCGATACAGATAGACCGTTTCGAAGCGTGAGGGAGCCGGACCACGAGGCAGCAGATTGCGGAATCCGTCCTCCCACTCCGGATATTTCTTCCATGGCCGCCGGGTGTCGAGCATCCCCGGAAACTTCTTGGCCGCGTAGACCTTCTCTAAGTCGGGCACGCCGTCGGCAGCCATCGCGTCCTTCTCGGGCGCAAACAAATACTCGAACGACTCGAACAGTCCGCCAAAGGCGTCATTCTTGAACGGACCGACGCAGTACCAGTCGCCAAGCACAATCCCGTGTCGCGTCCGATCGGCCTGAAGTGCCTGTCTCTGTTGGGCATTGTATTCCGCGTGGACTTGGCCCAGATCCTCCAGACGAGACCGTGCCTCGTTGGCAGTGGATCCCCCGACGGGCAACAGGTTGAGGACGACCCACAAGAGCATGATGCGGCTATGCGCTCTCATCGCTTCTTCGCTCCGATTCTAGAACCGTCGTTTGACCGGTTGGCCATCGATATACAGAATTGCTTCGCCCGTTTCACCGTCTACGGTTGCCGCAACGTGAACCCACTGATCCGGGACAAGGCCGGCCTGATGAGTGAGGGTGTCATAGCGGAAGATGAGGCGCAGCGAGTTGGCGGGATGGGTGTCGAGAAGATAGGCGGTCGCTTCGCCCGCCGGGGTTTTGTCGATGATGCGAACACCCACGCCCGTCAGTTGGCCGGGCCGAATCCACGCCTCCAGCGTCAGGCCGTCGAGGCAGTTCAGCTCCGGATCATGATCCACACGGAGGTAAGCTCCCTTTTCAAGATGAACGGCCTTGCCCAGCGGTGTCTTGGTATCGATTTCCGTCACGGTGCCAACCGGCCTTGCCAGGAGCGCCTTCTCGCCGCCGGTGTTCACGAAGGCGGCTCCGTCCTTCCGCTGGAAGCCCCAACTGGCCACGCAACCCTTGACCGTTTCAGGCGAGAGTCCATCGTCGGTGGCGAGCGAAGCGATTTCGTCGCGGGGCAAGACACGGTTGAAGACGGAGGCCCGTGCCATGTCGCCGACGAACGTGTGCTGGCCATTGCTGTCGGCGCCGAGACGCAGGGGCAAGGTGTTCGGCGTGATGATCCGGCGTTCGAAAACCTTGGGCTCGTAAACCGTGGGCTCCGTGCGCACTTCGAGGCCGATCCGTTCCCCGGCCGGCAAGGTCAGCTTGCGGGCGCGCGTTCCGTGCGGTGACGTTCCCAGCCTGACGGATCCCTTGGCTACTTCTAGCGCATCGATGCGCCCTGGAAGACGAAGCGTGATTTCTTGTTCAATCGCCGAGGTCAGTTCAAGATGAATCACGCCTTGATCTTGGTCCCACCGCAGGTGGTCTATTGTGATTTGGCCCCGCGCGAGGATACCGTGGATGCTACCTCGCCGCCAGCTCGGGGGTATCGATCGCAGCAGGTCCAGCGTTCCGTCCAGCGAGAACGCCAGCGATCGATTGACAAGATCCGGGTAGGCGCCGTTCCCGTCGAAGTTGAAGATCCCTCCGTTGGGTCGTAGCGACATGTGAAGGCTTGGGTATACCCGGTCGGCCATGCTGTTGAGGACCTCTTCAACCACGTCGCCTTGTCCCAGGTAGGCCGCCGACTGCGCGTGAAACGCGCGTCCGAAGGGAATGCCCGCCCAGTCGGCCCTCGGATTCCGCAGCCACTGCTCGCCCTTCCTTGCCAGCGCGACTTTCGAGGCTTCCCAGAGTTTCGGCGTGGCGCCCGGCGAAAACTCGAAGCTACGGAAGATCGGGTAGAACGGCGAGTGATGCCGGTGGTTATACGCATGCCGGAAGGAGCCGTCCGCCCACTCCGACAAGTCTCCCTCCGGGCCGATCTGATAGGGTGGCAATCGCTCCAGCAGGGCTCGCCATCTTCCGACGTGTTCCCGTTCGACGTCTAGTTCCTCACAAGCCGCAATCAGATTGGTCAACAGTTCCCTGGCCACGGCGAGGTCCATCGTGGAATTGTCGGAGGCCAGCAACCCGCCAACCTCGGGCGAATAGGACGGCCGATAGAGGATCAGTCCGTTGGTATCCTGCTCGATCAGGAAGTCCTCGTAAAACAAGGCGATCTCTTTCATCAGCGGTACCGCACGTTCCGCCAGGAAGGTTTTGTCTCCCGTATACCGGTAATAGTCGTAGAAATAGCTGGCCAGCCAACCGGCGCCCGGCGTCCAGAATTGCCACGCCCAGTTGCCGCCGTAGTGACAATTCAAGCCAGAGTTCGGGGACGCGACAACCTGGGACACGATGCCCCGCGCCCCAAACAGTTTTTCCGCGTTCGTTCTCCAGTCCGGCAGGAAGGATTCAATCAATCGGAAATAGCCCTCCATGCCTTCGATCATATTGGCGCTCAATGCCGAATCCATGGCATTCTGAACGTTGGTATCGAACGTATAGGATCCGTTCCACGGCGCCGTGAAGACTCCGTTCCAGATGCCCTGCAGATTAGGCGGCAGTTCGCCGGCGCTGCAGATGAAGTAGAAGCGGCCGGCGTCGTACATCTTCTCGACCAGGGCCGGGGGGATTTGCCGGTAGTCCGTACCCCGTGCCTCCTTCAGCAGCCTTTCCGTGGTCTTTCGCCGGTCGTCTCCGCCGCCCAGGTCGAGGGTCACGCGGTTGAAGATGCCGCCGTGCGCCTCGACATGGGGACGCAGGAGCTTCTCGTAATCCGCCGAAAGGGCAAGGAGCTTCCGCTTCAGGGTGTCAACCGATTCCGCTTTGATTCGTTCGTGCCACTCGACCCCCATCAGCAGAAGCACCTCGGCGGCGTCCGTGACGATGATCTTATGGCCGTCGCCGCGGACGCGACCCTCTTTGACGACGACACGGATGACGCTGTCATAGCCGCCTGAGCTTTCGGTATAGGCGTTGTGGTACGTAATCCAGTCCCGGTCCACGCGAAGTTCCGATTTCGTCAGCTTATGCTCGATCGGCGGCGCGGCGATCGTTGCGTCGATCCGTTGGGCGCCGGGCCGCGTGATGGACAAGACCGCGACATTGTCGGGCCGGGACACGAACAGCCTGCGCGCATAACCACCGTCGTCATCGCGCCAATGCACCGACACTTCACCCGTTTGAAAGTCGGTGGTTCGCACGTAGTCCGTTACCGTGCCGCCGGCGGGCATTTCGAGATTCAATTCGAAGGCCAGATGGAAAGGGTCGCTGTGGTAATTGAAATGACCTTGTTCGGCTGCCTTTTCCAGTGAGAATTTCAGCGCGGCGACATGGCCCTTTTCCCGGATGATCCGACGAACCTCCGGAAAGTGCTTTCCCAGATCACAGATTTCCGGCCGCGGGTGCGGCAAGTACAAACGTTCGTGATTCAGGACAATGGTTTCCCGGGTCGGATTCCCGTACACGATGGCTCCGATGCGCCCATTGCCCGTCAGAAATCCATAGTCCCACCGGCTCGCCGGCACGGAACTGGCCACGCCCCGTTCGGGGAAAACCTCCCCGGCACTCGAGACGGTTCCGCAACCCAATATCAACATCGTTGTTAGTAGTCGACTCACTTCAAGTGCTCCCTCTTGATTTGGCTCCATTCGGGATACTGTCATCGCCAAGGCGTTGCATCGCCATAGCGTCCGCGACTCCCTCCCGCAACCGCGTGTTGGCCGCTCTAGTACTCAGTAACAAGCCAATTGATGGGTAGGGTGGCTGGGGTCGGACTGCGAGGAACGAGCAGGGAGCCCCCAGATCGTTGCGTTCTGGGGGCTCGTTGCTCGTTCCTCGCATCTCGACCCCAGCCACCCATCAAACTCGCTGTTACTGAGTACTAGTCCATCCTGGCAATATCTTCGCCGCTTCTGCTGATCCGCACCTTCGTCCTGCCGGATTCCGACACCGTGAAGGTCACGACATCCTCCTGGTCGCCAATCGTGATCGTCACCTGTGTCCGATCCTGGTTCCACACGGTCACGGGCATCGGCTGACCTTTGCACTGGGGGTACAATAGGACGACGAAATGGCCGCTGACCGACTTCAGCGGCAGCGAGATCCGCTGGTGGATGGTCACGTTGCCGCGGCGCTCTTGTTCGTAGCTTTCCAGCTTGGCCTCGGTTTGTACCAGTCTCGCTTCGGGCGGTTCGTCTCCGGCGGCCAACACTCGCAGCAGCAGTCGGCGATCGCCCTCCTTCTCGCCGAGTATCAAGTCGAGCACCTTGTCCTGGCCCGGTGTGCCGACGGCTCGACTTGCGATTCGCACGTCCTCGGGCACCTGCATCAGCCATTGGTAGAGATGTTGGCCGTCATCCTTGCGGTAGTCGTCGACGATCAGCGCATAGGGATGCTTGCCACGGACCAATCCGGCGGTGCGATAGGCGTATTGTACCGGATTGTGCTGGCGCCAATGCCCGTGCCGACCGCCGCCTTTCATGCCCGTGTTCCACGCTGGCAGAAAACTCCAGGGTTTGTCCATCCAGGGCAGCGGACTCGGTTGTAATCGCGAATCGTTCGGCGTGACTTTCACCGGTGAGTCTTCGTCGCTGCCGGCGGCGTGGCTGTACGCCCAGCGGGCGTCACCGACACAGAACGTCGCCAGCGGCTCGTCTAGCATAGCGACAGTCTTGCCCTGCGGGCATTGATGCCCCTGGCCTTCCCCGTCGATCAACACGACCGAATGCAACTGCGACGAATCTTCGACCGCCGTGGTCCGCGTGGCCCACAGTCGACCGTGAGCCGCCAACACGAATTCGTTCCGTGAATCGCGGGTGTGTCCGCCGGGCACGTTGCGCGGCTCGAAGTACAAAAAGACCTCGTCGCGGCCCCATCCGGTGCGGGTGGTCATCAGCCCACGGTAGTCGCTGGAGTAGGTCAGTGGCTCGCCCTGCTCGCGGAGCATGGACATGACCGAGTCAAACCTGGCGGTGAAATCGTACTCCAGCCCGTCGTAGCCCAGCGGGTCGTCGTTGACGATCACTTGGGGCCACCACGGTGCATAGGTGGTTCGGATGTTCGTCCACTGCGGCTCGGCGTCGGGCTCCAAGAGCGGCAGTACGGTACCTGCATAGATCAGATCGACGACCGGATCGTTCGGATGAGCGTACTTCAGCGCCGTCATGTCTCGGGGGCTGCCGATTCCCGTTTCGTATACGAACTCACGCCCCCAGGGAAGCATCACGCCCAACTGAAACCGGCGGACGTGGTTCTTCGACCACTGGGATCCGATGAAATCCGCACCGCGCTTGGCCAGCGGCAGCAGCCACCCGGGCGCGTAGGTGCTCTTGTTCATCCCTTCGAAAGGAGCGCCGTCCGGGCCGCTGGCCACGTAGACCCACTTGCGCATCCCTTCCAGACACCGCTCATAGACTTTCGGGTCGTAGCCCTCCTCGCCTTCGATCGACAGAACCAGCGGCAACAGGTTCATGTGGATGATGGTCCAGTTGCTCGTGTTGCCCGGAAATGCCGGCACCTGGTCGAGCCCGAGGAATTGCTTGCCTCGGGTGATTGTCGCAATGAACGCTCGGACTTCTTTCCGTTGCTCATCCGTCATGAAGTTGTAGGCCCAATCGTACGTCAGCCCGATGGCGTCGCTGCTGAGGATCTGATAGATGCTCTGCCAGTTGTCCGTCTTGGTCCACTGCTCCTCGTGCTCGGAGAACAAGCGGCAGACCGTCACCAGCGCCGCGGCTACCCGCCGTCCGCCGACCTCGTCCTCCTCGATCAGGCAGCGGAAGGCCTCCAACGGCAGAAGATGCATCAAGTACTGCCGCTGGGAATGAACCGTGTTCATGTGCCATTTGCCGGAAAGACCTTCAGGATCCTTGCTGGCGGCCAACTCGTTGACCCAGCCACCGACCCAGGGACCGCGGTATCCCATGCGGCGGTTGATGCGGCGTCCCTCGGCGAGATATTCCGTCGCCTTCGCTTCTACGTCCTTTTGAGAGTACGGCACGTCTTCCCAATCTTCGCGACGGGGCGAGATCTGCAGTAGCCGACCGCGCATCAGTTCCCACTCTGTCCGTGCGATTCGCGAGCTTTGGAGCCGCTGACGGATCGCAGGCAGATCTTCCGGGTTGAAGTAAACGCGAGGATGTACGCCGGCGGGTGGCGGCGCCTTGAAGCGGTCTTTAGCGTACGACGCGGCCAGGCGGTCCGGGGCCAACTTGACGCCCAACTCGGACCATTTCTCAATGGCTGGGAAATCCTCCTTCACATCCTTGATCGTGTATCCGGTGCGCGCCGCAACTTGCCCGACCGTGTCCCGGGCGATATTGGGAGCCGGGTCGTGCTCCGCAGCGGCAATGATGAGCGGGCAGGACAAGAAGAGCGCACACAAGATCACGGCAACTGTAAAGTGAGGCTTGAAGTTAAAGACGCTCATTGGAGTTGATCCTGTTGAATACGAGTCTCCCCTACGGACAACTTTTGTTCACGCAATGCGCGGCTTCGGTCCCCGGCATGTCCATCCGCGCCGTCTTGTCGAGCAACGTGGCGACCGGCGCGAACGTGGCGAGGATCTTCCGGTAGTCGAGGTCGTCTCGGTCTTGAAAGACGGCCTTGCCGCATCTTTCGCTTCCGCCGGCCGACCTCGCCAGCGGTGCTAGCAGAAATTCGTTCAGGTGTGGATTGGTAATCCGGATATAGAACTTTCGCGGGATTCCCTCGGTATGGCAGGAGACACATCGGCTCTTCGCCACTTCCAAGAGCACTTCGTCGAGTTTCCGCGGGACTATCTGCCGGCAGCCCTTCAGGCCATAGTGATTCGATGCGCTGGTGCCGTAGTAGGGCACG
>CAYUIQ010000319.1:0-8299 GCA_964444795.1 uncultured Planctomycetaceae bacterium
ACCCTGCTGGCCCGACACCCTACCCGCCGGCAAACGCCCGAAGATCGGCTTCCATCGCGGCCAACCGCTCGACCAACGTTTGCTTCGTGGCGGCCAGATCGGTAATACCCTCGGGCGGATCGAAGGTGAACATGTAAAACTTCACTTTCGGCTCGGTACCCGAGGGACGCACGGCCACGTAATTACCCTCGGCGGCCAGATCGAACATTACCAGATCGCCGACCGGACCGTCGAGTTTCTCCGCCTCTGGGTTGCCGGCCGTGAAGTCCTGGCTGGTTTTGTAGTCGCGGCGGCGCACCACGTCGACGCCCGCCAGCGTCGCGGGCGGATCGCTACGAAATCGGGCCATCAGAGCCTTCATCTCGGCCATGCCCTCGGCACCCGGCAGCGGCATCGAGAACGTTCGCTCCGTGTGGCATCCGTGCTCGCCGAACAGCCCGTCGAGCTTCTCATTTAGGGTGATACCCTCGGCCTTCAGCCGCGCCGCCATTTCGGCGATCAGCATCGAGATGACCGCGGCGTCCTTGTCCCGGGCGTATTGGCCGACCAAGTAGCCGTACGATTCCTCGGCCCCGAAGACGAACCGCTCCGGCCCGCGGAGGCCCATCTCCTGGCCGATCCACTTGAACCCGACCTGTAGATTGCCGTATGTCGTCGCACCGTACCCATCGGCGAGGCGGTCGATCAACCCGGTGGTGACCAGCGTCTTGACCACGTAGCGATCCTCCAGCGGCGTGCCGGCTTCTTTCTCGACGCTCAACAGGTAGTCGGTCAGTAGGGCTCCCGTCTGGTTCCCCGTCAGCGCAACCCAAGCCGCATCGGGCGAAAACGTCTCGGGCACCGCCACGCCTACCCGATCGCAGTCGGGATCCGTGGCCAGGATCAACTCGGCGCCGGTTTGCTTGGCACGCTCGATGATCGCGTCAAACACGGCCGCGTTTTCCGGGTTGGAGCTGTTGCCCGGCACGTTGGGGAAATCGCCACTGGGTTGGCGATGCGGCTCGAAGATCTCGACGTCCGCGAACCCGGCCGCCTCAAGCGCCGGGCAGACGGCCGACTCGCCCACCCCGTGCAGCGGCGAGTAAATGATCTTCACGTCGCGCGGCCCGGCATGGCTCCGGGCCACCACGTTCTCCATGAAAGCCGCGTCGACTTCCTCCTGACAGTAGATCACTTGCTTCGCCGCAAGCGCTTCGTCGAAATCGGCCCGGCGAATGTCCGTCACCCGGTTGACCTTCTCGACCACCTTCTTATCGTCGGGCGGAACCAACTGCCCGCCGGTCGACCAGTAGACCTTCACCGCGTTGTCGCTGGGCGGATTGTGGCTGGCGGTGACCATGATGCCGCAGTCGCAACGAAAATGGCGCACGGCAAACGACAGCGCCGGCGTGCTCCGATAACCGTCGAGAAAGAAGACCTTGAAACCGGCCGCGACCATGATCTCGCTGCATAATACGGCGAATTCCCGTGAGCGGTGCCGCGTGTCGTAGGCGATGGCACAGGCCAGCGGTTTGTCGAACAACTTCTCCCGTACGTAGTCAGCCAACCCCTGAGCGCTCTCGCCGATGGTGCGATCGTTGATCACGTTGGTGCCGATGGGGTACATCCGGCCGCGCCGCCCGCCGGTGCCGAAGGGGATCGTCGTGCGGAACGCCTCGCTCAGTTCGTCCCAAAGGTTCTCCTGGACGTGGCGGACCGTCTCGGCAACGAAATCGGCATAGGGTGGCTCGGTGAGCCACAAACGGATATTCTCCGCCGCCTTTCCCTTGAGTTTGTTGTCGCGGTCGGCCGCTTCGACTCGGGCCAGTATATCGTTAAGATCGAAATTCGGTTGGGGCATGGGTCGTGTACCACGGTTTCAAGGCAAATCGTCGATGTGACGTCGGTCCATATTGTGGCGGATTTGCCGTCGCCCGAAAAGGGCCGGTTCGCCTTCCCTCTGGGGATGCCGGGAGAGTATACTTCGTCGAGGAACGTTCAGTACACCGAGGAAGGAGCCTGCCGTGAGCGAGTTGATCATTAGCGTTTCCGGATTGCGGGGCATCGTGGGCGAAACGCTCACGCCGCCGGTGGCCGTGCGTTATGCGGTCGCCTTCGCGGCCGGGACCCCGCCGGGCCCGCTGCTGATTACCCGCGACGGACGCAACTCGGGCGAGATGCTTGCCGGAATGCTCCACGCCGGGCTGCACGCGGTCGGACGCGACACGATCGACGCACGGATCGCCGCGACCCCCACCACAGGGGTGCTCGTCCGGCAACTCGGGGCCGCCGGAGGGATGCAGATCACGGCAAGTCATAACCCGGCACAGTATAACGGGTTAAAGCTATTCTCCGCCGAGGGGCGCGTGATTCCGGCCGGTCCGGGGGAAGAGGTGCTCCGCCGATATCGGGCCCGCACCGTCGATTGGGCCCCACACGACCAAATCGGCAGCAAAACCCCCTGCCTCGACACGCTCTCGGTACACCTGGAAGCCGTGAAGGCCACGGTCGACGTCGAGCGGATTCGGCGGCGGAAGTTCCGTGTGTGGCTCTATCCGAATCACGGCGCCGGCGGCCTGTTGGGCGAGAGCCTGTTGGGCGAACTTGGCTGCCAAGTGACCGTACGCGGCGGACAGCCCGACGGCCGGTTCGAGTACACGCCCGAGCCAACCGCCGACAATCTCCGCGACGTGCTGCCGTCGGTCGTCGAGTCGGGTGCCGAAGTTGGCTTCTGCCAGGATCCCGACGCCGATCGACTGGCCGTGATCGATGCCTCGGGCCGTTATCTGGGCGAGGAGTATACGCTGGCTTTGTGCGTCGACCACGTTTTGCGACAGCGGCCCGGGCCGATTGTGACCAACTGCTCGACCAGCCGCATGTCGGAAGATCTGGCCGAGCGATACGGCGTGCCGCTGATTCGCTCGGCCGTGGGCGAGGCGAACGTGGTCGACGCGATGCTCCAACACGAGGCCGTGTTCGGCGGCGAGGGCAACGGTGGACCGATCGATCCGCGCGTCGGGCTGGTGCGGGACAGTTTCGTGGGCATGGCCCTGGTGTTGGACGCCATGGCCGCCGGCGACAAACCCGTCGGTGAACTGGCCGACGCGTTACCCCGCTACGCGATCGTGAAGACAAAGATTCCGCTGGCGCCGGAGAAGATCGCCGCCGGCTTGGACGCCCTAAAAAAACACCACGCCGACGCCACCGCCGACCGTCTCGACGGCCTGCGCCTCGACTGGCCCGGCCGCTGGCTACTGGTCCGCGCCAGCAACACCGAACCGATCGTCCGCGCCATCGCCGAAGCCGATACCGAAAGCGAAGCGAAGCGTCTGTGCGACGACGCGGCAGCCGTGTTGGGCGGAGTGTAAGATTAGCGCGGGGTGAGAGGTCCCCTCTCGCTGATGGGAGAGGGCAGCTTGCAGCGGAGCAGGCTCGCGCTGAGCACAGCTCTCCCGACCTCGCCTCACGTCGCCCGCCGACACGAGAAAGCCTGGCCTTTCTGCTTTGTCCTATTTGCGCCCCGTATGCACGGCAAACCGGGACTTCAATAACGAGATGAGCTCTTCGGACTGTTATGCTTTGGAAACACAGTAACCGTAAGTGTTGCATGAAGTTATGGCGAGAAACGAACCTTGATGGGGCCAACCGCTGAAGTCTGTGTGCTGCGGCTCAAGACACATCTTGAAGGAGACTCATCGCCTTGTCGGCGTCGTCCGCCGTGTCGAGTGCAAGATACATGATGAACCGTTCCCCGATGACTGCGGCCGATAATCCTCGCAGGTTGATTCCCGCGTCGGCCAGTTTCGTGGCTAGCCGGGTGCCAATACCAGGCTTGTTGTTGCCCTTAATGCGCAGCGAGTGAAGGCTATCTGCGACAGCGAATCCAGCCTTTGCGCCCGCTGCGGTTTCCGCATCGCCCCGCAGGGGAGTCACAAACACAACACCAGTCCCCGGCTTGTCAGCCGCGCGTCTGGCAATGGCAAACTCCAGATCCGCCCCAGCGTCCGCCAGGGGCGCCAACTTCTCGGCTAGCCCCCCAGGCTGGTCATCGATTGTTGCCGCCCAAACATCGACACGTTCCACAGCCAGACTCATGATTTGGTCTCCCTGAAGTTAACGTCCCCGAGGGATACCGCCCTGAGCCGGTCTCCCTCACCCGGATCGATACGGACCACACGGTGCATAGTACGCTTATGGTGTGGTCTCGGCAAGCCTCTGTTCGAGGGCTATAATCCGTGACAGCGGCTATCTGGTTTTTCGGCTGATTTCGACCACTTTGCGGGAGGGTCGAGTTGTGGCCCGATGTGACAGCTTCTTTGCGGCATTCGTGCGATTGCCTGCATTGGTTGCGCTTGCCGGCGTTGGCCTCGCCGCTGGTAATGTGTGTGGGCAGGCCATCCTACTGTCGGAGAATTTCGAAGGCTCGTTCCCGCCCGATGGTTGGATTACGAAGTCGAAAGGTGGTTCCCCTTGGCAGCGGAAGGAAACCGGCTACAAGAGCGAACGCTCGGCGGGTATCACGGCCAGCACCGACGAGGAGGATAGCTGGATGATCACCCCCGTGCTGAAACCCGAAAAAGGAGTGAAATACACCGTCGGCTATTGGCGGAAATCAACAACCTTCGGATCCGATGATGCCAGCTACCGTTTACGATTCGGCACCAGCCAGAATCCAGACAGCATGTCGATTCCGATCGCTAGTTCGAGTTTCGAGAGCGGTGGTTGGGCTCGACGCGCCTATACGTTCACTCCTCCCACAACCGGGACGTACTACCTGGGCTTCCACTGCAACAGTTCGGATTGGCAGAGTAACGGGCTGTTCATCGACGACGTCCGAGTGACCCATTGATGGACCGGTTTATCGGCGCGACGGTGGCCCAACGGGCACGCTCCGGTCACATCGACCGAGCATGTTACGGCTCCCGCCAAGAATTTGCCAACGGACCGCACGGACCAACGTCGGCGGCGACCTGATGCGGCTTTCATGCGTGGGAATTCGTTTCAGACGTTGGAAATCCGCGACAGCGCCCGGCGCCAAGGCCTACTCGATCTCGTCGCCGATTCCGTTTGCGTTCTTGTCCGTCACGTCGGAAAGCGGGTTATTGACGACGGCCTGCCAGGCGACACGAGAAGGCCTGTCCTTTCTGTTTTCACCAGTTGAACCGACTTCAATTGCCGTCGAGTCGATCAAGTATTTGCTCACCAAGAGCCGAAGATCGACCGACACGATTCAGAATTGAATCGTCCCGGCTGACGACCTCAACGATCCGGTCGAGAACATTGGCTTCAGTAAGCTTCTCTTTCTGAAACCCAGACCGGAGGCATGCTTCGTGCGTCAACGTGCCAGTTTTCAACGCCGTCAGGCCCAGGATCTCTCGATGATACCCAGCCGCCTCGACATGGCATGTTGCTCCGTTGGTCTGTTGGAGATTCAGACCACAGCTACTGACGATCTCCTCTGGAAAGGTGAGATACTGAATCGGTGCCAGCTTTCTTTGTGGTGCCAAGCCGATCGCAGCAATCACATCGTTCAGGTTTTCCAGATCTTCATGGATCCACCATACCGAGAGGCCACGCTCGGTTGGAGTGCGCGGAGCAAACTCCCTGACCATGACGCCTGGAATGTCGAATTCCGTCAGCCAGTCCGAATCGTGATGCCGGATCATGCGGTTCAGATTGTCCACTTTTCTGAGCAGCATGGTCACGCACTCAGTTCCTCCAACTGCCGTATGGTCGAGTGGATCGTCGCTTTGAGGGCGTCGTCCCTTTCCAGGTCATGGACGTTTCTGAGCGCAGGAAGGGACAACGGACTCGACAGATTCGACAGGCCGAGAACCGCACCCGTTCGGATCGTTGCGTCAGGCGAGCCGAGGCTCTTCTCAAGCACTAACCGCCGATCACGAAAACTTGCAGGATGCCACATGGATCCGATGACTTCCAAAGCGATCCCTATCACCTCGCAACTAATCGAGGCATCTTCGATCAACTCGGCAAATTCCGCGAGCGTTTGCGTGCCACCTGCACAAATGATTCCCGTGATCCTGGATGCAAACGTATCGCGAAGACGGTCGAGGTCGTCAATATCCTCGGCGTCTCGAAATGCCTGGACCAACTGGAATTTGAGCTCCTTGTGATTGGGAGTCTCCGGAAAGTCGGATCGCAGCCGGAACTCGTCGATGATGCGCCGACATCTGGCTCGCGGCATCGCGTGTACACCACCAGGGCCGATCGCTTCGAGCACCGTTTGAAGCTCCATGTCCGGCACCATGAATTGCCGCTGCGGATACTCGCCGATTTCTACGTCAGCTTCCTGCAGACGCGTTCGAATGTCTGCTGCTAGCCGTTCGGTCTTCCCCGTCCACTCAGTGAAGTCAGTGAGGCGACTTTCGCTTGTTCCGGGGTCCGGTTTGTCCGCATTCTCGTCAGGCAACCCGTTTCTCCCCCGCTGATTCCGCGGTTGAGTAGCGATTGGCCATTGCGAGGCATGTTCTAACGACCGCCTGTCTCATGGCTTCCATAGTGACGATCTGCGATGAACTCGCTACCTGTTGAGCGCCCGAGCAGGCGTCCTGATGAAATTCTCGCAGCGCACTCTCAAACAGATCGACTGCTTCCCCCGTGAATCGAGAAGAATATTCACCCTTCATCGCGCACTCCTTCGCCGGTCAGAATGGCCCCCGCGTTCGGCGGTTTCGCGTTTGCAGGTGGACCGTGTGCCGCCATTCTAGGCAATATTTGGTACATTTCCAATATCGACTTGAGAGTCCCTGGCGGCACCCGGAAAAGCGCAGACTCAAGAGGACGCTAGCGACGCTATCACTCGATCTCGTCGCCGATCCCGTTGGCGTTCTTATCCGTCACGTCGGAAAGCGGGTTGTTGACGACGGCCTGCCAGGCGATCTTGCGGAAGATTTTGTCCAGTTCGTCGTTGTGCAGCGGCAGGGCGGCTTCGATCAACTCGGGCGAGGTCTTGTAGAGCGTTGCGTAGAAGACGTACCCCTCGAGCCGATCCATGCCGGCGCCGAGATGCCCGCCGTCGCTCCAGATCGAGGGGCTCTTGCCCTCGACCTTGCGATTGAGCCCGTTGACGCCCGGCAGCTTCCCTTGGAAGTAGAGTTCCAGCGCGGCCATCATCGCGTCGCGGGTCGGCAGGACGTGGACCTTGCCGGGATAACGCCTGTCGATATCGGCGATCAGTTGGGTGAACGTCTGGCACATCTTCTCGGCGCGAGCGCGGTAGTTTTCGATCCGCGGCTGGCGGTCGCCGTCAGCGAAGCCGTCGGCGTATTGGGGCCAGGCGTTGAAGACGTAGAATTCCATCTTCGGGTTGAACTTCATGCAGAAGTCGATCCAGGCGAAGTAGTACTCAGGCCGGTCGTTGGTGTAGCAGCCCCAGACCATGACGTCCCACTGGCCGGTTGTGATGGCGGACATGCACACCGGCGCCGGCTTGCCTCGGGAGGAAAGGATTCCGTTCTCGTATTCCCACATCATGCGAATACCGCCCGATTCGCCGCCCCGGCCGTTGACGCGCAGATGCTGCTGGAGCCCCGCCGCCTTGGCGATTCTCGGAAGTGCTTTGTAGCCGGGTGCCATCCAACTATGCCCCGTGGCGACGATCCGCAGCCCGCTGCCCTGGGGATAGCCAAGCGGGCCTTTCGGTTTCTTTTCCATGCGGTCGGCCATCGCGCGGATCTCCTCGGGCGACTTGAGGTAGGTCGCGTCGCGAACGGCCGGCGAGTCGTCGTTCCCGTACCCGAGCCAAGGCCGAGGCACCGGCCGGCTGGTTCGATGCTTGGCCTGCGGCCGCTGGAAGCCGGCTTGCCGGGCAGGATCTTCGGCTCCGGCGGGCTGTACGTTCGCCAGGGTCAACGCAGCGGCCAGCAGAAGGGTTATGGATAGTTGTTTCATCTTGGTGGCCCATGTCGTCGGGGGCAGGGGGAATCTGAGTATTCTCCCAATATACCAGCGAGATGGAAGGTGGTCACCTCGATCTCCCGTCGCAGGCGACGGGGCTAGCACAGAATCGCGACCTCGAACATGTTAGCCCGGTCGCCTGCGACCGGCAGTCAAGCGAAGGGTTTCTGCGTTGCGACAAGCAAGCGAATGCCTGTCCTTTGTTACCCTTCGTTTCCTTGGCGTTACCGCCAAGACGGGCTTAGGAATTGTGCTCGGCGGCGTTCGGCACCAGAGCACACTCGCTTCACGACTTCTCCCTCGGTGTTCACGTAATACCGTGTTCCTCCCGCCCATACGTGGAGGGTGCCTGGTGGTCGAGCGCAGCGAGCCCCCAGTATGCGACGAACTGGGGGCTCGCTGC
>CAYUIQ010000320.1:0-8270 GCA_964444795.1 uncultured Planctomycetaceae bacterium
GTGCGGCTGATTTCCGGCTTGTCGGGTCGCGGGCGACCGGGCTAACATCAATTCCCGCGAAACAAGGGCGGACAAGCCGCCCATGGCACCCGAACAAAACACCGGGCACAAGTGCCGGGGCTAAACTGGAGAACGAATCGTGAAAAGCCAAGTCCTTGGGGTCCTAACACTACTGGCTCTTGCCTCGGCGGCCGAGGCGGAGCCGATCCAAGTCAGTGGGCGGTATCCGCATCTGGCGATGTTCAATCACCAGGGGGAGTGCGGCACGGGCGCGGTCGTGGCTTGGGCCGATCGATTGTGGGCGATCACCTACGGCCCGCATCTACCCAACGGCTCCGACGACAAGCTCTACGAGATCGACGCGGCATTGAACCGGACGACCCGCCCCGAGAGCGTCGGCGGCACGCCGGCCAATCGGATGATCCATCGCGAGTCGAACCAACTGAGCATCGGGCCGTATTTCATTGACGCCCAGCGCAACGTCCGCGTGGTGCCGCCGTCGAAGATGTACGGCCGGCTCACCGCCACGGCCCGCCACCTGACCGATCCGACGGGCAAGGTCTACGTCTGCGACATGGAAGGCCTGATCTACGAGGTCGACGTAAAGAGTCTCGACGTCAACCTCCTGTTCAAACGCCCGATACCCGGCTGGCACGCCAAAGGCGGCTACAGCGGCCAGGGACGACTGGTAGTGGCCAACAACGGTGAACACGCGGCTGGCTCGGTCAACCAGTACAAGCCGTTCGGTTACTTCATCGACCCGACGCCTACGAGCCCCGAGGATGCCGGGGCGCTTGGCCAATGGGACGGCAAGACGTGGAGCCTGGTGGCGCGGCGGCAGTTCACCGACGTGACCGGCCCGGGCGGCATCCTCGGCCCGCCCAGCGACGACGCCCCGCTTTGGGCCATCGGTTGGGATCGCCGCTCGCTGCTGTTGAAACTTTGCGATGAGGGACGCTGGCAAACGTTCCGGCTGCCGGTGGCCGATTACAGTTACTTCGGCAAGCACGGCTGGCATACCGAGTGGCCACGAATTCGAGAAGTGACCGGCGGTAACTATCTGATGAACCTGCACGGCGGATGGTTCGACTTCCCCGGCACGTTCTCCGCCGCCAACGCGGGCGGACTACGGCCGCTGGGCGCCTACGCGAAGGTGACCGCCGACTTCTGCGCCTTCGACGACCGCATTGTCTTCGGGTGCGACGACACGGCCAAGTCGGGCTTCAGCCGCGCCGGCGTCGGCGACACGCTCAACCGGCTCAACGGCCAATCGTGCTCGAACCTGTGGTTTACCACTTGGGAGGAGCTTTCCCAAGCGGGCCGTCCGGCCGGCTTCGGCGGGCCGTGGCTGGGCGACGACGTCGAGGCGGGTGTGGCGTCCGATCCGTTCCTGTTGGCTGGATTCGAGCAGCGGTGTCTGCATCTGGCGGTGGGCACGTCGGCGGGCAACACCTCGGGCATCAAGCGGACTTCGGAGAAGTTCGAAGTGACACGATTGCCTCGGAAGCTCGCCGGGCTGGCGCACGTGATCGTTCGCCGCGGCGATTTCCACGACCCGGCCCCGCCCTATTCGTTCGGCGTCGACCGCGACGTGGTGGTTTATCTCTCGGTCGACGATCGGGGTAATCCCCAGCCCGGCGATGGATGGCGGAAGACCGAGATGAAATTGGAGTGGGGGGGCGCATACGCCGATTCGGTCTACGTCAAGGAGTTCAGCAAGGGCCGCGTCGACGTGCCCGGCAACGACGCGGAACACACGCCCGGCGCCTTCGGGATGCCCCATCTGTGTTTCATCGAACCAGTCGGCGGCGACGCGGCCGACCCGCGGATCACCGATCTACCCAAAGAACTGGCCGCCCGGATCGGCCGACCACGGCCCGTCCCGAAAGCGACTCCCGAGGGGCCCGTTACTTTCACGCTCGAAATCGACCGCACCGGCGACGGCAAGTGGACCGAGTACAAAACGATCGTCATGCCGGAGTCGGGATACGCGTATCACGTATTCCCCGAGGATCTCGACGCCGCCTGGATTCGTTTGAACGCCGACCGCGACGTTTCGGGCGTGACCGCCTATTTCCACTACGGCCCCGGTGGCGGCGCGGTGACCGATCGCGACATGTTCGTCGCACTGGCCGACGTCGACGAGCTGGGGCCGTGGACTTCGGCCGTGGTCCGCAGCGAGGGCGACGACCGGATCAGACTCGGCGTACACTCGCGGCAAGTCGACGCCACCGGCAAGCCCGGCGAAGAGCAAACTTACCAGCTCGGGCCCGACGTGAAGTTTCAAGCCACGGAGCCCGAAAGTAAGTCGGCCCAGTTTCTGGTCGAGCAAGTCGCCGCCGTTGAACAAGTCATCCAGATCGACGACGCTTCGGTGATCGTCACCGAGGGCAACCTGCGGGTCCGGTTGCCCAAATCGAACCCGGCCTACGACACGGCTTGGCCCACCGGCTGGCCACGGGCGCTGCGCGAGGTGGTGACCGAGCGATCGTTGCTCAACGCGGCGGGCAGCTTCTACATTCTGCCGCGAAGCAACTCCGGCGGGCTGCGGCGGATCAAACCGCTGACGACACACAACAAGCGGATCACCGACTTCTGCTCGTGGCGCGGCATGCTCGTGCTGGCCGGGTGCAAAGCGTCGGCCGAGCCGGACGGCCACTACTTCGCTTCCGACGACGGCAAGGCGGGCTTGTGGTTCGGCGATATCGACGACCTGTGGAGGTTCGGCAAACCACGAGGCGAAGGCGGGCCGTGGCTCGATGCGGCGGTCGAAGCCGGGCTGCCTTCTGTTCCGTATCTCATGGCTGGCTACGATCGCAAGACGGTCGCGCTTTCGCACGACGCGAAGGATGACGTAAACTTCACACTACACGTCGACCCGGCCGCCAACAATACGTGGCTGCCATACGCCACGATCCGCGTGCCGGCCGGCCGGACCGTCACCCACGCCTTCCCTACCGGCTTCGCCGCCCATTGGGTCCGCGTCGCGACCGACCGCGACTGCCGGGCGACCGCTTGGTTCGTGTATGAGTAATCCCCCTCCCAACCACAAGGTACACCTACATGCGATTTCAAGTTGCGATACTCTCGGCATTGACCTTCATCCTCTCCACCACGGCCACGCGAGCCGATTGGCCGCAGTTTCGCGGTCCCGGCGGACAGAGCCACGGCGAGGCCGAAGGGCTGCCGCTCAAGTGGAGCGAGACCGAGAACGTCGCGTGGAAGACGGCCGTCGAAGGGGCCGCGTGGTCCTCGCCCGTGGTGCTGGGCCGACAAATCTGGATGACTACCGCGTTGCCGACGATTGCCACACCCGAGGAAGCCAAGAAGTATCTTGCCGGCATCACGGCGTCCGTTCCCATGCCGTTGGTCGCGCGGAGCGTGACATTAAAGGCCGTTTGCATCGACCGCGACACGGGCCGGTTGTTGCAGAGCATCACGCTGCTGGAGGTGGACGATCCGCCACAAATCTGCAGGGTCAACAGCTTCGCCTCGCCCACTCCGGTCATCGAGCCGGGACGCCTCTACTGCGACTTCGGCACGATGGGCACCGTTTGCATCAACACGGAAACCGGCAAACCAATTTGGACACGCCATCTGCCGATCAAATACGACGTAGGGGCCGGCAGTTCGCTGACTCTGTATGGCGACCTGCTCGTTGTGGTACGCGACGGCTGCGACCAACAATACGTGATCGCTCTGGACAAGAACACGGGCGAGCCGGTCTGGAAAACCGATCGCCCGCCGATCGACACCGCCCACACTCCTTACAAGAAGTCCTTCAGCACGCCGCTGCTGATCGACGACGGGGGAAAGAAGCAGATGGTCGTCCTGGGTGCGAAGTGGATCGTCTCCTACGACCCCGACTCCGGAAAGCAGCTTTGGTGCGTCAATACGGGTCCCAGCTTCTCCAACAGTTCGAGCCCCGCCTTTGGCCACGGGCTGGTGTTCGTCAGCACGGCCTTTGGAGGATCGAACCTGCTGGCCGTTAAGATCGACGGGCAGGGCGACGTGACCAACACGCACATTGCCTGGAGCGAGCGACGCCAGGTTCCCAAGATGTCCTCGCCGCTGTTGGTTGGCGATGAACTTTATACCCTCTCCGACGGCGGCGTGGCGACCTGTTTCGACGCCCGCACCGGCGAGATCCATTGGGCCGAACGGATGCTGGGCGCCTGTTCGTCGTCGCCCGTGCTGGCCGACGGCCGGATTTATTTCTTCGCCGAAGACGGCAAGGCGGCCGTTGTTCGACCGGGGAAAACGTTCACCCTGTTGGCCGAGAATCAGCTTGACGGCCGCATCAAGGCATCGGCCGCGATTTCCGATGGGGCGATTTTCGTACGCACCGATACGCATCTGTATCGAATTGAAAAGTGACGCAGTTATCGACCCCACACTTCCACTTCGCTCAACCCGCACCAACCCAGCGGCTCCGCCTGGGTCAACTCGGTCAACCGCAGCCAGGTTGCCTTGCGGCGGGTAAAGGAGAACGTTTGCGGCTTGTCCGTCTTTTTGATCTCGATCTCCTCGCGGCTTCCGTCGGAAAACTCGATCGTGGCGCTATGCCAATGCCGGTCGTGGGGGAAATCGGCCCGGATGACGATCACGACCTTATCGATCACGACCGTGCGGCCGAAGTCGACTCGCCACCAGAGATCGGTTCGGCGGTCGGGCCCCCAGGAAGGAAATCGGGGGCCGTGCCCGCGGTTGGCCGTCTTGCCGTCGATGGCACATCGGGCGGCAAACGGCGGCAGGTTCTTGTACTCGCTGTTCGCCGATGCGTGCGGATAGCTCTCGGCTTTTCCCTGTACGTCGGCGGGATTCAGCGCCACGTTGCGATACGCCGGTTCTTCCTCGGCCCGCACCAGCGACGCAACGAAGCAAAGCAGCCCCGCGGCCATTGCCGCGCGGAAGTATCCGGTAGGGTGTGCCATAGCAAAGTCCTCCGTGGGTCGATCTCGTCAAGACTCGTTGAACGTCGACTATTGTAACCGATGCACTACCGGATCGCACGAAATGCCCGATCGTTTGACCCCCGGTTTGTCCGGAGGTATGCTGGGGAGGATGTTCTGGGTGTACAGTAGCCATTTACGGGAGAATCTCATGAAACGTTTCGCGTTTTCGTTCGTTGCGTTGTGGCTTGCCATGGCCGTGTGTGGCGCGGCAGTCGCCGAAGAAGGCCAATGGAAACCGATGTCCGACGGCAAGACGCTGGCCGGGTGGCATGCCGTGGGCGATGGGAAGTGGACCGTCGAAGACGGCGCGTTCGTGGGCCGGGCCAACAACGAACGGCTCTACGGACTGCTGGTCAGCGACGCGCCGGCCGATAATTTCCAGGTGCGGTTCAAGTTCAAGAGTGCCACCGGCGACAGCGGTTTCTACATCCGCACAATCATCAAAGAGCCGGAAAAGGCCCACGGTCTTCAAGTCCAAGTCGGACCGCAAGGCAGCGGCACGGGTGGGATCTACGAAAGCTACGGTCGCGCCTGGATCGACAAGCCCACGGCCGAGGAAGAAAAGCAGTTCAACAAGGTCGGCGAGTGGAACGAGATGACCATCTCGGCCCAAGGCGGCGACATCGTGGTGACGGTCAACGGCGTGAAGACGGCCGACTTGAAAGACGACCCCGCTCGACCCAGCGGGCACTTTGCCCTACAGATGCACGCGGGCTGCGTGATGGAGGTGCAGTTCAAGGATCTGGAGATACTGAAGAAGTAGCTTTCCGCATGGTAGTCGTTGAATAGTAACCCGAAGCGTAAGCGAGGCCGTCTTTTCTGTCCTCGCTGACGCTTCGGGTTACTAAGATTGCCTACTCACCATCTTCCCGCCAAGCCCTCTCGCCATCGGCCGAAAGGTATTCGTGAATATCCTTCGCCGCCACGCGACCGGCACCCATCGCTTCGATGACCGTGGCCGAACCGGTGACGATATCGCCGCCGGCCCATAATCCGGGGCGATTGCTGCGACCGCGTCCGTCGCAATCGATGTATCCCCAGCGGTTCAGGTTCAGCCCGGGCGTCGATTTGGTCAAGAGCGGATTGGCGCCGGAACCGATCGCCAGGATGGCCAGATCGGTGTCGATGGAGAATTCGGAATCGGGCACCGGCACGGGGCGGCGGCGTCCGGAGTCGTCCGGCTCGCCCAACTCCATGCGGATACAGCGCATCGCCCGAACCATACCCCGCTCGTCGCCGTCGAAGCCCACCGGGTTGGTCAGCAGCTTGAAGATGATCCCTTCCTGTTCGGCGTGATGGATTTCCTCGGCCCGCGCGGGCAGTTCGTCGCGCGAGCGGCGGTAAACGATCGTCACCGATTCGGCTCCCAATCGCAACGCAACGCGGGCGGAGTCCATGGCCACGTTGCCGCCGCCGATCACCGTCACGTTCTTGCCGTCGACCACCGGCGTGTCGTACTCGGGGAAACGATAGGCTTTCATCAAGTTGCTGCGGGTGAGATACTCGCTGGCCGAATAGACGCCGCCGAGATCCTCGCCTTCGAGCCCCAGGAAGACGGGTAGCCCGGCGCCCACGCCGACAAACACCGCGTCGTAACCTTCGTCGCCGAACAGTTCGTCGACGGTGATCGATTTGCCGACCACCTGGTTCATGTCCAACTCGACACCCAACCGCTCGATGTAGTTGACTTCCTTCTCGACGATATCCTTGGGCAGGCGGAATTCGGGAATTCCGTACATCAACACACCGCCCGGCTTGTGGAAAGCCTCGAAGACGGTCACCTCATAACCCAGGAGAACGAGGTCGCCGGCCACGGTCAGCCCGGCCGGGCCCGAACCGACGATCGCCACGCGGCGTCCGCAAGCGGGTGCTTTCTCGGGCAGTTCGACCAGATCGTTTTCGCGCTCGTAGTCGGCCACGAACCGTTCGAGCCGGCCGATGGCCACGGGCTCGAACTTCTTACCCAGGATGCACTTCTCCTCGCATTGTGTTTCCTGCGGACAAACGCGTCCGCAAACCGCCGGCAGGGCGTTGGTTTCCTTTACGGCCCGCGCGGCCTCGGCGAACTTCTCCTGACGCACCAAGCCGATGAACTTCGCGATGTTCACGTTGACCGGACAGCCCTTCACGCAGGCCGGCTTCTTACATTCCAAACAGCGGTCGGCTTCCTTCTTGGCCTGTTCCGGAGTATAGCCCAGCGGTACTTCGTCGAAATTCTCTCCGCGCACGACCGGGTCTTGCTCGGGCATGGGCGTACGGGGGATCGAACCCGGCTTGGGGCGCTTGGCCTTCTTCGGCTTTCCTTGGGAATCGCTCATGCTTATCCTATTCCTCCATATAACGATCCAGCGAGCATTTCTCTTGCTGGCAATAGACTTTCTGCCGGGCCAAGACGGGGGACCAATCGACCAGATGGCCGTCGAACTCCGGACCGTCGACGCAGGTGAACAGCGTCTCGTCGCCCACCTGCACGCGGCACCCGCCACACATGCCCGTCCCGTCAACCATGATCGTATTGAGACTGACCACCGTCTTCACGCCGAACGGCCGGGTCGCCTCCGCACAGGCCCGCATCATCACCGCCGGGCCGATGGCATAGACGCAGCCGATCTGTTTCGCTGTGTCCTTGTTCTCTGCGTCAGCCTGGAGCAACTCGACCAGCGGCTCGGTGACCAGCGCCTTGCGCCCGGCCGAGCCGTCGTCGGTCGTAATAATATGGGTATCGCTCACCGAGGCCAGCTTCTTGTCCCAGAAGAGCAGCTCTTTGGATCGAGCGCCTTGGATCGAGATCACGCCGTTGCCGAATTCCCGCATACCCCGAGCGATGGGGAAGATGGGGGCCGTTCCCACGCCGCCGGCGACCATTACGGCCGTGCCGACATCCTCGATCTCCGACTCCCGGCCCAACGGCCCGATCAGGGCATGCATGTTGTCGCCTTCGGCCAGCCGCGAAAGTTTGTCCGACGAAGTGCCCACGACCATCAACACCAGCGTGATCGTGCCGGCGGCGCGGTCGAAATCGGCCACGGTCAACGGGATCCGTTCACCCGGCTCGTCGGCCATTACGATAACAAAATGCCCCGGCAGTGCCTTGGCCGCCACGCGGGGGGCCTCGACTACCAGCTCATGAATTTTGGGCACCAACTCCCGTTTACGCACGATTCGGGGCATCTGCTGCTCTCCCACCTCGACCCGTCCTTAGCCAACCGATGCACGATCGGCGGGCTCCAGGACCTCGGAAACCCGATATTATGACACAGTTACCCCCGGTTTGCCAAGGGATTGCTTGTCGCGTCCGGCGGGGACAGTTATTCT
>CAYUIQ010000321.1:0-8221 GCA_964444795.1 uncultured Planctomycetaceae bacterium
GGGTTGGGGTGAGGGCGTCTGGAGCACAGCAAAGATCCTCTCCCATGCCAACAAGCCTCACCTGCCTTGCTACGCTCGCCGTCCGCGCCCAGAGGGAGAGGGCGGGCGGGTTCGAGGTTCGCCCGTCGGGCATATTCTGCTAAAATCCTCGACTACGCGTCTCATTCTTCATGCCGAGAACACCGATGTCCCAGGCCGACAAAACGCTGGTCACCGTTGCCACGTACAACGAAATCGAAAATCTCCCCCGACTGGTGGAAGGGATCTTTGCCGAAGCCCCCCAGGTCGATATTCTGGTGATCGACGACAATTCGCCGGATGGGACGGGCATCTGGTGCGATGAGACGGCGGCCGGTGAGCCCCGGCTCCATTGCTTGCATCGCCAGGGAAAGCTCGGGCTGGGGACGGCCACGATTGCGGGCATGAAATACGCCGTGGAGCACGGCTACCGGCAGGTGCTCAATATGGACGCCGATTTCAGCCACCATCCGCGATACGTTCCCGACTTGCTGGCCGGCATGGAGCCCACCAGTGGCGAGCCGCCCGACGTAGTGATCGGCTCGCGATACGTACCCGGCGGTGGGATCGAAGGCTGGCCGCCGCATCGCCATTTCATGAGCCGGGGCGTGAACCTCTACGCCCGATGGCTGTTGGGCCTGAAATCCAAGGATTGCAGCGGCGCGTTTCGCTGTTATCGAACAGAATTGCTCGCGCGGCTCGATTTCGACGCCATCCGCTCGCGCGGCTATTCCTTCCAGGAGGAGATCCTCTGGCATCTCAAGCGGCTCGGAGCCCGATTTGCCGAGGTGCCGATCACGTTCGTCGACCGCCAGGCGGGCACGTCCAAGATCAACTCGGCCGAAGCCCGATCGGCGCTCTGGATCATCTTCCGCCTGGGACTTCGCAATTGGCTGCGGATCTGACCAACCATCCTGCAACACCTTCCCACTCCACGGCCATGAGCGATCTGAAACACACGGTTCTCTTCCGCGTTCGCTACAGCGAAGTCGACCCAATGGGCAGCTACTACAACTCTCGGGCGTTTGAGTGGTTCGAGCACGGCCGCAGCGAACTTTGCCGTGCTGCGGGCATGCCTTACGGCGAGATGGAGCAGCGCGGTATCCGCCTGCCGCTGAGCGAAACCTACGCAAAATTCACCGGCCGGGCCGGCTACGACGACCAATTGGAAATGACCTCGACGCTCGCGTTGGCCGGTCGCGTTCGATTGCGTTTTGACGTCGAGATCCGCCATGCCGCCACCGGCCAGCCCGTCTGTCACGGCCACACGATCCACGCCGTCGTCAACACCGGTGGAAAACCTATTCGCCCGCCGAGTTGGTTGGTTGAGTTGATTGATTCGCGGTGATTGGGCACATGGTCATTTCAGTATCACGTCTCAATGTCCTTGCTTCCTTTTCGAAGAACTGTTTCGCGTTCTTCCATGATAGTGTTGCGTACGGTCTCGGGAGCAACCAGACCGTGCAGCAGCCCCTCGGGTCCTTGTTGAGTACTGCCCGCGGTCTGTACGTGAAGGGACCAGATTCCGGCTAACCGCATGAGAGGCCCTTGGACAAGGACAATATCCGTGATGCGATCAAGAGGGATCGACTTCTTCCTGGCTACCAGGACGCCTTCATCAATCCTGAGTGTTCCCGATTCGAGCCAGTATTTCAATGCGCGGACTTGTCGCGGGGCAAGAACGATGGTGTAAGAGAGATAGACAATCCAGAACAGCCAAAATGGGCTCGTTGCAATGAGTTCGCCCAGTTCCAGTCGCCTAGCAGCAAGGCCGACTAGGACCAGAGGAGTTGTGACGAGCAGTATCAGCAAGAACGGCAGAGTGCGAACAAAGAAATACCGCTGGATGCGCCGAGTGTCTATTTCGAATTCATGCTCGGTTGGCATTGTGCTGTCTCCTTCGTGGAAAGATGCACATAGGGACTACGTCGGCGCGACCAATTCGAACTCGCATACGATTCGGCTGTTATGTGGTGCAATACAGTTGCACGATCAGCGCCTTCTCCGGATTCATCGGGTCCATGGCCACCTCGATCTCCGAACCGGAGACAAGGGCTTTTGTCTGCTTGTTCTCCATCACGGCGGTCCTCGTCTGATACTGCTGCCCATCGTGAACATACTCGAACTCGACTCGGCCGCGATCCTTGAAGAAACCGATCTCCCGAACGGTGGCCGTTGCTCGCGGACCGGTCCCGATGATTCGCTTCAGTCGAGATATTCGCTTGGCCAGCAGGGCAAACAACAGCACGGTCAGCAGCGCCGCCACGACACACATGCCCCTGGCGAACTGGGGATCGACCGCTTGTCCCGCCTGGCCGCGGCCGCCTGGAATGAACGAGAATACGGCCGCAAAGCCTGAAATTGCCAGCGAGATCGGTCCTCCGATTGTCAAAAGGAACGCGGCGTAATCGTTCTTGATGATTTTGCCCGTTGATACTTTGCTCATGCTATTTTTCCCAAAAAACGACCTAAGCCTACAGCCCGTTGAAAGACGAAAGAACGTGGTGCGTTGCCGGCCAAGAAGCCCCTGCTTCATGGCGGTGATTATAGCACTCTTGTCGAGGGGGGAGCAACAGCCCGAGCGGTCTCGACCGGTCGCCCTGCAGTCTGTTGTCACGGTTGCCCACTCCGCGAGCGACATACCGACCTGATGGCCGGGTTCGACATCGAAGACGGAGGCTTCCTTCCCAAAGGCCGCGCGCGGGTTGCCGGGGAGTTCGAACTAGCAGAACGCGATCGTCACCAGAGTCCAGCAGATACCCGCCAACAGGGCCGCCACGGAGGCCTGGGGGAGTTGCGTGCGGACGTGGTCCATCAGATCGCAACCGGTACACATCGAACTGAGCACCGTGGTGTCGGAGATGGGCGAACACTGGTCGCCCGACACACTGCCGTCCATCACCGCGGCAAAACAGATCGTCATGAACAGCCGCGGATGTTCCAGAGGCACGCCCGGTCCCAGCGCGTTCTGCGAGATGGCCCAAGCCAGCGGCATGGCCAGCGGGAAAGCCACGGCGTAGGTTCCCCAACTGGTGCCGGTCGAGAAGGCGATAATGATGGTCAGCACTTGCAGCATCACGGGCAGCGCCACGTAATGGAGTTTTCCGCCAAGCAGTTCGACGAGGTAGATTCCTCCGCCGGCTTCCTTGCTGATGCTGCCGATGGTGATTGCCAGCAGGAGAATAACCGATCCGAGCACGACGCCCTTGAACCCGTCGCCCAGCCCGTCGATCAGGGTTTTGAGTTGCATTCCCCGAGACATCGCCATGACGGCCGCCAAGATCAGCGCCGCGGCGAAAGCCCAGTGGACCTGTGGGGCGTGTGACTTGGAGAAGATACACGTGCCCACGGCAATTCCGATGAGCAGGGCCAAGGGGGCGAAGAACTCGGCCACATGCGGCGTATATCCGGCCGGTACGTTGTTGGCGTGCAGTTCCCGAGCGGCGATCGGTTCGGCTTCGGGATCGTCGAGTTGGCCCGTCTCGCGGGCGCGGCGGATGGCCTTTCGCATTCGCCGACCCAGGAAAGGCGACTTCTCGATGCTCAACAGAAACGTGAAGCTGACCGCGAAAATCGCGTAGAAGCAGAACGGCACGCTGGTAATGAAGAACCATATCCGATCGTCATACGTGGCTAGAAAGGGAACTCCCGCCACGAAGATAAACGCCTGAATATACCCGGGCCAGGCATTGAAGGCCAACTGCGAAGCGATCGGCGAGGCGGTCGAATCGACGATATAGGCGAGCTCTTCGTGGCTGACGTTCTCCTTGTCGGCCAGCGGTTTGACGGTCGTGCCCACCAGCACCGTGCTGACCGTACCGCCCTGGAAGAAGATGATGCCCAGGCACCAGGCGACCAGCTTGGCGGATTTCGGCCCGCGGACAAACTTTCGGGTCATCAGATCGGCAAACGCCTGCGCCGCGCCGGTGCGGCTCCAAACCCCCAGCAATCCGCCCAAAAGCCAAAGATAGAGGATCAATACACCGGCGGCGTCTTTGGTCGCCAGGTTCTTGATGAAGACGGCCTCGGCCAGATCGTAATATCCCAGCAGAAACGCGCCGACGACGATCCCTCCGAGCAGCGAAACCAGCGGCTCCCGGGTCATCCAGCAAAGGGCAATCGCCACCAGCGCCGGCAGCAGCGACCAGAGTCCCCAGTGGCGCTTGGCGATGAGCTGATGGTAGAGCTTGGTCTTCTTGCCGTCGACCTCCTCACCCTCCATCGTGTAGGCGTATCGTTCCTCGCCCTTTCCGCTCCAGTCGAGCTTCCCGTCATCGGCCAGTGCGTGGATCTTCTTCTCGGCCTCTTCCAGCGGCAAACAGCTCTCCTTGTCGATGGGCTTCGGCTTGCCCTTGAGCATATACGATAGTCTGCCCGCATCGTCCGTCGTATCCAGGGTGATCTTCTCGATCGACAGGCTCGGCGGCACACGCATGCCAATCCACAAAGCGGCCACCACGGCCAGGAGGAAGAAAGTCAACGGATGCCTGGCATATCGCCGCGAGATAGCCGAGATTTGGAAGGTCATGGGAATTCCGCTCGTTGGGCCGGTTTGCCGCGTTTCAAGGTCAAGCATACCGGCCCCACGCAAGAAGGCAACCCGGCGGCCAATTCCCTCCCAAATTTGCCAAGTGGAGCAAATGCCGACTACTCTCTTTACCGCGGCGCCGCTATAGTAACAATGATGGTAGTCGGATCGGAGTTTGGCGGAGTGAAAACCACCCGGGCAAGGAGACCGCGATGAAGAACAAGACGAAGGCCCAGCGCCATCCCATTTATCTGGGCGTCGATATCGGCGGCACCAAAGTGCAGGCCTCGCTGGTCGAGGAAACGGGCGTGCTACTGCAGCGCGAGCGATGCCAAACCCCTCGCGACGGTGGCTCCGAGGCCGTACTCCTGGCACTACGCGAGTCGATGAACGCCGTCCTGGAGGCCGAAGGCATCGGCCGCGACGAACTGACGGCCATCGGCATTGCCGTCCCTGGCGTGGTCGATCCCGACTCGGGCAACGTGGTCGTCACGCCCAACATGAGTCTCACCGGCGTGCCCATCGGCCCGCTGATGAAAAAAGACTTCAAAGTGCCCGTGGCCGTGGGCAACGACTGCAATCTGGGCGCGCTGGGCGAACAGTGGCTCGGCTCGGGCCGAAATACGGCCAGCATGATGGGTATCTTCGTGGGCACGGGCATCGGCGCGGGGTTCGTACAGAATGGCTTGCTCTGGCGCGGTGCCCGGGAATCGGCCAGCGAGATCGGCCACATCGTGATGCAGGTCGGCGGTCCGAAATGCGGCTGCGGAAATCTCGGCTGCTTCGAAGCGCTGGCCAGCCGTTCGGCCGTCGAACGCGATATTCGCGAGGCGGTTGCCGCCGGTCGAGCGACCTCGCTGGTCGACGAACTCCGCGGCGACCTGAGCGTGGTCCGTAGCGGCTCTCTGCGACGGGCCCTGGCGGCCGGCGACGAGTTGGTTACCGAAGTGATGCGCCGGGCGACCGAAACGCTTGGCTACGCCTGCCTCACGGTCCGCCACCTGCTGGATCCCGAGGTGATTGTGTTGGGTGGCGGCGTGGCCGAGGCATGTGGCACGTTCATGCTACCGATCGTGCGAGAGATTCTCGACGCCGATCAACTCCCCGGCGCTCGCCCCGGCGGCCACGTGTTGCTCTCGGCCCTGGGCGACGACGCGGTGGCGCTGGGGGCGATCGCGCTGGCCCGTATCCAAGCCGGCCGCAGCCCGTTCAAGAAGCAGTTCGCCGTGGCACCCGACTATCCGAAGATCACGTCGGCCAAGTTTGGCGAGATTACCGTCGACAAGAAGGTTTTGGACCACGACATCTACATCCCGGTCAGCGGCCGAGTGAAGCGGCGGAAGAAGAAACTGGCCAAGAAACACCACGGTTCTTCCCACGTCATCGGCCCGAAGGAAATCGATCGGATTTGCCGCGGCGGTCCCGAGGTGCTTTTCATCGGCACCGGACAAACGGATCAGGTCCACCTGACCGAGGAAGCCCAGCAGTTTCTCGACCAACGGGCGATCCGCTGCCGGGCCATGCCCACCGCCGAAGTGGTCGAAGCCTACAACGACTCGAAACGTCGCAAAGCGGCGTTGGTGCATGTGACCTGTTAACCCGTTAAAAGGGTGTGGACGGTGGAAACGGGTGCCATGAGCGGCAAACTTCCCGGATGTCGTCGAGAGCGACCGGGACCCACTCGCGCTGACCACCGCCGTGGCCCAGGTGTCCATCGAATTTCCGTCGGTTACCATCTCGGGCCGGTCGGCCGACGCCTTCCATCGTGCAATGGACATGGGCACCCGGCGACTTCCGCCCGCCGTGCTGGACTCTCTCGCCCCCCGTTGATACGATGACTTGTGAAACCATTCCAACAATCGCCATCAAGGAAAAAATGAGAATGACGCGCGGGATGATCGCCGGGGTGTTGTGTGCGTGGCTGGTTGCCGGTTGCGCCGATCCACATCAGCCGGTCCAACGTCGAACGATCAAGAAGTCGGATCAGGCCAGGGGGCATGGCTCGGCGTCGTTGTCCGAGCCCATATCGCCGCACGGATCCGCGTCGCCCCACGGGATGCCCGGCGCGATGTTCCCCGCGCACGGCCGGCCAAGCGGCGGCGTTGCCGATCCCGGCCTGGGGCCCATCGTTCGCCTTGGTTCGCTGGCCATGGTGGAACCCGAAGGCTGGGTACGAGAGCGGCCGACGCCCAGGATCATTCAAGGTCAGGACTTTACGCCCGACGCCGAATTCCGCTTGCCACGAGCCGGGGAAGACGAAATCGACGGACACCTGACCGTTTCCACCCTCCGCGGCGGCGTGGCAAGGAACGTCGATCGATGGAGGGACCAGTTTGCCGAGCAAGGCCGGGAGTTTTCCCAGGAGGAACTCGACGTGGGCGGCGTGAGCGTGGTCGTGGTAGATATCTCGGGAACGCTCGTCATGATGGGAGGCCCCCATGGCGGCACCGGCGGCGGCATCCCGAACATGCGCATGCTCGGCGCGATCATTCCGGGTCAGACGGTGTCGCATTTCGTCAAGGCTCGCGGACAGAAAGATACGATAGCCAAACACGAGCAGTCGTTCCGCCGGTTCATCGAGTCGTTGAAGCCGGCGGAAGACATCGAGAAACCTCCCGCGGCCGATGATGACGCCAGCGAAAACGCGGCCGAAGAGCAGTCGGACGTTTAGCCCGGGTACTCGTGCCCGGCGCGATGGAAACAACCATCGACGGCGTTAGCCGGAATCGCGCGACGCCTGAATGATCTCCGCGGCGCCCATCTCGAGCAGGCGATCGGCGACTTGCCGGCCCAGCGATTCGGCTTCCGGCCCATCGGCCGATCCGGCATCCTCGAGCATGCGGCGGCCGTCGGGGCTCACGACCCGGCCGGTCAACGCGAGTTTTCCGTCTTCCTCGCGTCCCCAAGCGGCGATCGGCGCGAGACAACCGCCCTGGAGAGTTTTGAGCATGGCCCGTTCCGCCAACACGGCGGCGTGCGACGGCCCGTGGCAAAGTCTCTCCAGCACGGCGCGAACCGCCGAATCGTCGCTGCGCGTTTCCAAGCCCAGTGCGCCTTGTCCCACCGCGGGCAGGATCATCGAGATCGGCAGCACCTGGGTAATTCGCTCGGCCAGACCCAGCCGCGTCAGCCCGGCCTCGGCCAGGATGATCGCGTCGAACTCACCCCGGTCGAGCTTATCCAGCCGCGTCTCGACGTTTCCCCGGATGTCTCGCATCCGCAGGCCGCGGCGAGCGTGAAGAAGCTGACTGCGGCGCCGCAAGCTGCCGGACCCGACAATCGCGTCCTCGGGCAGCGAATCGAACGAATCGTACTTCCGGGAAACCAACGCATCGCCCACGGGTGCCCGCTCGGGGACTGCGGCCAGACACAGCCCGGGAACCTCGTCGGTGGGCAGATCCTTGAGACTATGAACGGCCAGATCGATGCGGTCGTCCAGCAGGGCCCGCTGGATCTCCTTGGTAAAGACGCCCTGCCCGCCGATCGCGCCGATGGGCCCCACCTGCTGCTGATCGCCGGCGGTGGTGATGGGCACGAGTTGGACGTCGGCCCCCAGTTCTTCCAGGCGAGCGGCGACCCAATCGGCCTGCCATCGGGCCAGAGCGCTGGCCCGGGTTCCCAGTCGTACGCGGATGGTCGTGGATGATGTCATGGCAATCTCTATCCTAGAAGAAT
>CAYUIQ010000322.1:0-8165 GCA_964444795.1 uncultured Planctomycetaceae bacterium
AGGGATTTCTCGGGGCTGGACGACCACAAGTGCCGGCGCCTTCGGCTGGGCGTTAAACGAGCAACGGGCAGATTCCTACGCGAAAAAAACGCCCGGCACGAGTGCCGGGGCTAAACTAGTCTTTCGGCAAATGGACCTCCTGCCCGCACTTCCGGGCCCATTGCATGGTGGCAATAAACTTCGGTGCTTTGGTCGGATCCTCGTCGTAGTACTGCATGATCCCCCAACTCCCCCACTTGCCCCATCGGCCGACCGACGAGAAATAGCAGAACAGGTCGCCGCCGGAATCGGTCCAGGCGTCGAAGTACTTGCGGTAGATTTCGCCCATGCGGGGATGCGCGTTGGCGGCGTGGAAGAGCCCGGTCATGGTCTCGTTGTTTTCGCCCCCACCCACGCCCACGGCATGTTGACCGCCCTCGTAAGCCAGCAGCTTCAGACCGAACCGGCCGGCCAACTCCTTGGTCGCCGCAATGCCACGAATCGACTTGGGGAGCGATTCCTTTTCCAGATGGTCGAGCACCTGATCGACGGTCCATCGGGCGACCACGTCGGCGGTCAGTTCCTTGCCCTGGCGCGGGACGTTCATGCCGATATAGGGGGCGATGGCCAGTGCGTCGGCGTGCTGGTGGGCATCCCGGTACGGAAGAATAATCAGCTCCATCCACCAGGCATTTCCCGACTGCCAGGCCAACACGCGGACGAGCCGGTCGTGGCCGCCGAACACTTCCTCCCAGATCTTGAAGATCTCGACCGACCGCTGGGCGTAATACTTGCCGCCGCCTTCCCAGGGACGCTCGGCCGGACCGATGCCCAACTGCTTGGCCTTCTCCCAACTGTATCGGGTCTGGGGGAACATGTTGTTCCACACCTCGTTGGAATACTCGATGTAAACCGTTCGCCCCGGGTCGAGCCGGTCCTTGACCAACTTTGCGAACTGGCGGACGTACTCGTCGTCGGCCAGATGGGGCATGCAGAACCAGGGATCGGCTTCGAGCCGGTTGCACAAATCGATCATCACTTCGGCCGCCACGCCTTTGCTCGAGAACGTCGCGTCGTCGGGCGCGGGTCGATCCGCCCAGGTCCGGATCTTCGATCCGTTGGTCTTCATCCAATCCATGAACCGCAGACATGCCACGCCACGCCATCGCTGGAGGAACACCGGATGAAACGGGTTCTGGCGGTAGGTGTTCTCGAATCCGGGCATAATGACGCGGATATTGCGGATGTAGTCGTCGGGGGCGGTCTCGGTGACCCGCAGGAAGAACCCGCCCCGGGAGGAATCGATTTCCACGACCATTCGGCCCGGCCCGCTGGATATTGTCTCCACACCGTTGGAAAACCCGACTTCCCCCCGCCCGTCGTACAACACCGTGTAGCGGCCGGCCGGATAGTGGCCCCCCCCGATCGTGCAGATCGGCGTCTCGGCAAAGCAGTCCGGGGCGAGTCGCCGGACCCAGCCATGCTCGTCCAGCGCCAACTCGGGCCCCTGCCCCCAGGACTTTCCTTTCTCTTGGCTGATCCACGGCCGGGCGAGGCGGAAGACGTCGACAAAGGGCAGTTCGGTGTTCCAATCGGCCGGGCCGTTGAGGTTCATTCCCAGTCGCGGCCGGGCCGGTTCGGCGGCTATGCCAGGTGCCGAAGACGCGGCGGCCCAGAACAGAGTGCCCCAGAGCAGAACAGCCGTCAAGGCAATCGATGTACATGTCGATCCGAACCGCATGGTGGTATCCTCGGGGTTGTGGAGTTTAGCCCGAGTAGCCCATTATCGTCACCCGAGCCGGGGGAGCAACCTGGGAGCCGTTTTGCCGGCCGGTGCCCCTGGTTTCGGCGCTTGACGGGACGACCCAATCGGCCGAAACTAGGGGATAGGCGTACCGCTGATCCGACAGAGAGGAAGAAGGCGACAGGCGTGACGTTCCAATTTCGATGCTCGGCCGGCCACCAGGTCACCGCCTTCAAGAATCAGGCGGGGGCCACGGTCTGGTGCGCGCAGTGCGGATGTGCGGTGACCGTGCCGGAAGTACTCGATCCAGCGAACGGGCCGCCGCCTTTGCCCGGGGCCGGCGAGAGCGTTTTGCCGGCACTTCCGGTCTCCAGCCCGTCCGCCGCCGTCGGCTCGGAGGGGCCTCCGCCACTGCCGGTCCACAAGCCGGGGCAGACGTCTACCGACGGGCCGACAACCCTGCCGTCGGCGATCGAACCGACAACGACCCTGCCGGTCGCGCCGATTCAACGAACGGCCTCCCCCGGCCTCCCCCTGGCGATGCCGGTCGAATCGAACGTCTCCCCACCCGAGGCAGTCCCGATCTCGATTCCCACGGCCGTTGCCATCGATACCGAGACAACCGAGGCCGCTTCCGGCGATGCCGACACGCCCATGGCCGTTGCCATCGACGGCGAGAAACCATCGACGGTTTCGGTGGATTCCAGCACACCTTCGGCCGTTGCTATCGATTCCGAGATTGGCGACTCCGAGATTGGCGATTCCCAGACGTTGGCGGTCAGTAGCCGCCCCCGGCGGGCGGTTTGCATCCACGTACCCGACCCGAGCTGGACAAGCTCTCTTTGGTACTTGGCGGGTGTACTGGGAGGTCTGGTCGTTTTCAGCGCGGTGCCGGCTTTGCGACACGCCGATCTGGCGGCCGGGCCGATTTGGGCTCGGGCCGTGCTTCTAATCGCCGCGCTGCAACTGGTCTACCTTGCCTGGATGGGGGTGACTCCCGATTGGTCGAGCGTGCTGGTGGTGATGGTCGTATTCGCGGTCGTTGCGCTCGGCTACGCCGTGGCGATCGTCTTGGTTCTGGTCACGGGGGACGGGGCGCCGCTGCCGTTGGAAATCGAAGCCGCGCGGAATACGTCGGCCCTTTGGTGCGCTACGGTACTGGTGCTGAGCCTACTGGGAGTCTATCTCACCGGGCGGTTCAGTTTCCGCTGGCGTGGAACCCTGGATCGCCAGTCGACGGGAAGCATTTCGCTGGAAGACTTTGCCCAACGGCCCGGCTAACATGGCCGGCAGGAAAATCAGATCGCCCACCAAAGCCGCGATCAACAGGACGGCCATCAGCCAGGCGAAGTGGACGATGGGCATAAAAGAACTGAAGACGAAGACCAACAGTCCCGATCCGCAGATCAGCGTGGTGTGGATCATCGCCTTGGCGCAGTGCCCGTAGGAGAAACGGAGCGCCTCGGCGCGCGACATGCCCCGGGCGATACCCCGGTGAAACCAGGTAAGGAAGTGGATCGTGTCGTCCACGGCGATCCCCAGCGCGGCGCTGGCCGTCATCACCGAGCCGATTTCGATCAGCACGCCGGACCATCCCATGGCCCCGAAGACGACCACCGCGGGAAAAAGGTTCGGCGCCATGGCCATCAGCCCGGCGCGCGCGCTGCGCAAGACGGCGATCATCACCAGGGCGATTACACCGAATGCCGTGAAGAAGCTCTCGACCAGATCGTTGAACAGTTCGCGCTGCGCCTTGTAGATCAGGGGGATGACGCCCGTATAGGTCGCCCGGACCCCCGAAATCTCGTGGTCCCGGAGCATCGGGTCAATGCGCCCGCGCAACGTCTCGACAAAGTGGCCGTAGTCGACGTGGCTCAGCGCATCGGCGCGAACGGAAATACGCCAGAGTTGCTCTTTGGGCGTGTCCTTCAGGAAATGGGCGTCGATGTAGCCCTGCTTGCCGTCGAAGAGCCGTCGCCCCATGATGAAGCGGCGCGTCTGACCTTGAAACCCGTACCGATCGGGCAGCGCCGTTGCCCGGGCCGACGCGCCGGGGCGCGCGTCGTCCAGATGGGTCAGTGGTGCAAAAGCCGAAGCCGACATGGTGGCGCCAGCGTCGGGCGACCGGGCGATCTCCCGGCGTACGCTTTCGACCAGTTCCATGCGCCGGAGGAATTCCGAAGGCTTCCCGTTGTCGGATCCCTTGAATCGGATCACGACCTCCAGCGGAACCAGCGGACCGAGGTTTTTCTCCAGCCACCGGTAGTCGTTGATAATCTTGCTCTGGTCGTCGAACCGATGCTGGAGTTTGACCGTCGACTCGATCGACAGGAGTCCCCATCCCATACCCACCATCAACATCAGGCTGACGACCGTGATCGGAGCATGGAAACGGCGGACCCTGGCGGCCGGATCGGCGATCAGGAATCGGCTTCCAGCGTTGCTCGGCGAACTGGCCAAACTGGGAAGCGGCCAGCGTTGCAGCACGGAGGGCAAGAACAAGAGCATGACGGTGACGCTGATCACCATCCCCGCCGCCGAATAGATGCCGAACGACCAGATCGGCACGATTTCGCTGACCGTCAGGGAGAGAAGCCCGACGGCCGTTGTCGTCGAGGCCAGCACGCACGGTTTCCATCCCAACGCCAGGGCTCGGCCGGGCGCTTCGGCCGGCCCGACTTCCTCCAGGGCGTCGCGATAGTAGTTGACCAGATGGACACCGGCGGAAATGCTCAGCACGTAGACCAGCGGCGACAGCATGGTCATCAGCAGGTTCAAGTTGCCGCCGGTGTAATAGAGCAACGCCAGGGCCGCGGTGGTGCTGAACACCGCGCCGGCGAACACGATCATCGCCAAACGGAAGCTGCGAAGCCGCTGCCAGGCCACGAGTAGAGCGACCACTGCCGAGATGCCGGCCAGATGCAGCAGTAGACGCCGGCTCTCGGAGTCGATGGTCGCCGCGTCGACGGTCGGGCCACCGAGTCGCAAGTCATCGGGCGTCAACCCACACTGGGTCCGGGCCACGTCGTGGATATGCTGGACCGCGGCCATACGGTCGTAGGTGCCAGCCTCGGAGATGACCAGCACGATGCAGGTCGTCTTGCCGTCGGGACCTACCAGGATCCCGCGCAGACGGGCCAGCGATTCGGCTTGCGGCAACTCCAGCCGAGGAGAGGTCAGTCGCCTCAACACGCTTGGGCCGGTGACCGCCCGATCGAACCAGCGAACCTGACCACCGGAAGCCGTCGGTATCGGGGCAATCAATGCCTCGGCCAATCGGTCCACCATCTCACCGTTGGCCAGCGTGCAGTCGGGCCAACTGACCACCGCGACCTCGTCGCGGCCGAAATGGCCCTGAAGCCACATGTATTTTTCGGTTTCGTCGAACCCCCGCGGGAGCCACTGGCGCGGGTCGTTGCTGGTGCTCCCCACGGCACCGATGACCCCGCGGACCACCAGCGGGAAGAAGAAGGCCATGCAAACGAGAATCACGGCCCCATAGCGGGCGAAGAACGGGCGCGCTTCAGCCGCGCGATGGTTGGGCCGATGAGGCATCCGGGCCTTTGCGCGGTGAGTCATTCAATTGCGGGAAGGGCACGCGGGTAACGAGGTCTTGAGGAATTCCTCCAGGATACGACTGAACTCGCGAGGCCGTTCCAACGGTGGGGCGTGTCCACACTTGTCGATGAAGACCAACTGCGAGTTGCGAATCCCGTCGCTGAACTCCTGGGCCACGAACGGCGGCGTGATCTGGTCGTCCTTCCCCCAGATAATCAGCGTTGGCAGATCGATCTGGCTCAGTTCATCTTTCACGTTGCGCTCCTGGGTCGCCCGAGCAATGCGAATCAGAAACCGCACGTACTTGCGATCGGCGAGTACCTTCACCACCTCTTCGACCAACTCATCGGTTGCCATGCTGGCGTCGAAGAAGATCTCCTTTACCCGTTCGCGGATGAACTCCGGTTCGGCCCGGGGATACTTGCCGCCGCTCAGCGCGTGTTCAAATAGTCCCGCGCTGCCGGTAAGCACCAGTTTCTCGACACGTTGGCTATGGCGGAGGCAAAAATCGACCGCCACCAGCCCGCCCAGCGAATTGCCGCATAGGACGGCCTTGTCCAAGTGCAGTTCGTCGAAGAAGCTTTCAACGTAGTCGGTCAACTGGTCGATCGCATTGAAATCGGTGTGCCGTCGATCGAGTCCATGATCGATGGGAAACTGCAGCGCGAAGAAACGATACTCGTCGTCGAAGTTCTCGACGATTTCCCGCCAGTTCTCCGGACCGCCAAACAGGCCGTGCAACAGCACGACCGGACGGTCACCCTCGCCAAACTCGGTGTATTGAATAGGCTCGTCGATCGCCATATTACCCTCGTTGCTGTTCTCCACAGAGATAATCCGGCCGGGCGATAACCTGTTGTTACTGTCGCGCCAACAATTCGCCCGAACCTCTCAGACACTCTAGTATACCCGACGAATTAGGAACTTTCGCCCCTTTTTCGCATTCATTTCCCGGGAACCGTCAAGCCCCCGCTTTGGGGCTGTACGCAGTGGAAATCTCTCTGCTTGGCAAGTCTCTATTCTATTGCGATTTATGCTGAATACGGCAAAGACACGGGCAAACACCAATCGCTCAACCCCGCCTTCGGGGTGTTCAGAAGGTGTCGCCCCCCCCCACTTTTGTGGAAGGGCAGGTGGGAAATCAAGGGCGGGAATCCATGATGTACCCAACCAACCTAACAGCGCAGGCGCGACCCGTCAACGGTTGTCTTCCGGCTCGTCGGGAGCCGAATTCGCAAGAATTTGGACGAGATGAAGAAACTGCCGATTTCGAGCCGCCCGAGTCATCTACCTCGCATGAACGGGTCGGCGTCCGGGTCGCTTGCGGCGCGCGTTGTTGTTGCTTTGGGTCGCAAGCACTTTTTGCGCGCGTGTCGGGTCGTTGACCTTGATCACCGCCGCATTTCCTCCCTTGCCGCCGCCCTCGAAGCCGAAGGCCATATAGGCATAGTCGATATTGAGACGCTCGGCCGCCAATCGTTCGCAAATCCGTCGAAACGCGCCCGCCTGATTGGGCACCTCGACCAGCAGCACGTCGCTGCTTTGGTAGCGAACGTCGAGATCGGCCAAAACCTTGGCCGCTTCTTTACAATCATCGGGCACAAAACGCATCGAGCCTCGGTCACCCGAGTCCATGACCACCAGAGCCCGGAGTTGAATTTTGTGCTTGTTCAGTGCCGCCAAAACATTCGCAAGACGTCCCGGCTTGTTGACTAACGTGACCGAGAGTTGCTTGGCGGTTTGCATGGCACTTCTCCCTATGTTGAGCCAGCGTGTCACACGGCCGAAAGATGCCGTTTCCGCGGGAATCGCGGGTCGTGGAAAGGTCGTCAGTAGCCATCATACCCATCTGTCGACGCAGGTCAATCAACCGACCTGGGGCGGGTGAGATACCCGTTCGACATCCTGCCGAAATGCCGTCAATCGACCATCCCCCACTTGGTTCCCTGAAACCGCCATCCCCTCACGCTCCCTCGCCTGGGAGCATGGGGGCTGTGGCTTACCCGCAAAAAGGGGGGGGCAGGGGTAGGCGGGTGCCAGGCCTTGTTTTTTGTTTTTGAGATCGTTGCACACAATAGCACAATAACAATAGGGGACTAACAATAGTAACAATATAACAAAGACAATAGGGGACAGTCACCTATTGTTTGTTGACACGAGGAGGCGGGGACGGTAACCTACGGGCATGCCAAGGGTTGCTCGAATTGTGATACCGAACTGTCCGCACCACGTCACGCAGCGTGGCAACAATCGTCAGGACGTCTTTTTTGTCGACGACGACCACCGGACGTATCTTGAGTTGCTGGCCGAGGAGTCCCAGAAGCATGGCGTGGTGGTGGGCGGCTACTGCCTGATGACGAACCACGTCCATCTGATCGTGACCCCCGAGTCGGAGGAGTCGCTGGCCAAAACGTTCGGCCGAACGCATTTCCGCTATACGCAGTACGTCAACCGTCTTCACAAGCGGAGCGGGCATCTTTGGCAGAATCGCTTCTACTCCTGCGCGTTGGACGACGACCACTATTGGACGGCCATGGCCTACGTGGAGCAGAATCCCGTGCGGGCAAGGATGGTGCGGCGCCCGTGGCGTTACCGCTGGTCCAGCGCTGCGGCCCACGGCGGTGTCGCGCGGGACAGGTCCGGACTGTTGGACCTCCAGCGATGGGGTTTCGGTTCAAGGAAATCGGACTGGAAAGAAACCCTGACGCAGATGCTCGACAAGCCGATGCTGGCGACCGTGCGGCTCAACACGCATCGCGGCCGCCCGCTAGGCAGCGACAGCTTCCTCAGCAAGATCGAGTCCCTCGTCGGTCGCCGCCTCCGTCCCTTACCCGTCGGCCGGCCACGAAAGAAACCGCGAAAATAGGTGACCGTCCCGGGTTTA
>CAYUIQ010000323.1:0-8162 GCA_964444795.1 uncultured Planctomycetaceae bacterium
ATCTGGTTGGGTAGAAAGTAGCCGCCGGCGGGCGAACCGTTGTGGGTGCCAGCCACGTTGACGTCGAACCCTTGCTTCTCCGGGAAGAACGGTTCGCCGCCGAGGTGCCACTTGCCGATGGCCCCGGTCGTGTACCCCCGCGCGTTGAGCGCCTCGGCGATGGTGACTTCCTCCAGGGCCAGTTGCTTGGCGTGAGGCGCGTCGAGCAAGGGGGCACGCGCCGGACTGCGGCCGTTAAGCCATAAGGTCAGATCGTTACGGGCCGGGTACTTGCCCGAGAGAATGCTCGAACGGGTAGGCGAGCAGACCGAACTCGCCGCATAGGCGTTGGTAAACCGCATCCCGTCGGCGGCGAGCCGGTCGAGATTGGGCGTCTGGTGGTATCGGTTGCCGTAACACCCCAGATCGGCCCAGCCCAGATCGTCGGCCAGGATGAATACGATGTTGGGTGCAACCACGGTATCGTCGCATACTCCGATGCTTTCAGTACCTGGTGACAGGAAACCAGCAAAGATGGCAAGCAGGAGTACGGCAACCCCGCGTAGCAAACGGGCTGGCAAATGAGAGAGGCTACGTTCGACTCTGGCGGGAATCCGCGGCATCTCGATATCTCCTTACGGTTTGGGATTCGCAGTGGTCGGGCACAATCAAGCTCGACCTTCAGCCGTAGTATCGGTGTCCGGCGACGGCGGGTCAACGCATGGGAAGAAATCGCAAGCAATGTCGGCAGTCGCACGGTTCGGCGTGGCATCGGGCTGCTCTGAGCAGGGGTTTGAGTTGTCGCTCGCGTGGCCCCCGGCTAGAATGATCGGCATGGTCAGTCCGGATCGGCTCTCACCGGATCCCGAATGGGGAATCCGAGTTGACCGGACACCGGTTTCACGAACGTCGTCGGCCATGTTTTCAAGATTGAGAATTCTATCGCTTAACTTTCCAGGCAGCAACATAGGGAGAGACGACTCATGTGTATGCATTGCACTCGGCGGCAGTTCATCGGGACAAGTGCGGTAGGCGGCATGGCCCTGGCGGCCGGTCACCTGGCGGCCGAGAGCGACGCGCCGAGCCCCCCGCCCGCGTCCGACGCCAAGGTTCCTATCTGCGTGGTCATTGCCGGCAAGCCGAGGGGCAACAGTTGGGGCATGTCCGAAGCGGAACTGGCACCCGTGATGAAACGCCTCACCCAGGCCGAGAAAAATCTGGGCAACGTCCGGTTCGTCGTCGGCCAGGCGACCAACGCCGAACAGATGGCGCCGTTGCTGGCGAAAGCAGGTCCGGATGCCCCCGTGTTGGCAATCAGCGCCGACATCTTCGGGCTGAGCCGGCTCATGCCTACTGTTTTCGAACAGGGCCGAGCGGCGGCCGTCTTTCATGTCCCCATCATCGGCGGGCACGACTGGTGTCTGGTGAACCCGTGGCGCGAGGAGGGACACCGAATCACCATGTTGGGCAGCAGCGACTACGACGAATTGGAACGAGCCGCGTCACTGCTGAGGGTTACCCCCCTGTTGCGAAGGAGCCGCGTGCTCGTCTCTGGGCCGTTCAAGGGCACGCCCGAAGCTTACTCCCCCGAGAAGGTGAAACAGCGGCTGGGGGTGGAGATGGTGGCCATCGCCGACGGGCGTTACGATGAAGTGATGGCCAAGGTGGACGACGGCGCTGCCAAAGCCGAGGCCAAGCAATGGCTCGACGAGGCGGAGGGCATGGTCGAGCCGAACGAAGAAGACGTCTTCAAGGCCGCGCGGGCCAGTCTGACCTTGGACCGGCTCATCGCCGAGAACCGCATTGACGGGCTATGTGTCGGAACGTGCATGCGCTGGCTGTCGCGAGGTTTTCCGTGCCTGGGCTTTTCTCGCCTCAACGACCGGGGGATCCCCGCCGCTTGCGACGGAGACATGGATTGTCTGCTGACCATGCTGATCTTCCAACACGCGTTCGGCCGGGCCGGCTTCCTGGGCAACGCGGGCAGCGTCGACACGGCCAAGAACGCCTTCCATCTCTCCCACTGCTCGGCCCCGTTAAGAATGGAGGGCCCTGCCGGCCCCAAGGCGCCCTATCTGCTCCGTCGGCACGCCGAGGTCCGTGGCGGCGCGGTTACCGAGGTCCATTATCGCATCGGGCAAAAGGTCACCTTCACCAAGTTGGTCCACCTCGACACTCTGCTGATGTTCACCGGCAAGATTATCGAGGTCCCCAAGGTCCCCAAAGGCGAACAACGAGGCTGCCGGACCGAGCTCGTGGCCGAGGTGGACGACGCCAACGGCCTGCTGGAAAACTGGGGCGGCGGGGCGCTCGGTGCCAGCGCCAAAGACTACTATGCCTCTCTGCACCGTGTCTGCTACTACGGCGACCACACGCGGAGCATCCGCCACTTAGCCCATCTGATGGGTCTGAAGGTTGTGGAGGAAGGCTGACGGGCGGCGTTCTTGCGATTCCCGAAACACGACCCGATTACGACACTCCCGCGGACGGGTGGATAAGTGGTGCCGGAAGCGCGTCGGAACTCCACGGCCAGGCACATAACCGTTTGAAGGAGGCGACCTCGATGAGAACACTGTTCATCGCTTTGGCTGTTGGCTGCTCGCTCGGCCTGACGGCTCAGGGGCAAAACCTGAGAGAGCCCACGGACGCGGTTGCCAACGGTCCGGTGACGGCTCGGGTCGTCTCTCTGGACGGCAACGATTGGTTGCTGGCCACCGATGCGAAGAACGCCGGACGCCCACAGCAGTGGTTCCACACCCCGCGGCCGGGAGCCAAACGGACCAAGGTGCCCTGGATCATTCAGGATGCCTTTCCCGGTTATCACGGCGTGGCGTGGTATTGGCACACGTTCGCGGCGCCTGCCAACCCGCATGTCGGCGGTCGCTATCTGCTGCGTTTTTGGGCCGTCGACTATCTGGCCGACGTATGGCTCAACGACACACATGTGGGCGGGCATGAGAACGGGGAGACACCGTTTGTTTTGGACGTGACCGATGCGATCAACTCGGGCGGTTCCAACAGTCTGGCCGTCCGCGTGCTGAATCCGACGCATGAACCCATCGACGGCATCGTTCTGAAGCAGATACCCCATCGCAACAAAGAAATTCCCTACCGGGCGGGTGCGTCCTACAACCACGGCGGGATCGTCGATTCGGTCGAACTCCTGATCACCCCGGCCGTACGGGTTGAGGATCTGTTCGTTCGCGCCGACGCCGAGACGGGAGTCCTGCGTATTCGGGCGAACGTTCGCAACGCGGGGGCCGGGACCGTCGACGGGAAGTTCGAATTCGCCGTCGCGCCGGCCGCCAGCGGTGAAACCGTCGCCATCACGCACTCGCAGCGAAAACTGCCCGTTGGCGATACGCTCATCGAGACGAACATCCAGATCAAGGATCCGCACCTGTGGAACCTGAATGATCCCTTCCTGTATCGCGTGACAGCTCGCGCGTGGACAGCGCCCCCCCAAAACGACGAATCGGAGGGGAAGAACACGTCTCGACAGGCCGTGGCAATCGGTGGATTCGACGAGACCTCCGTCCGTTGTGGGTTCCGCGACTTCCGATTCACCAACGGTTACTTTCGTCTCAACGGCCGGCGGATCTTCCTTAAGTGTTCGCACACGGGCAACCACTGCCCGATCGGCCAGCAACTGCCGCATGATCCCGATCTGCTTCGCCGGGACCTGCACAACGTCAAGGTCATGGGTTTCAACGCCATCCGTTTCATCGCCGGCGTGGCAACGCGGTATCAGTTGGATCTGTGTGACGAGATTGGTTTGCTGGTCTACGAAGAACCTTACGCCAATTGGTGCCTCCAGGACTCGCCGAAGATGGCTGAGCGATTCGATCGATCCGTCGGCGAGATGATTCTCCGCGACCGCAACCACCCGAGCATCGTGATCTGGGGGCTGCTCAACGAGACGCCGGACGGACCCGTTTTCCGCCATGCCGTGGAGACACTCAAGCTCGTGCGCACGCTGGACGACTCGCGCATGGTCATGCTCAACAGCGGTCGCTGGGACAAATGGTCAGACGAGCTTGTCGATGGCATCGACATCTGGCGGCTCGCCGACCGCACGGACCCCTGTGTCAATCACAACGGAACCAACAACACCGTCCGCGGTCTGGGGATCACGTGGGAGCCCGGGCAACTCGGTTTGCATCCCGGCCGCGGGGGTGAGTTGGCGGTCCTCCGCTGGACGGCGCCGGCAAAGGGAACGTTCGACCTTTCGGCCACATTTAAGAGCATCGCGGTCGCGGCGACCACCGACGTGCATATCCTGCAAAACGGCAAGGCGATATTCGACGGGCTAATCAACGTCGACGGCAAGGGCCCTGAAGCGTCGTGCGTGAAAAGGCTATCGGTGGAGCCCGGCGACCGGCTTGACTTCGCCGTCGGCTTTGGCAACGGCAGTTACGGCGCGGACTCGACCGGCTTGGACTTGACCATCAAGTCGGAACAGGGCAAAACATACGACCCGGCTGCGTCTTTTGGCATCACGGCCAATCCCGCCGGAGTGTGGAGCTACGGGTACTTGCCGTTCGGGCCGGCGTCGAAGTCGCCGGGCGCCTCAAAGTTTGTACCGTTCCCGACTCTCTCGACAGCCGAGAACGCCGGTGGAATCGGCAGTTTGAGCAATCCCGGCTCGACGGAGTGGGAGAACGTGCTCGACGATCAACACTGCTATCCCCGCGTGCCGCATACAGCCGCCATTATCCGCTCTCTGCGGGAATATCGCGGTGGCGACAATCCCGTCGGTCTGCCTGAACACGGTTTTCCGCCGCGACCGCCGGTCGCGCACGCCAAGCCCGTCTTTCTATCCGAGTACGGCATCGGCAGCGCGGTCGACCTGATTCGTGTGGTTGGTCTCTACGAGCAACTTGGCAAGGCCGAGGCGGAGGATGCCCGGTTCTACCGCAACCTGCGGGATCGCTTCCTGGCCGATTGGCAGCGATGGCGGCTGGAGGAGGTGTTCGACCGCCCGCAGGACTTCTTCGAGCAGAGCATCGCCAAGATGGCCGGGCGGCGTACGCTTGGCCTGGGCGCGCTCCGATCCAACCCACAAGTCGTAGCCCACAGTATTACCGGCACGGTCGATCAGGGGATGACGGGTGAGGGGTTGTTCACGACGTTCCGAGAACTCAAACCGGGGACCGTCGACGCCGTCTTCGACGGGTGGGCACCGTTGAGATGGTGTCTGTTCGCCGAACCGGGCAACGTCTATCGAAACACATCCGTCCGGCTCGAAGCCGTGCTGGCAAACGAGGACGTTCTGGCGCCGGGCGAGTATCCCGTTCGTCTGCAGGTGATCGGCCCGAAGAGAACTCGCGTTCTCGACCGGGCGATCACCGTCGCGATTCCCGAGCAGAAGGGCTCCGGGGAGCCGCCGTTTGCGCTACCCGTTTTCGGCGAGGACGTCGTGATCGACGGGCCGTCGGGCAAGTATCGCTTCGTTGCGACGTTCGAGAAAGGAGCGGCGGCCGCCGGCGGCGAGGCCGTGTTTTACGTGGCCGATCCGCGGGAAATGCCAAGCGTCGACGGCAAGATCGTGATCTGGGGACAGGACGACCAACTGGCCGGGTGGCTTGCGGAACGCGGTATCGCCGTCGTGCCGTTTGACGCCGATGACCCGGCAGCCGGGAAGGTGATCCTCGTATCCGGCCGCCCGGCCGCTCCCGGCGATGCATCCGCGTTTGCGGAACTGACGCGACGGATCGAACGAGGCGCCACGGCCGTGTTTCTTTCGCCCGACGTCTTCAAGAAGGGGGATGACGCGGACGGCTGGCTGCCGGTCGGAGATAAATGCTCGCTCGGTGAGCTCCGTGGATGGCTCTACCTTAAGGATGAATGGGCCAAAGACCGTCCGATCTTCGCCGGCCTGCCCGCCGGCGGGTTAATGGACTACCGTTTCTACCGTGAGATAATCCCCGACCGTTTGTGGTTCGACAAGACGCCGCCCGATGAGGCGGTGGCCGGCGCGATCAAGGCGTCCCAGGATTACTCCGCCGGGCTGACGGTCGCGGTCTACAGGCTGGGTGAAGGACGGGTGATACTCAACACGCTTCGGATTCGCAGCAACCTGGGATCGCATCCGGCCGCGGAACGGCTCTTACTAAACATGCTTCGCTACGCTGCCGGCGACGTCAAGCAGCCACCCGCGGATGTGCGGAACCACATTCAGTGACCGCAGTGGAATCCGCATGCCTTCAACGCCTTCGCCCAGATGGAGAGCGATTTCCGGGTTGACCTATTTGCTGGCCACCGGATCCAACCCGGCGGTCCAGGCGGTGCCGCGGCGGGTGAGTTCGGCGACGCCGGGCATCTCGATCGCCTTGACGTCGTGGCCCAGCGGCGAGTTGAACACCCGGCCCTTGCCGTGGGTGAATACGAAGGCCATCGGGTGATCGCGGCCCGTCTTCTTTGATCGGGCGGTGGCCAGGACTTCGACCGGCCGATTGCCGACCAGGCAGATGTACAACTCGTCGTCGGCCGCAAAGTCTTTCATTCCCGCGGTGATCGGATGCTTATGGTCGGTCAGTTCGACGGTGAAAGGTCCCCGCGCGTCGTGGCCCGTCTTGCGATCCCAGACCTTGCCGATGATCTGGGCGAATTCCGGCCAGTCCTCGAACGCGCCGCAGGCAAAATGGAATGCGACGATTCCGCCGCCGTCGGTGACAAACTTCGAGAGGTTCGCCCGCAGCTTCTCGGGTTCGTCGGCCGGTTTGTAGTTTTTGAAGTGCAGGAAGAGCGTGTCGTACTGGTGGATCTTCTCCGAAGCCAACACATTAAAGTCGTAGTCAATGTCGGCTTTCAGTCGGGCGTCCTCTTCCAGCAGTTTCTTCACCAGTGGCGCGGTCGCCTTCCAGGGGTGCCCCGGATGATCGACACCCGTAACGATTAGTACTCTGGCCGGTTCGGCGCCAATGGCGGATGTTACAACGACGGTCAGCAGTACGGCGGCAAGCAGATATCGCATGGGAGGTTCTCCGAAACAAGAGAGAGCGTCACCACGTCCGGGGGTTGCATCCCCCGGGTCGCGAGTGGCGGGAAAAACTGAACACATCACACTCCGTTACATCATATCACATGGCATCACGTTACGCCGCTTCAGGACCCGGGGGATGCAACCCCCGGGCGTGGTTTCGTCTCCCCACGGTCGTCATGCCACGATCGGACGGAGGAAATCGACGCTGTCGCGGATGTTCTCGTCCGAGCCGTGGCATTCGATCGACACAACGCCGTCCCAGTCGGTCTCTTTGAGGAACTCCAGGCACTTCTTAATGTTCTCGGCATTGACACCTCCGCCGACCGGAACCGTGCTGGTGGCGATGCCCGTCTCTTCGCCCCGGCATGCGGCGGCCAATTCCTCGCTGACGTCTTTGATATGGGCGTGGGAAAGGTACTTGCGGAATCGGGTAAGGTACTCCAGCGGATCGAGCCCGGAGATGAACGAATTGCCCGTGTCGAAGTTGAACTTCAGATACTCCGACTCGAAGTAGGCAAACAGCCGTTCCATGAACTCGCCGTCGGTCGTGTAGGGGCCGTGCGGCTCGACGTTGATGATCACCTCGTAGTCTTCCGCCCAGGAGAGGACCTGGCGATAGTTGTCGCAGGTGATGCGGAAGATGTCGTCCTTGCTGAACCCCTCGATCTCGAAGGCCCCGTCGACCGTATCGACCATCGGGCAGCCACATTCGGCGGCGAAGCGGATCGACTGCTGGGCGTATTGCACGCCGAAGGCCGACCCGTCGGGACCCATTAGCGGGAACGAGCCGTCGAGTTGCGAGATCTTCAACCCCTTTTCGTCGCAGTATCGTCGCAGCGCCCGGGGACTGGATTGCAGCGACACGGCCGGATCGTAGCCCATCGCCTGAATGAAATACTGGCCGTGGATTACGGCAAATTCGATGTGTTCGATGCTGTATTTGACGGCCGACTCACAGGCGGCCTCGAAGTTGCCGCTCAAGGGCCGCCAGACGACTCTTCGCGGGAAGAACACCGTCTGGATGTACGCAACGGAAGACGAGCCGCTCTCACTCGTCGTCCGCAACGTCGGCGTTGCGAGCTATGGTGATGTTGTCACCTACACGCTGACCGGGCCGGGTGACAACACACTCGCAGAGGGCGACTTGGCGAGGGGCAAGCACGTGGAGCTGAAGCCGGCGAAGCCGTCACGGGGCGTT
>CAYUIQ010000324.1:0-8157 GCA_964444795.1 uncultured Planctomycetaceae bacterium
CAACTCTTATGCCAGACAACTGGGGGCTCGCTGCGCTCGACCACCAGACACCCTGACGCAAACCAGACACTTATTCCTCAACCGGACAGACAACACGGAAACCTACATTATACACGCCCTGCCACGCCGGGTAAGCCAAACGGAAGGCCGAACGGCATCGGGCCGGCCGATCGCGCCACGAGCCGCCGCGGACGACCTTCTTTCCCTGGGGTGTTGGCGTGTTGCGGCCGTCGCGCGGATCGTAGGGGTACGGGCGGTACGCAGTTCGTGTCCACTCGGCCACGTTGCCGTGCATGTCGTGCAACCCCCAGGCATTGGGCTCATATTTCCCCACGCCGGCAGTCACCAGTTCGCCGTCGTTGAAACGACCATCGCGGGGGATCCAGTCATCGTAAGGAGTCAACGTGGGCAGGGGCTTGAAAACCGTGTATGGATCGGTGGCAAAGTCGCCGAGCTTGGCATCGGCCATGTTGGCCTGTCGGGAGAAGTCGCTCCCCAAATCGCCGTAACACAGCGGCGTATCGGTTCCGGCCCGAGCGGCGTACTCCCAATTTGCTTCGGTCGGCAGCGCAAACGGGCGGCCCATCTCGGCCGCGAGCCATCGGCAGAAGGCCGTCGCCTGCCGCCACGACACGCGGACCACCGGTTGCTCGGGCCCGTCCAGCGGAAAACCCTCGACGCCGAACTGGTAGCCGTTCTTCGACTCGAAGCGGCTGTCGTGCGTCGGGTCGAATCGGGCATAAAGCCGGTTGGTCACCTCGCACGTGGCCATCCAGAACGGCTGCTCGACGCGCACCCGAGCTCGGGGCCGTTCGTCGAGCTCTCCCCGATGATCTCCCATGACAAACTCGCCTGCGGGAATAAGCACCATCTCGAAACGCAACCCGTCGCCCAGGTCGACCGTCCGGCGTGTCTCGGCTCCGGCCGCTGCTTGGCGTCGTGCGGCTTCGGCCGCATCGAAAGGCCATCCCTCGCACTCGACGGGCCGCGATAGTGTTTCCACGATCGGCGGCGGCACGAGCGGCTCGACTTGTTCGGCGGGTACCTCGGCCAGCGACTCGGGATCTTCGTCCACGCCGGCATACAACCGGCGCAACTCGCTACGGCGGCGGCGTTGCGTGCCCGGGTCCCAGCCGATTTCCGTCCAGGTGCCGTGATACGGGGCGTTGAGGTCGATCCAGGTAATCAACCGCTCCCACGCGGCGGCGGCGAGTTGCACGCCGTGGTGTCCCTTGGCGAGCATTTGCACCAGTTGGGTCGTATCGGCGTGGAATTCCAGGGGCGGCAGCAGATGCGCGTCGCTTTCGATGCCCGGGCGGCGAACGTAGCGGGTCATTTCATAATAGCCGCGGGAAAAAGTGCGGCCACCGGCTCCGCCCGAGTTGCCGGCAATGTGCGACGTGTAGTCGGCCGTCCGCTCGGTTCCCCGCAGGTCGGGCAACGCGCCGCCCTGGTCGACGGAGCGACCGTCGTGACAGCCGGTGCAATACCGGTCGACCACCGGCTGCACTTCCCGCTTGTAGCTGAAATTCTGCGGTGCCGCGTGCCAGGGAGTGATGGGCGACGGCTCGAACGGCGGGGCCAGCGGATCGACCGGCGGCGTGGTGCTTTGCCGTTCGTGACAACCCACGCACGAGAGCACTTCACCCGGCATGCCGACAAACCAACTTCGCATCAGTTGCAGGGCTTTTCCTTGGGCATCGAGTGGCTGTACGGCGATCGGCGTGTTGGCCGGCACGCGGAAGACGGCCGACCCGTCGGGCCGCACCGGCACGGTGCCCAACACGCGCTTGATATCCCACGGGCCGTCCACTCCGACCGACCCGAGCAGTCCGCCCATGCCCCGATACGCGAAGTGATAGGTAACCAGGCGCAAGCGTTTGACCGTGCCGCGGGGTACGCCGCGCAGACCGTCACCCCGGTACACGTCGGCCAAGTAAACCGTGGCGTGATCTTCTGTCGGATCGACCTTGGTCGGAATAGCCGGCGCCGCGGGTACCGGGCGAAGCGGGATCGGCTCCAGCAACGCATGACCGGGCAGCTCGAACAGCGGCAGCAGATTGTCGAACACGTCGACCAGATAGATCGACCAGGGAGCCTGCGAGTCGAGCTTGCAGGTGACCAGGAAGTACTTCTCCGAAAGCGGGAAGGGATGGGCAAACTTGGGCCAACTGGCCGCCGTGAGTTCGTCGGCCACGACCGGCTCGACCTTCTGGCCGAAGCCGGGGATCCGCTGCACCACGCCGGTAGCCTCATGCCGCCCGCGATTCGTGTCGAAGAGCACCAACTCGCCCTCGCGGTGCGAGCCGTGATGACCGGCCACGATGCCCACCACCTGACCCGATCGGCTGGGAATCGGACGCGGCGCGAAGATCGCGTTGGGCCAGTACGAGCCGCTCCCGTAATACGCGGCCTGGCCCGTGCCGTCGGGGTTCATCGAAAAGAGCATTCGGCTGGTGGCGTGCGGCAGGTCGGAGTATTCCCAACGCAGGTAGAGCACGCGTCCGCTGGGCAACATCACCGGGTTGAAATCGTGATCCTGTTCAAAGCAAAGCTGACGCAGGTTGCCCCTGTCGGCGTCGATGCGGTAGAGCACCTCGACCGAACTCTTATTGCAGGGCACGCCCTGAAAACAAGCCGAGCTGGCAAACACCAGCCCACCGTCGGGCAGATAACAGGGATCGTAACTGTCCACGTCGGGCTGATCGCCGGGAGTCCGTTGTCGCAGGCCCGTTCCGTCGGCATTGACCTCGAACACCTGAAACAGGCCCCGGTCGTCGCGCATCGAGAAGGCCAGTTTCCCGGCGTCGAAATGAAGATCGACGTCGCCGACGAACTTGTTATCCTCGGGCCGGTAGAGCGTCGTCAGCTTTCCCTCGGGCGTAACCGGTGAGAGGACGGCGATCTCGTTGTCCCACGCCCGCCGGGGGATGCCCACGTTGCCCGCCGAACTGCGCGGAAAGCCGATCGACCAGCCAAACGCACGGTCCGCGTTGCCGCCCTTCGGGCGTCGGCGCACCAGCAGCAGCCGGTCGAAGTCCAACAGCGGATTGGCCAGCAGGGCCTCGCGACGCAGTTGGACCAGCGCTTGGTCGCCCGTTTCCCAGGCATCGAGTCGGGCGAGAAACTCCGGGCCTTGAGGATACCGCGGGCCGAACGTCTCGATCAGATCGGTGATCGCCCGCCGCAGGGCCGCCGGATCGGCGTGGTCCGCTCGACCGGCCGGGCGCTCGGTGATCGTAAACCGCACCTGACCGTTACTACCCGCCGTTGCGTCGACGCCCAACCAGACTTCGAACCACGCGTACTTACCCTCCAACGCGTAGGAGATCTCGCTGAAGGCGTGCGTTCCCAGTCCCCGCTCGAAGCGCCGGCCGCCGATGGTGATCGGACCGCCCCGATGGCTTCGGTCCCGTTGAAGCTTCCCATACGGCTGATGCACGCGAATTGGCTTCAAGTCGCTAAGATACGTGACCCGGCCGTCGGCGGCGATCAGCCGGGCGTCGCCCCAGTCGCTATGCGCGAAGTGGTAATTCGGCACTCCTTCAGCCCGGAGCGTGAGTTGGCTGAAGCCGACAACGGAAACCTTGACGTACTCGGCCGGCTCGCCGCCGCGTTTCAATTGGCTGAGGAGCGACTCAGAGGCGACCGACTGGGACGGAGCCGCCAGACCGAGAACGATCGGCACGACGGCGAGCAATCGACGGGCTCCGCGACGCATGACGTTCCCCTATTTCTTCAAAGAACTTTCACTCCAGCACGATCTTGTTCGGCTTGCCGGGAACTTCGCGGACATAGCGAGGCACCGCATAGCCGGGCAGGCGGGCCCGGAGTTGCTCGATCAGCCGGTGTCCCACCGCCTCGGGAACCTCGAAATGGGCCGCCCCAGCCACCCGGTCGAGCTGATGCAGATAGTAGGGCATCACCCGAAGGTCGGCCAGATGCTCGAAAAGGCGATGGAGCACTTCGACCCGATCGTTGATCCCCCGCAACAATACCGTCTGCGCGAGCACCGGGATACCTGAATCGACCAGTCGCTCCATCGCATCGGCAACTGCCGTGTCGATTTCGGCCGGATGATTGACGTGGACGACGACGATCGAGGCAAGCCGGGTGATCGAGGCAAGCCGGATCTGGGAAATAGCTCGAATGAGTGTATTATCTACCCTCTGTGGAATCACGACAGGCATCCGCGTATGGAGGCGAATTCGGTGAAGATGGGGAATTTCAGCAAATTGTCCGTACCACTCGGACAGAACCTCATCGTCCAGCGTCAGCGGATCACCCCCGCTGAGAATGACCTCACGAATCGTCGGCTCGGCGGCGATCGTGGCTCGGGCGGCTTCCCACCGCCGCGTCGAGCCGGCAACGGCCCGATCACCGGCGGGAAAATGCCGGCGGAAGCAGAAGCGGCAATGGACGCCACATTGGCCAGTTGCTACGATAAGAAGTCTACCGGCGTACTTCCACAGCACCCCGGAGGGACACCCCGTGGAAGTCTCGCCCGGCACACGGGAAGCTTCGCCGAGCGGATCCGTGTGAAAACCGGCTGCCGCGGTCCGTTCTTCGGCCCGGGGCATCACCTGCAACAGGAGCGGATCGAGCGGGTCGCCGTGCTGCATCCGCTGGATGTACGGTCGGGGAACCAACAGAGGAAACGGTTCGCCGGCTGGTTTGGCCGTGTGGCTCGTAGCGGCGGGCAATCCCAGCAGGCGGCACAACTCGGCCGGGTCCCGAACGGACTGGGCCAAAACGGTTTGCCAATCGGGGGTGGTCGCCGCTGGGCAAACTCGATTTGCGGCGGGGCGGACGGGGATGCTCATAACCAGACAATCGTAACAAATCCGTTTCTCTTCAGAAAGCGATACAGGATACCGACCGTGGCCAGCTACAACACCAGCGACTTCCGAAAAGGGCTCAAAGTCCAGATCGACGGCGATCCCTACCTGATGATCGAGTGCAATTTCGTCAAGCCGGGCAAAGGCCAGGCCCTCTACAAATGCAAACTGCGGAACCTCACCCGCAATACGGTACTCGACCGGACCTACAAGAGCGGCGATTCGCTCGAAGCGGCCGATATCGAGGAAATCGACGCCCAGTATCTCTACCGCCAGGGCGATACGTTCGTCTTCATGCACAACGAGAACTACGAGCAGTACGAACTGCCCAAGGAGATCGTCGACGAGGCCTGGAAATACCTCAAGGAAGGTATGGTTTGTAGCGCGCTGCTGTTCAACAACAACCCCATCGGCATTACGCCGCCCAACCACGTTGTGCTCAGAGTCGAATACTGCGAGCCGGGCGCCAAGGGCAACACGGCCACGAACGTGACCAAGCCGGTGAAATTGGAAACCGGCGCCGAGATCCACTGCCCCTCGTTCGTCGAAATGGGCGAAATGATCAGGATCGATACGCGTACCGGCGAGTATATTGAGCGAGTGAAGGAGTAGGCGGTAGGGACTGGGGGCTGGGGAATAGGGACTAGGCGGGAGCGGTCAAATCGATGCAGCCCGATGATTTCCGCCCGGCGGCCTCTTTGTCGAGCCTGCGGCGGCGGGCTGAAATGCTTGCCCGGGTGCGGGCGTTCTTTGATCGGCACGATTTCCTCGAAGTGGAAACTCCGCTGCTCTCGGCCGATACGGTGGTGGATCGCCACTTGGATCCGTTCGCGGTCGAAGACTCCGCGTCGGGCAACCGGTTCTGGTTGCAGACTTCGCCCGAGTTCGCCATGAAACGCCTGTTGGCCGCCGGCGCCACGGCGATTTATCAAATAACCCGGGCGTTTCGCCGGGAAGAACGGGGGCCGCTGCACAATCCCGAGTTCACGATCGTCGAGTGGTATCGGGCCGGCGACTCGATGGCCCAGGGGATGGGCCTGCTGGACGAACTGTGCCAAACACTCCTCGAGCGAGGCCCGGCCGAGATGCTCTCGTACGGCGAGGCGTTCGACCGACACGTGGACCTCGATCCGCACACGGCCGACGGCCAAACATTGGCGGCGACCGCGGCACGGCTGGAGATCGTGGCTCCGGAGAATCTCTCGCCGCGGGACCGCGACGGATGGCTCGATCTGCTGCTGGTCGAACGCGTGCAACCCCACCTGGGCCGCAATCGGCCGACGATTCTGTTCGATTACCCGGCCAGCCAGGGGGCATTGGCACGGATCCGTCGCGATGACCCGCCGGTGGCCGAGCGGTTTGAGCTGTTCGACCGGGGGATCGAGTTGGCCAACGGCTATCACGAGTTGCTCGATGCGGACGAACTCCGTCGCCGCAATGCCGAGAACAACCGCCTCCGCCGCCTCGATGGCAAGGACCCGTTGCCCGAGGACAGTCGCTTGCTGGCGGCCATGCGGTCGGGCCTTCCGCCCTCGACCGGCGTGGCTTTGGGGTTCGATCGACTGGTCATGCTGGCCGTCGGAGCGGAGTCGATCGACCAGATCACCGCCTTCCCCTGGGATCGAGCGTGAGAGTAGCCATCTCACTCCGTGAGATGCAGCTTTTGAAGTGATCGAGGGCTCGAAATTGGTACGGTGTTCATCGGCCGCCCCCAAAAAGGCCACATCTCACGGAGTGAGATGCCTACTATACGATTCCCCCCAACGTCGGTGTGCGGTAGAATGAAGCGATTGGAAATTTCAGTTGATCGACAGAGTCCGCGGGAGGTAGCGACCGATGGCAAAGAAACCCGACAAATTCGACCCCTACCGCGAGGCATTGGTGAAAGAGACGTCGACCGTCTGGCCCGAGGAGTTGGCCTCGATCGACCAGTCCGAGCGAGACCGGCTCGCCGAACAGCTTCATGCCGATGCCGAGCACGTCGCCCAAATCGCCTACGTCCGCCTGACCACCGGCTTCTGCCGCCGGATCACCGTCACGGCCGAGGACGTGGAGCGGGTGAAAGGGGCTTGAGTCGACACGCTCCGACGACCCGGTTCAGCGACCAACCAGGAGATTCCCCATGACCACACCTTCCCAAACCGTTCGCGTCGAGCTAGCCGAGCGCTCTTATGATATCGAGATCGGCAGCGGGAACCTTGAGCGTGCCGGGCAACTCGTGACTGTCGGCGAAGAAGTTACCCGTGCCGTGGTCATCACCGACGAAAACGTCGAGAAGCCGCACGCGGTAACCGTCGGCAAGAGCTTGGACGGCGAGTCGGTTTCGGTCGATCTGATGGTCGTCGAGCCGGGCGAACCGACCAAGTCGATCGAGGCGGCGACCGAACTCTGGAATACCCTGCTGGAACTTGGCGCCGATCGGGCCACGATGATCGTGGCGGTGGGCGGCGGCGTGGTCGGCGATCTGGCCGGGTTCATCGCCGCCACCTACACCCGCGGCATCCGCTTCTTCCAGGTGCCCACCTCGTTGCTGGCCCAGGTCGATAGTTCGGTCGGTGGGAAAGTCGGTATCAATCTGCCCGGCGCGAAGAACATGGTCGGCGCCTTTCTGCAACCGGCCGGCGTGTTGATCGACACGTCGACACTCGACACGCTCGACCGGCGCGAGTACGTGGCCGGGCTGGGCGAGGTCGTTAAGTACGGCGTGATTCTCGACGCACCGCTGTTCGAGTACCTCGAGGCCAACGTCGAGGCGCTGCTGGCGCGCGACCACGACGTGCTCACTCAGGTCATCGCCCGATGCTGCCAACTCAAGGCCGACATCGTCCAGGAAGACGAGCGCGAGACGACCGGTCTTCGGGCCGTGTTGAATTACGGGCATACGTTCGGCCATGCCCTGGAGGCGCTTTCCGGCTACGGCGAGTTGCTGCACGGCGAGGCGGTTTCGATCGGCATGCTCTGTGCCTCGCGATTGGCCGAGCGGCTGGGACGCATCGACGCCAAGTCGACCGAGCGACAGCACGCGCTGCTGTCGGCCTTGGAGTTGCCCACGAAGCTCCCCCAACTCGATCCCGACCGGATCATGGAAACGATGATGCATGACAAGAAAGTGCAACACGGCCAGCTTCGTTTCATCCTCCCCGATCGCATGGGACACGTGGAGTTGGTCGGCGACGTAAAGCCCGAGGACGTTCGGGCGGCCTTGTGCGAATGACTCGGCAGCCCATGGAGAAAACCGTGTGCCACTGCTTGCTTGCAAGCAGTGCCGCGGAGTTGAGATGAGAACTCGATAGATACGCACTGCTTGCAAGCAAGCAGT
>CAYUIQ010000325.1:0-8143 GCA_964444795.1 uncultured Planctomycetaceae bacterium
AGCTCTGCGACGACTACCCGATCATCTCGATCGAGGACGGCTGCTCCGAGGACGATTGGGAGGGCTGGAAGCTCCTGACCGACCGGCTCGGCGAAGAGGGCGTCAAGTTCATCGAAGCAAACAAGGACAAGCCGTTCTTCCTCTACCAGGCGTTCCATTCCGTGCATACGCCCATCCAGGGGAAGAAGGAACTGGTCCAGCAATATACCGGGCGGATGAAACCGGGCCAGCGCAATACCAACGCGACCTACGCGGCCATGCTCCATAGCCTTGATGAGAACGTCGGCCGAATCCTCGATGCGCTCGACCGGCTCGAACTGGCGGACCACACCGTCGTCGTCTTCTTCTCCGACAACGGCGGCTACCATCGGGTTACCTCGAACTGGCCGCTGCGGGCCGGCAAGGGCTACAGCTACGAAGGCGGACATCGCGAACCGCTCCTGGTACGCCTGCCCGGCCGCATTGCCGCGGGAAGCGTTTGCGACGTGCCGGTCACCAGTGTCGATTTCTATCCCACGTTTCTCGAACTGGCCGGAACCCAGGGGGACGCCAAGCACAACGCGTCGACCGACGGCGTGAGCATCGTGCCGCTGCTGGAGCAACGGGGTACGCTGGATCGCGAGGCCATCTACTGGCACTATCCCCATTACAGCCCCCAAGGCGGAACGCCCAGCGGCGCGGTGCGGGTCGGCGATTTTAAGCTCATCGAGTTCTTCGAGGACGGGCACCTCGAACTCTACAACCTCAAGGAAGACCTCGGCGAGCAAAACGATCTGGCCGAGAAAATGCCCGAGAAGGCGGAGCAGTTGCATGGCATGTTGCTGGCGTGGCGCAAGCGGGTCGATGCCAAGATGCCCGTGGTCAATCCGAACCCGGGCAAGCAGCCGGCACCACGCAAATCGGTGTTGATGGATCCGACCGACGAGTTTCCCGGCTTCGACGTCCTCTGGCAGGTCGGCTTGAAACAGGTGGACGACGGCTACACGGTCGCCTCCAACGCCACGGGTCTTGCCCTGATCGAAACCGATCGGCCGATCACCGGTCCGGTGACGTTCCGCTGCCAATTACAGCCGTCGACCAGTTTCCCGGCCAACGGGTTTCTCGCGTTCGGCGATGGTCCGACCGACAAACGGTTGGTCAAATGCGGGCTGTTCGTCGGCGGGGGGTATGCGGCCATCTACGAGGGTGCCTATCCCTCGGACGACTTGGCCAAACTGTCCATGCCGGTAGGTCCGGGGCAAAGTTACGATCTGGTCGTGCGAGTGGATCCGTCGGCGTCGACCGTGGAGATGACCATCGGCGACCGGAAAGTGACGAAGAAACTGACCCGGCCGATCGAAGCAATCCGCTACTATGGCTACTCGGCTATCACCACTCGTAGCCGGTTCGGCCCGATCGAGGTGCAGACCCAATAGTTGCAGCTCCCGGGCAAACCGGCTAGATTGGGGCACCACCACGTCGTAGCGGAAGTCGTGAGACTTCCGGGGTCCGAACTCTCACGAGTTCGGCTACGGTTATCTCCCAGGCCAACGAAACTCCCAAACAAGGCGAAAGAACAATGGACGAAGGCTTACTCACCGGCGGGATGTATGTGCTTCTCGGGGCGCTCTGCGGCGGATCGTTCGGCCTGCCGAGCAAGTTCGCCCAAGACTTTCCCTGGGAATGCCTGTGGGGACCGTTCTTCTTGTTCGTGACGCTGGTGATACCGCTGGTGTGTGGCCCCATGTTCGCCACGGACTTGATGGCCACTTGGCAGTCTGCCTGGTCGGGAGAGGATATCCTGGAGAAGGTGAAGGTCGAGGGCGAAGGGGCCGAAACCGGTGCCGAAGCATCCAAAGACGCCAAACCGAAGACCGAAATCAAGCCTCGACCGGCCATTGGGCCCAACGCAATCATCCTGCCCATCGTGTTCGGATTCCTCTGGGGTTGGGGCTCGATGACTTACGGCATGAGCTTCGCCATGATCGGGCTGGCTTTGGCGTACGCGATCAACTCCGGCGTACAAACCGGCTTCGGAGCGTTGATGCCGCTGGTGCTCCAGCATCCCGATGTGCTGGTGACCAGCAAGGGTTTTGTCTTGCTGGCCGGAATCATGACCTGCGTGGTCGGCGTGGTCTTCTGCGGATACTCCGGCATTCTCAAAGCGCGCAGTCTCCAGGACGACCAGACCACCGGAGAAGGAGAAGCGGACGCCGCAGCCAAGCGAAGCCGAATGGTCAAAGGCATTTGCGTGGCGCTGCTCTCGGGATTTCTGTGTGCCTGCTTCGCCGTGGCCGCCGGCTACGGAAACGACGTGCAGCAAACGTCGCACTTCAATTTTGGAAACAACCTCTCGGCATCGCAGATGCCTGTGCTTATCCTTGTGCTCGGCGGAGGTTTCTTCTCGGCCTGTCTGTATTGCGGATTCTTGCTCTGGAAGAACGCCACCTGGAAGGATTTTGCCAAGCCCGGCGTGTCGCGTGTGCTATCGCTGGCCTTGCTGATGTCCCTGCTGCACAACGGGGCGATCTTCTTCTATGTCCGGGGAGCCACGGCACTGGGCGATCTGGGGATCTCGGTCGGTTGGGCGGCCTTCATGTCGTGTACCCTTCTGGTGGGCAACGCCCATGGATTTCTCACCGGCGAGTGGAAGGGCGCCAGCCGCGAAAGCATCAAATGGATGCTGGCCGGGATCGCCGTGATCGTTGTCGCGATGTGTATTCTGGGCACGGGCAACTCCATGGAGGCGGTGTCGGCGGGAAAATAGACTGCGCATACCACGTATCCCCCCTGGCTTCTCTTGACACACACCGCGATGGGCGGAAATAATCTTCCCCTTATTTCCACACCCGCCGCGGCCGATAACCCTATTGGTTTGACATAGGGACAGATCCCGGGAGTAGTGTTATGCGCTTGCGATGCGAATTTGGCGTCCTGTCGTCGATCATCATCTTGCTCGCGGCCAGCGGTTGCGAATCACCACCCACGCGAGCCGATAAGGGAGCCTTGCTCGGCGGAGCGGGTGGCGCGCTGGTCGGTGGGATCGTGGGCAAGCAGCTCGGCAACACGGGAGCCGGGGTGGCGATCGGAGCCCTTGGCGGCGCCTTGACCGGAGCAGTGATCGGCGACGCGATCGACGAGAGCGAAGCCCGAAACCGCCGCATGCTGCAAGAGCAATACGGCCGCCAGGTGCGTGCCGGGGCCGTCAGCAACCAGGACGTGGTCTCCATGGTACAGGCCGGGGTCGACGAAGACGTGATCATCACCCATGTCCGGGCCCACGGCACCCAGGCCCCGTTGCAGCCCAACGACCTCATCTACTTACAGCAGCAGGGGGTCAGCAAGCGCATCACCCAAGCGATGCAAGACCCCCCCCGGCCGCGGGCAACGATGGTCTCCGCGCCGGCGCCACGGACGGTGGTCATCCGCGAAACGGCCCCGCCGCCGATCATCGTCGAGGAACACTGCTACCACCGACCGGTGTATTATCCCCGCCACCGCGTGATCCATCACCGCCCGCACAAGCCGAGCTCAAGCTTGAGCTTCTCGTTCGGCCATTAGGGCGAGCCGCGGGAAATCACCTGTGAAGCTTCCGCTGTTTTCGGGCAGTTCTTGCCCACATGGCGATCCCCCGATACAACCTAGGGCGTGGAACATCGTCTCATGGGCACCCCTGGGGGTTTTTCCAAATGGAATCGAGCGGTCCCGCACCATTGGAGGGTCTGACGGCGGTCGTGACTGGTTCGTCGGGGGGGATAGGCCGTGCTATGGCATTGGAGCTGGCCGAGTCCGGTGCCGCGGTGATCGTTCATGGCCGGCGGCGTGAGGCGGCCGACGAGGTCGCCTCGCGGATCCGCCAGCAGGGGGGGCACGCCGAGGTGCTGATCGCCGATCTGGCCGACCCGAGCGTGTACGAGCCGATGGTCGCCCGAGCCTGGCAGTGGCGCGACGGCGTCGATATCTGGATCAACAACGCCGGAGCCGATATTCTCACCGCCGGCGCGGCCCGATCGCCATTCTCCCAACGGCTCGAGGCGCTTTGGCAAGTCGACGTGACGGCCACCATCTACCTCTCGCGACTGGCGGGGCGTAGAATGAAGGCCGCCGGCTCGGGCGCCATTCTCAACATGGGTTGGGACGGGGTCGAGCGAGGAATGGCCGGCGACGGAGGAGAGTTGTTCGCCGCCGCCAAGGGTGCCGTGACCGCCTTTTCCCGAAGCCTTGCCCAGTCGCTGGCTCCGGAAGTGCGCGTCAACTGCCTGGCACCCGGCTGGATCCGAACGGCTTGGGGCCGCGAGGCGTCCGAAGCGTGGCAGCAACGGGCCGTGGCGGAGAGTTTGGCGGGACGTTGGGGCACTCCGGAAGAAGTCGCCAGCTTGGCCCGGTTCCTGGTGTCGCCCGACGCCCGGTTTGTCAACGGCCAGGTGGTCTGCCTCAACGGAGGATTCCGCCTGCCTGGATAGTGAATGGCCTGAATACCCCTGGCCGACGAAGTGGGGTTCCCACAACCCGGACATTCCGCCATGCCTCAAGATCACATTCATTTTGTCACCGGCCGCTTTGCTGAAGGGGCGTTGCGTCAGGTGGTCCACCAACTGGCACCGTCGGCCGGGTTCGACTACTCGATCGGCGTGTTGGACATCACCATCGCCGCGCTGATGACGTCGAAGTGGGTCGCCCGGCGAATCGAAGCTCCCGACGACGCGACGCGGGTCATGGTGCCCGGCTACTGCAGCGGCGACTTGGATCTCATCAGAGACGCCGCGGGTGCGGAGGTCGAACGAGGACCACGCGACTTGCGCGAGCTGCCCGACTACTTCGGGCAAATGTCGGCCCGCGACGGCTACGGCGACTACGACGTCGAGATCCTGGCCGAGATTAGGAACGCCCCCGAACTGCCGGTCGAGCAGTTACTCGACCGGGCTCGACAACTCGACCTCGATGGGGCCAACGTAATCGTCTTGGGCTGCGGGGCCGGCGAGCCGTGGACCGGGCTGTCCGACGTGGTCCACGCGCTGTGTGATGAAGGGCACCGCGTGGCCATCGAGAGCGACCAGCCGGTGGAAATCGAGGCGGCCGTTCACAAAGGGGCCGAACTGGTCTTCTCGGTCAACGAAGCCAACCGGCAACACGCATCGCACTGGGGTTGTGAAGTGGTCGTTACCTCCGACCTTCCCGGCACGCTACAGGGCGTGGAAGAAACAACCGCCGAACTGGACGCCGCGGGAATCCCCTGGCGGCTGGATCCGGTGCTCGATCCGATCGGGTTCGGGTTCAGCGAGAGCATCGGCCGTTTTCTGGCCGCCCGGTGGCAGTGGCCCGAGGCCAAGATGCTCATGCGCGTGAGCAACGTCACCGAGTTGATCGACGCCGATTCGGCCGGCATTCATACCGTTCTGCTGGGGTTCTGCCAGGAGATGGGCATCGACAGCGTGCTGACGACGCAGGAAACCAATTCCAACCGGGGCGCCGTCGCCGAATGCGAACTTGCCCGGCAGATGGTCTATCATGCCTTCAAGCACCATGTCCTGCCGCGAAATCTCGAACCGGGTTTGGTGATGTTGCGCGACTCGAAACTGTTGGAACACGGCACCGAGGGCCTGATGCAGTTGCAGAGCGTGCTCAGCGACCCGTCGCCGCGCCTCTTTGCCGAAGGGGGCCGTCTACATCTGCTTGCATACAAGAAACATTTGGCCGGCAGCGACGCCTACGACTTGTTCGAGCAGCTCCAGCCCCTGTTGCGCAAACCGATGGACCTTCGCTACGCCTTCTACCTGGGTTACGAGATGTCGAAGGCGACCACCGCGCTGACGCTGGGCAAGAACTACCGCCAGGACGAGGCGCTCGACTGGGGGATGCTCACCGTGCCCGAACCGACCCGGCGAGAACGCCGCGCGGCACGGCTGGCCATCCAGGCCCGACTCAAAGCCGAGGCCGAAGGAACCGAGACGCCATCGTGCGGAGCGTGCGACCTACCCGCCGTCGGCGAGACCGAGATCATCGGAACGCCCGATGGCGTTCCGCCCGAGGCCACTCTCCCCACCGATATTCCAGACGAGGAAACCAGCGCGTGAATCGTTCGGCGCCAGAGCCCGTGGTCTGTCCGCTTGAGCCGATGCCGGATGTCGAGGATGTATTCCTCCGGCTTTCCCGCCGGTCGCATTGCATTTTTCTCGATAGCGCGCTGCGCGATCCGGTGTTGGGGCGCTATTCGTTCATCGCGGCCGATCCGTGGGAGTACATCGAGCTGGCTCCCGACTCGGGCGACAGTCTGGGTGAATTGTCGCGACGAATGGCCCTCTGGCAGACGTCCCCCGTTGCCGGACTGCCGCCGTTTCAAGGCGGCGCGGCGGGGTTCTTCGCGTACGATCTGGGACGCGATCTGGAGCGGCTCCCCCGGCCCCGGATCGACGAGTTCGGCGTGCCGGCGATGGCCGTCGGGTTCTACGACGTGGTGGTTGCCTTCGACCACGTCGACAACCGGGCGTGGATCGTCTCGCAAGGATTCCCCGAGATCGAACCCGTGCGGCGACGCCGGCGCGCCGCGGGGCGGATGGAAGAAATCCGCCGCCTGTTGGACGAGCCCGTCGAACCAGCCGGCTCGCAACTCCCGCGAAGGAAACTTCCCGATATTCTCCCCGAGAATCTGGCCCCGCGGTATGCCGTCGATGTTGCACGCGGCGGCGGCGATCTCTCCAGCAATTTCTCGCCGCACGGTTACCTCAAGGCGATCCGGCGGGTCATCGCATACATCACGGCGGGCGACGCGTTTCAGGTGAATCTGGCCCAGCGACTGCTTTGCCGTGCGCGCGACGACTCGGTGTCGCTTTACCGTCGACTGCGGCAGCGCAACGCGGCCCCGTTTGCCGGGTATTTCGATACGGGCCCGTTTCAGATCGTCAGCGCGTCGCCCGAGCGATTCCTTCGCGTCGTCGATCGTCAGGTGGAAACGCGCCCGATCAAAGGGACCCGGCCTCGCTCACCCGGAAATGACGACGCGACGACCCGCAACGAACTGCTGACCAGCGAGAAGGATCGGGCCGAAAACGTGATGATCGTCGACCTCCTGCGCAACGATCTTTCCCGGGTCTGTCTGCCCGAGAGCGTCCACGTCAGCCAACTCTGCGAGGTTGAAACCTACCCCTACGTGCAACATCTGGTGTCGGCCGTTTGCGGCACGCTCAGCGAAGGTCGCGGACCGGTCGATTTGCTCCGGGCGTCGTTTCCCGGCGGATCGATCACCGGGGCGCCCAAGGTCCGCGCGATGGAGATCATCGCCGAGTTGGAGCCGACCGCCCGAGGCGCCTACTGCGGTTCGCTGGGCTACCTCGGGTTCGACGGTTCACTCGATCTGAACATTCTCATCCGCACCATCACCGCCGGCCGCGGCTGGTGGCAGTTCCCCGTCGGCGGCGGCATCGTCGTACAGTCGGATCCCGAGCGCGAATACGAAGAAACGTGGGATAAGGCGCGCGGGTTGATTTGTTCGCTGTAGTGTAAAGTGACCCACGTGACGACGCTTCCGCGTCGTCACGCACGCTTGGACGCTTCGCCTCCCTCGCATCGGTGTCGCCCATGGGATGTTTAGTCGGACAACGCCACTTCGGGGAGACTATTCAGCGCAACATGTTGCCAGAACAGGTTTTATCCCCACCGGGCTTGTCCCGGTGGTTTATTGGTTTGACAACTACTCGCCCCTACCCCAATTTGCAGTCTTCCCTTCCCTTCGCACCGAGTTTGCCGAGTTTGGGCTCAGACCGGAATTAGGGATTAAGGCCTCTACCTCAGTTGATCGCCTCCTTATTCCCTAATCCCGTCCTGACCCCACCGTCCTCTTGACCCCACCGTCCTCTCCCAGGCAAAGAATTCATGGTCCGCTGTCGGGGCCGGACAACCCCGTTGGGGTTGGAATGGTGTAATACCATCGATACCCAGGGTGCGCTGCGCGACCCTGGGCTACGGTGTTGAAACGCCTTCGGCGTTTAGGTGTAGGGTGCGTCTCGACGCACGAACTGCGTATCGCCTTCCATCGTGGTGCGTCCAGACGCACCCTACGCTGTCCTACAGCAACGTCACGCCCGCCTCTTCACATTCCCGTTGCATCGCTTCGGGCCAGATCCCCACGGCCACTTCGCCGATGTGGCAGGCGCGGAGGAAGAACATG
>CAYUIQ010000326.1:0-8082 GCA_964444795.1 uncultured Planctomycetaceae bacterium
GTCCGCCCCGGGGGCGGCCTGCCGGGCCACAGTATTGGCCCCTCGATTCTTAGCCAGTCTGGCTGTCACCAGCGGTGTCTGAACCGCTCGTTTACCATTCTCGCCTCGGTCGAAACTCGCTGTCGGTTGCGCATGCGCGGGGAACACCGGAGGATCATTCCCAGTTGGAGGTACGCCATGATTTCCGAAGATCAACTCACCAAACGCCAGCGAGCCATTTACAGATTCCTGCGCGACGAAATTCGTAAGAAGGGGCGCCCGCCATCGCTGCGCGAAATTGGCCATCGGTTCCGCATCAAGTCCTCGGGTGGCGCTGCTTGTCACCTGAAGGCTCTGGAAAGGGCAGGACTCATCGAACGAGAGCCCGGCAGGGCAAGAAGCATTCGCTTGGTGAAGGAGCCTCCCCATGCGTTGCCGCTACTGGGGAGAATTGGTGCCGGTGGACTCCGCGAAGCCGTCGAGTGTGCTGAGACGTTTGATCCGCAAGAGATCATCGGCCCCGGGGGGCGTGCCGTACTAGCGGTGGAGGACGACATCTTTATCGGACTGGATATCGCACCGGGCAGCTATCTGGTGATCGATCCGACGTGCGGCTGGCGAAAGGTCGTCGCCATTGTCCGACTCATCGAATGACCATCGGCAACGGGAGCGCATGACGGCCATTGAAGTGATTGTCGGATCGGGTCAAGTTGAGCAGCAACATGATGCAGAACGGGAAAGAGTTGGTCACGGACATGATATCTCAAGCAGGATACAAGCGGGCCAAAGCGCCGGGGAAACCAAAGGCTCTGGTAGTGGACAACGACAGGCAATTCCGCGAGGACATCGAGGACACCCTATTCTCCGTAGGCCACGACTACGATTTGGTGACGAATTATCACGATGCCCGGCAAATGCTCAATCAACAAGAGTATTCCTACGTCCTTCTCAGTCTCAAGATTCCGGCCCGGCCGCGTCGCGGACAGCCGAAATCCGAATTCTGCATGCTTCTACTGGAGGACATTTGCCGGACTAATGGACCGGGGCGTGTGCCGGTTATTGTCATGATGGATCATGACTCGGTGAGTGTCGAACTGATCGGTGAACTGGTTTCCTGTGGAGCGTCGGGCTTCACCCCCAAGCCCTTCCCGCGAACCGGCCAGACGCTCGCCAGAGTCGTCCGACGAGCGGCCAAGAACGGGAATAGGTTGGCCAAGGCAAACGGCCACCAGTCGTATCGTCCGTCTGCGCCGGCATCCCCGCGACGCTTCCCTGGGGGCGAGATGGTTTTCTGTGATACTCGCGTCGAACTGTGCGACGTAAAGATCTGCGGCGCCGAAGGAAGCTGTATCATTCGCCAGGTTCTGGACATTCTGCGCAACACAGATGCCCAGGGGCGCCATCGATCATTCAGCGGCGAAGAACTCGCCGCGATTGTCGGAACCGACGGCGGACCGACGGCCGTGGCCGGCGCGATACGGAACTTCCGCAACAGGGTAAAGCGAACCCTGCTTGCCGAGGCGAACGTCGATATTGATCCGAGCACCGACGTGATCGTCAACGACCGGCAGCACGGCTACCGGTTTTCGAACAAGATCACCGTCATGGAACGTCCGGGCCTACTCACGACGAATCAGGGCGAAGTCCACACCGATGGCGTTTCCAAGCAGCGGAAAGGTCCTCCGCTGTCCGACACACTGCCCAGCGAGACGGATGACGACGCCCGCGCACGTTGGATACTCGCCCAATTGAAGAAGAACGGCGGGATTCGCAAACAGCAGATCATTCAGCGTACCGGCTGCAGCGACTCGACCGCGCGTCGCACCCTGGCCAGGCTTCGTGACGATGGAAAGATCGTGTTTGAGGGCAGTGCGAGGAATGGGTATTGGCGAATGGATACCCGCCCTGACGGCTTGCGACACGCGTAGCATTCCGCGGCCTTCACGGAAGATCGAAATGGCTCGCCATAGGGCACTGGACGCTGCCGTAGTCCGAGAATTGCTCAGGGTACAAAGTACCCCCAAATAATTGCATCTGGAGGTGTTTTGTACCACTTGTACGCAGTTGTCAAGTTCGCCTCGGAGGATAGGCGCCGCACGGGCATGTCTCCTGTCGGGCCCGAAATGCTCCTTTTCGTCAGAATAGCGCGAGCACGGGGGTTGCCGTACGTTGCCTCGTGTCGCGTCGCGTCCCCCGAGACGGCCAGCCGTTGCCGCTTGAGCCCAGATTCGCGTCAGTGGCGGCCCTGTCGCGTCCGGTGGCCAACCGTGCGTCGGCCGTCCGGGCCGAAAGGTGTGACAACGGGGCTGGCCTTCCCGGGACGAAACGTGCGACGGGGCCATCACGACGCGAGAAATCGGCCGTAGACTACCAGACCGGCACCGATCGACATCCGGAATCCAAAATGGCAGAAGGTCCGGGCTTCACGGCAAATCGCGGCAAATCGTACCTATACGCGGCGAGCTTGTGGTCACCACTGTCGGCACCTCGTTTTCACAGCTCTGGCCTATCTCTTGAGTCGTCCAGCAGATACGAACACCCCAAGTCGGCCTCCGGAGCCGAAGGGGCCGAACTCACGGGCCATCGTGACACGGATACCGGAGAAGATTGCCCGCCTGCATGAACGCCTTCTCGACGTCAAGAAAAGCTATCAGCTATCACCGGATCGTGTCGAGAGGGCTGTGGGCGTCGCGTTGGAGTTGGCCGAGAATGGGACCGGCTATCGCATGGCGACGTCGGAAGCGGGCTGCATAGCCCCATCACACTCCGAACATCCAAGCCCCATCGGTTTTGCGGTGGGGTTTTCTCGTTGGACCGTAGCCACTCCTGTCCCAGTGCTTGACACTGTCGGCTGGAGCATCCAGAATTGACGCCAGCAGGCTATGCTTCGAGGCAGGAGTGTTCGACCGATGCTTAATCCGCCCCAGTAGTTGCCCCGGCCGGCATCGCCCGGCACCACGGGGATCGGAGGCAACGATGAAAAACGCAACCCATTCCATCGGGCAGGAACTCAAGGGGATCGTGGTCTTCATCGGGGTTATTTGGGGCGCGTTCATCCTGAATTGGATCGTCTTTCTCGTCGACTTCAACTCCTTCGGCCTAGCGCCCCGCACGCTTTGGGGAACTGTCGGCATTGTATCGATGCCCTTACTGCATTCCGGTTGGGGCCATCTGCTGAGCAACACCGTGCCCCTGTTCATCTTGCTCGCCTTCCTGGCCGGCTCGAAGGCTAGGTCCTGGGAGATCGTCGCTGAGATCGTTGTCGCCAGTGGCGTGCTGCTATGGATATTCGGCCGCAACGCGACGCACATTGGGGCCAGCGGCCTTGTCTTCGGCCTGGTGGCCTTCCTGATCGCCTCCGGCCTGCTCGAAAGAAGAGTCATCCCGCTGATCGTGTCCTTCGCCGTGGGCATCCTCTATGGCGGCACGCTGATCTGGGGAGTCCTGCCCGGCACCAACTCTCAGGTTTCCTGGGACGGCCACCTTTGCGGTGCCATCGCCGGCGGGCTGAGCGCATGGTTGCTCACCAGGGAACCCAAGCAGAAGAGCGAGGAGTTATCTGGATGACCGTCGACCAGTCTGCTAGGATTCGGTTTGTTCCTTTTGCCATTCAGACTCTTCACCGATGGATTGCAGCAAACTGATGAAGTACCTTCAACGCCCCATCGTGTTTTCGTTCGTTGCTGTTGCATTCTGCTGGGGGTTCGGAGTTAGTGCCCACGCACAACCGCAACCGCATTATTACCCTGGCACCTGGGGCTCGTGGGAAAGACGAGAGCCCGCGACCGTCGGCATGAACGCCCAGCGGTTGAGCGAAGCCGTGGAATTCGCCAAACGGGCCGAAAACAAAGCCTCCAGGAATCTGGCCCAGGCCATCGCAAACTCGTTCGCGGGCGAACCGTTCAACGAGATTATCGGGCCGACAAAACCTCGTGGCGATGCAAATGGAATGGTCATCCGCAACGGATACATCGTTGCCGAATGGGGCGACACGCAACGCGTCGACATGACATTTAGCGTGACCAAGAGTTACTTGTCGACAGTCGCCGGACTGGCATGGGACGACGGTTTGATCCGCAACCTGAAAGACCCTCTCAAAGACTACGTTCGCGACGGGAAATTCGACGGCGATCACAACTCACGGATCACTTGGCAGCATTTGTTACACCAAACATCCGACTGGTCTGGCCAGTTGTGGGACAAGCCGGATTGGGCGGATCGCCCGCAAGGGCCAGATCGACAGAAGTGGATGGATCGCCAGATGCACGATCCGGGTACACATTTCAAGTACAACGATGTTCGTGTGAATCTTCTGGCGTATTCGCTGCTGAATGTTTGGCGTCGACCTCTACCGGTCGTGTTGCGAGAGGAGATTATGGACCCCATCGGCGCGTCGCCCAGTTGGCGATGGCACGGATACGAAAACTCTTGGGTCACGATCGACGGCCAGTCGATTCAATCCGTCAGTGGCGGTGGCCACTGGGGTGGTGGAATGTTTATCCGCACGCGTGACCACGCGCGATTTGGCTACCTGTTCTTGCGTGACGGCAAGTGGCGCGACAAGCAGTTGATCTCCAAAGAATGGGTCGACGCGATGCGTGTTCCCGCCCGTGCCAAGAGCGACTACGGATACATGTGGTGGTTGAATACGGACGCCGCAAAAGTTGCCGCGGCTTCGGCGTCCAGTTTCTACGCAGCCGGATTTGGCGGCAACTACATTTATGTCGATCAAGACAACGATCTTGTGATCGTCCTCCGCTGGACACCCGATCTGCGAGGCGTCGTGAAACGAGTTCTCGCGGCGATCGAACCCGCAGCGGAATCAACGAACTGACTCGCGCACCGGGAATGAGTTGGATTGCAGTCACCTTGCACCGGGCAAGGCAACAAGAGAAAGTGGTGGTTTGGGGGCCGAACAATGCTCTGACCAATCCGGTTTTCCGGGCCGAATAACAGAGCGCCGAAGCACCCCCCCGGAAGTGTGGCCAAGACGGTTGTCCTCGGGACGGAACTTCTCCAGTCGTTAAATCGTCTCAGCAGGTGGACCGGTGCATGAATCGGGCTACACTTGCGCCATGGGACTGCTGGAAAAGGAAGATGACGATGCTCTCACGCGGTCGCTGGCTACTCATTTCGCTGTTGCCGGGGCTGGCCAGCCCGGCCTTCGCTGCGGTGGACCTGGTAACCGTCCCGCGCCGCGAGGCCACGCAACTGACGATCTACAACTCCGAAGACATCACCATGGTCCGCGAGCATCGGCTGCTGACGGTCAAGCCGGGCATCAACCGCATCCAATTCACCTGGGCCAACACGCTGATCGATCCCACCAGCATCGACTTCCGCATCCTCGACCATCAGGACAAGGTCGATCTGATCGACACGACCTTCCCCTCCGGCCGCAACGACGCCCTGCAATGGAACATCCGGAGCGAAATGGCCGGAAAGCTCCCGGTTGAAATCCGCTACTTCACCAGTGGCATTACCTGGTCGGCGGACTACGTGGGAGTGGCCAACGAAGCCGAGACGGAGTTGAAGCTGACCGGCTACGTCCGCGTGTTCAACAACTCCGGTGAACTCTACGACAATGCCCAGACCCGGCTGGTAGTGGGCAATATCAACCTGGTCGAGAAGATTGCCGCACTGGCCACGCGGCCCGCTCCCGGCTCTACGGAGATCAAGAAAGCAGCGGCCTATAAGGAAATGTCTCCGAAGCAGCGGGAGAAAGCTCGAGACTACCTGGAGAAGCTGGCGGAGGAGGGCGAGGCGGCCGCGGTTGATGCATTGGCCGCTCTGCCCGAAGACGAAAAAAGGGTCGTCAAGCAAGGCCTCTCCGAGTATTTCCTCTTCACGATCGAAGGCCGCGAGGACATTAAGGACAAGGAGCCCAAGCGACTGGTGTCGATGAAGGTGGCTGACGTGCCGCTGGAGTGCGTCTACAAGTTGACCGACCGCGACGGCGGCAAGGGGTTCACCAAGTTCTACCGCTTCAAGAACGAGAAGCTGGTTGCAGACGACGGCACGGAAAAGGAACTATCGGCCATGGAGAACCTGGGCCTGTCGCCCTTGCCCAATGGCACCGTGCGGCTGTTCTCCGAGTACCAAAACAAGGACCTTGCCTACGTCGGCGGCACGACGGCCAAGTATGTGCCCATCGGTGATCGGGTCGAGGTGAACGTCGGCCGCGACGCCGACATCACGGTCGCCCGGCGAATCAGAGACCGCCAGGTCAGCAACATCGTCGCCCGGCAGTACAAGCGGCGGGTCGACGACACGTTCGTCATGTATTACGATCTGATCGACTACGACGAGACGGTCACCTACGAGGAGGAAATCATCTCGGGAAAACCGGTCGACGTGAAGGTGGAACTGGAACGCCATTTCGACGCCAACGTGGTCCTTTGGGGCAGTGAGGGCAAGCCGGCGGATTGGGACAGTGGCGAGGCCGGTGCGTACGTGGACCTGCACGATGTCGAGGGCCGTGTCGAGCGGGTCGATCAGAACCATGTGAAGTACTTTCTGGACTTCCAGCCCGGGGAAAAACGGTTCGTCCGTTACCGCGTCACATACAAGCGCCGCGAGGTCGCGCCGGAATTGAATACCGAGCGCCGGCGCGAGCCGCTGTAGCCGCTCCCGGGAACTTCTTTCCCTGCTATTGCGTCTATTCTTTTGAGAAGACGATACATTCGGAACAGAGTCCTCCCAAAACGACACGCCACCTCAATTTCTGCCTTCCCTGAGACTCCGCTTCGGATTGTTACGTTCTCGTTACAGTCAAGCTGAGTCGTCCTGCGTCCAATGATATAGAAATGAGACCATTGGACACCCGATCGAGGGGCGTTTTCCGCCTCGGAAACTGCTTACCGGTGATTACGTATGAACGAAATGCCATTCCAGAACGATTTACAGCCGACGGTGGCCTATCCCTGGGTTGTCGAGGATGCCGAAACTCGTGCTCGACCAGCGGAAGTAGCGGTTTGTCCAACCGCCCCTGACGAGGCGGTCCCTCGGGACGAGTCTGTAGGGAACCGGTTGGGGCCATACTGCTTGAAAGAGAAGCTCGGTGCAGGCGGGATGGGAGACGTGTATGAAGCAGAACATATTTTGCTCCGGCGGCCGTGTGCCATCAAGTTCATCCGGCCCGGACGGGATGCCGGCGAGGTGGCACTGGCGCGATTCGAGCAAGAGGTTCGAGCGACTGCCAGACTAACGCACTGGAACACCGTTGACATCTATGATTACGGACATACCTGCAACGGCACCTTTTACTACGTGATGGAACTGCTGCCAGGATTGAATCTCGGCGAATTGGTGAAGCTACACGGACCTTTGCTACCGGCGCGGGTTGTTCACTTCCTGCGTCAGGTATGCGGTGCCCTGGGTGAGGCCCATGGCACGGGTTTGGTTCATCGGGACATCACGCCGGCCAACATCTTTGCGGCCAGGCGGGGTGGAGTCCATGACGTGGCAAAGCTGCTCGATTTCGGGCTGGTGAAGCAACCGGCCAGCGAAGAGGCGAGAAAGCCAATCACCGTGCCCGAGGGGCATTTCAGCGGGTCGCCGTTGTATATGTCGCCGGAACAGGCTGCCGTATACGAGGAGGCTGACGCACGCAGCGACATCTACTCGTTAGCAGCGGTTGCCTATTATCTACTGACCGGCAATCCGCCCTTTCCGCGGAAAACCCCACTCCAGGTTCTTGCCGCCCATGAACGCGACGAGGTGGTGGCCCCTTCGAGATTACGACCGGGCCTTCCCGGTGACCTGGAAGGCATCGTGCTGCGGTGCTTGGAGAAGGACCCGAACGACCGGTTTCAAGACGTGCGAACCCTAAGGCGGGCACTCAGTACATGCGACTGTGCCAATCAATGGACGGAGGACCGGGCGGTCGCGTGGTGGCGGGAGATTGAGGGCCCGTGGTCGGTGACGGCCTCGTGTTGAAGAGACGATAGTCCAGCTCCCGCTCGGCTCGATGGTCATCAGAACGCCACCTTGGTGGAGCCCAGGTGCCACCCCGGAGCTTCCGTCGTGCATGGTGTAATGTCCTGGCGATCTCGCTCATGCTCATCCCTTCGCGACACGCCCCGCGAATCCTTGCGTAATGGT
>CAYUIQ010000327.1:0-7982 GCA_964444795.1 uncultured Planctomycetaceae bacterium
GGGAAGAAGCGATGAATTCACAAGAGCGACTGGCCCCCGACCGATACACCTGGGACGCCACGCCGCCGGTCGTTCCCGATGCCGGCGGCAATTACCCGGCGCCAATCCCGGGGATCACGAAGTTGTCGTGACGCCGCACCCTCTTCTAACCGGATGTGTATCCCGGGAGTTGTTTTCTTGGAGATTTGTCCCCTTTTCTCTTGCGGGGGGGAGCAGAAACTGCTTGCAATCCTCGTAGTCGTTGCCTAGACTCGAACGTGAGTTTTCGACGTTTGAGTTGATCTCTCGGCATGGCCCGGGGGCTCAAACGGCTACCCCTGCCGAATCCGGAGGCACCTCATGAGAAACACCATCATCACAGCGAGCTTCGTTGCAGCGGTCGTGCTGCTTGCCCACGTCCACGGTGCCTCGGCAGCCCTGGTGGCGTACTATCCGCTGGACGGCAACGCGGACGCCGTGGTCGGGCCCGACGGGACCATGATCGGCAACCCGGGCACGGTGGCCGGGCAGGTCGGCACGGCGTTGGACTTCAACGGCAGCAACCAGTTCGTGGACGTCGGTGCCGGCGTCGTTTCCGGCGGCAGCTACAGCATGGCCGCGTGGGTCAGCCCCGAAACGCTTTCGGGGGTCCGCTACGTCGCGGGGGTCCAGAACTCCGGCCAATATGGCGGCAGGTTGTTCCGCTTCAACGCCGCGGTTCCGGAAATCCAGCACATAACGTCACCGCCCACCTCGAACCCCGGCACCATCCAAGGGAAGACGGGCACCGCAATCGGAACCGGCGGCTTCGTCCATCTGGTGGCCACGTTCAATGATGAAGCCAACGAGTTGCGGTTCTATCAGAACGGAGCGGAAATCGGCTCACCGGTCCCGGTGACCAACAATTCAAACTTCGTCCGGGACAACTTCAAGATCGCTCGGCGTCCGGACGGCGGCGGCGCCAATTGGTTCGACGGGGCCATCGACGACGTTGCCGTGTACAGCCACGCCCTGACACCCGCGGAAGTCGGCACGGTCCACACCAGCGGGGTGCTGGCGCTGGAGAGCCAGCGGTCGCAGGTCGGTTCAAACATCGCCGGCCCCTATACGGCCGACGCCAACACACTGCACCTGTTCCACCTGGACGAAACCAGCGGCGACTATCTCGACTCCGGCAGCGGCGCGACCAAGAACCAGAACCTCATCGGCGGCACGCGCGGGACGTTCGCTTCGGACGGCTTCGGCAACACGTTCACCGTCACGTCGAGCGACCTGGGCAACAACGGCTTGACCAAGGGCATCACGACGGCCAACACCGACAGCCAGTCCGACTATCAGGGCGCCGACGGGGCCTTCACCTACGAGGCGCTGATTAACGTCAGCACGATCCAAAACGTCGCCGGCGAGCAGCAGATGATTATCACGCGCGAAAACGACGGCGGGACTTCCAATCGGTCGTTCCAGTTCCGCATCGACAACGGCAACCTCAATTTCCAAGGCGTTTCCGGAGAGGGAGGGCTGTTGTCCGCGATCCCGACCACCGCCGACCATGCCTTCGTCGCCAATGATTGGTTTCACGTCGCGGCCACCTACAACGGCGACCCAACCGATCCGGAAAACCTGAAACTCTACTGGACGAGTCTCGGCAGCGACGCCACCGAGGCCACTCTGATTGGCACGGGGCAACTCAACTCCGATATCGCGGGCAGCGACGGCGGAGTCTTCGCCATCGGGAGCATGCGTCGCGGCGGTTATCGCGGTCCGCTGCTGGGCAGTATCGACGAGGTTCGCATCAGCGACATTGCCCGGGAGCCCGGCGATTTCGTCTTCACCACCGCCGCCGGTGTCCCCGAGCCTTCCACTTTCGCCCTGGCCGCGCTGGGGCTGCTCGGTCTCGGCCTGTGCGCCCGGCGCAGACGGGATCGCAAGTGAGTGACGCAGGATAGGAAGTTTCGGTTGACATGGCTGCCTTGGGCGTGCTACAAACCGGGACGCGTAACGGATGATCCGATGAAGCAACTCCCAATGGGGGGTGTGATATCAGTCCGTCGAACACCTGGCCTGAGGAACACGAGATGGGTATCGCCCCACAACAATCCCCGCTTTCGCTACGACCCGCGGCGAATGGCCCCCACATGAAGGGGTTAGAGCGAGGTCAACCGGCAACGCGCTCCCCCCGGAAGACCAGTCGCGCGTCCGTCCTCAACGCCATCGGCAATACCCCCCTGGTGGAACTAACGGCGATGAACCCGAACCCTTCGGCCGTCACCTTGCTGGCCAAATTGGAGGGGAGCAATCCGGGCGGTTCGGTGAAGGATCGGCCGGCCTTGTACATGATCAACACGGCCGAAGAGTCGGGGGCCCTTGCGGGCGACAAGACCATTCTCGAGCCGACCTCCGGCAACACGGGTATCGCGCTGGCGATGATCGCGGCGGCCAAGGGCTACCGGGTGAAGTTGTGCATGCCCGGTTGTGTTAGTGTCGAGCGTCGCAGCATTCTCGAAGCGTTGGGGGCCGAGGTTGTGCTGACGCCCGCCGATCAGGGCACCGACGGCGCCATCCGCTTGGCCCATCAGATGGTCGAGGAAGAGCCCGACGTTTATTTCATGCCCAACCAATTCGAGAACGAGAGCAACATCCTCGCCCACTACCACACGACCGGCCCGGAGATTCTCGCCCAGACCGAAGGGCGGGTCGACCGGTTCGTGGCCGGCATGGGAACAACCGGCACGCTGATGGGCGTGAGCCGGTATCTCCGCGAGCACAAGCCGGAGGCGAAGGTCGTGGGCATCGAGCCGCCCATGGGACATCGCATCCAGGGCTTGAAGAACATGAACGAGGCGATTCGCCCCAAGATCTACGATCGCGGCATGCTCGACGAGAAACTCACGGTCGAAGACGAGCCGGCCTTCGAGGCTACCCGCCGGCTGGCCACCGAGGAAGGTATTTTCGTGGGCATGTCCAGCGGCGCGGCAGTGGCCGGGGCGATGATGGTGGCCGAGACGATGACTTCCGGCACCATTGTGGTCTTGTTGCCCGACCGGGGCGACCGCTACCTCAGCACCAACCTCTTCCAACCGATTTGCGCGAAGTGCCCGCCGTAGGGATCTTTGGGAGGCCACCGATGAGTTCAGCACCGAGCGGCAACTTTCAGATCGATTGTCCGCACTGCCGCAAGCGTTTGCAGGTTCCATCGGGGATGGGCGGAAAGACGGTCAAATGCCCTTCCTGTCAGGGCATGATGAAGGTTCCCGCCATGGCCGTCGCCGAGCAGCCGGTGATGCTGACGCCCGACGTCGTGCCATCGCAGCCGGCCGAGTCGCCGCCGGCACCCCAGGAAGACCCCTTTCCGTCGTTCAACGTCGCCTCGGAAAGCATGACCGAAAGGGCCCACCGGTCCGCGGCGGCGGACGAAGGCGGTGCCGGCGTCTTCGCCCCAGAGAAGAAAGGCCTCGACGCCGGCATCGTCGGCGGCCTGTTGATGATGGTCGTCGCCGCGATCTGGTTTTTCGTGGGATTGGCCGGCGACGTCGTCTTCATCTACCCGCCCATCCTCTTCATCATCGGCCTGATCGGATTCTTCAAGGGCCTGGCCACCGGCAATGTGGCCGGAAAGCGGAGGAGAAGAAGACGCTATTGAGGAATCTCATTTCACTCCGCCGCCGGCGAGCGTAGGGCCAGACTCAAGTAGCGGCCGTCGAGACGGATCACGATCGCCCGGTCGATCCATTGCTCAAGCACCGCGCCGATGGCCCGTTCGTCCGGCGCGTCGGAGCCCCATCGCCCAGCGGCCCATCGGACGATCGTCTCGGTGGATCGGCCCGTGTCGCAGAATTGGTACATCTCGCGTTCCCAGCGGGTGAGCCGGTACTGAAACTCGGCGGCGCACGGCCGGGTATCGGTAATCAGCAACACGCCGTCGTCGCGGTCAAAACAGTTCAACGTCGCCGTGCCGGGCGATTGTTGCCAGCGATCGATCGTCTTCAAAACGTCCCCCGCGTACTCCCCCGGGTCGCGGCCGTCGGCATAGTCGTATTGGAAGTAATAAGCCAAGCGAGCCAGGCTCTCCGCTGCAAACGGATAGACGTGGGAGAAGGCCCGATGGGGACGCGGATTGGCCATGCCGTGGGCGGCCGGATCGTCGAAGTAGGGCGAGAAACGGTCCAGCCGCACGCGTCCCACGGCCAGCGGCGGGGCCAGATGGACCAACGTCTCCAGCCGATCGGCCAGCGGCGGGTAATCGTCGGGGGTTTCACCCGGAAAGCCGTAGAGCAGATTCCACTTCACCTCGATGCGCGCCTCGGAGAACCATTTAAGGGCCTGGAGATTCTGTAGTGCATTGGCCCCTTTTCCGATCATCCGCAGCAGCGGCGTGATGAACGTCTCGATCCCCAATTGCGCGGCGCCCAGGCCGGCATCGAGCAGCGACTGCACCTGTCGCCGCGTCAGATTCGTCTTCATCTCGTAGACAAACGCCAGATCGAGGTCCGCCTCCTTGAGTTTGGGAAGAAACGTCTCGAAGTAGCGGTGGTCGAGGATGTTGTCGGCCGAGCAGGCCCGGTGGACGTCGTGCCGATCGACCAGGTAGCGCAGCTCATCGACGGCCCGATCGGGGCCCTTGCGGCGATAGGCCAGCGTGCCGCCGTTGAGTCCGCAAAACATGCAATGATGTTTCTGCCCCCACCAGCATCCGCGCGACGTCTCGAAGAATAAGGTCGCGTCGATCTGTTCGGCAAGCGGGCTTTCCTTGAGTCGGGCGAAGTAGTCGTCGAAATCGGGGTACGGCAGGGAGTCCATGTCGCGGACCATGCACCCGACCGGATCCGCGACCGCCTCCGCCTCTCGTCCCGCCACGCCGGGCGGCAATTCGACCGGCCCGCCGCCGAGAATCTGTTCAACGACCGCGGGAAACGTCCGATCGGCTTCGCCCAGGAACACGTAATCAAGCTCCGGGAAACATCGCAACATCTCGACGCCCATCTCGCCTTCGCAAGCCGCGCCGCCGAAAACGACGGTCGTTTCCGGATGAAGTTGCTTGATCCGCCGGGCCAGGCACATCGAGGGCATCGTCTGCTGGAAGGAAGCCGCGAACCCGATCACTGCGTAGCGCGACCAATCAACGGCCTCGATGCAATGGTCGAGAAACGGCGCGACGAACTGCTCGGTCCGCTCGAAGTCGCGACGATCCTGGTCGCCAAATCCCGGATCCGCGTCGAGCAGAACATCGCGACAATAGGCGTCGTCGGTGGATAGCTGCCCGGCAAAGTAGTGTTTGGCGAAGAGCCGTTCGCCGCCCAAGACGAAGGCGAAGTCATCGGCGATCCAGTTGTAATGTTCCAGGCCGACCCGTTCGGCGAAGTCGAAATTGAAATACGCAATCTCGCAAGGAATCTTCCGCCGCAGCAATGCCGCCTTGAGCAGACTGGGCCCGAGATTCGGCCAGCGGAGATTGGAAAACGGCATATTGACCAGCAGAACGCGCGACATGGCTACTGCACCCGCCATTCCAGCACGCCGCCGGAACACGCCTCGCGCAGTTGCACGTCGATCCGCAGTGCCGTCGTTTCAGCAGGGGTAAACGTAACGCGGTTGTAGCCGTCTGGGGCCGTTCCGTAGGCCGACGCTCCCTCGACTTCGCGCCACTGGCCGTCGATCATGGCCGACAATCGCCACGACTCGGGAACCCGGCAATGACCGGTCTGGCGGTCGTCGAACCAGTAAACCTCGACCGACGAAACCTTCGTCGGGGCGGCAAAGTCGTACCGGATCCACTCCTTCCCGCCGAGGTGATCCCACCATGTGTGACGCGGCGGGACCAGATCGTGTGAATTGGGCGGTTCGATCTGGTCGTTGACTGCCGTCGGCGTGTCGCGGGGCCAGCAATGCGAAACGGAAACACGCGCGCCGGATGCGATCGTCGGCCGGGGGATCGGCATCGCACGCTCGATATCCTCGGCAATCCAGACGGCCATCTCGCCCCCCTGTCGATTGTCCCAAGCGTAATACGGAACGGCCAGTAACTCCACGGCCACCGGCTCATCGGACCCAACCTCTCGGGCGGCCGCTTGCCCACGCAACACGGTCACGCCGCCGAGCAGTTCGGAACGATGTTCGGCTCGCAACGGGGCCTCGGGTGGAAGGCTCAGATGCCGCACCCGGCCGGCGTGGTCGATCGCCTCGACACAGTAGACGATCGGTCCCCGCTGAAGCGCCACCAGCCCGGCGTCGGCCTTGACGCGCGGGTCGGCATGAATTCGGCGGATCGGCATGGACAGGTCCAACTCGATCGTGTCGCCGGCTTTCCAGCTCCGGCCCATGCGAACGTACCCCCGGTCGAGTGGCGAGACCGGAACCACGCGCCCGTTGACTTTCACTGAAAACGTCGATCCGTCCGCTTCCTCCGTCGCGGCCACGCGATACAGCCCGCCGGGCGTCTGTCGCTGACGGCACCAGCCGGGAATGCGAAGACACAGGTCGAACGCCGCCTCTTGAGCCGGATCGACGGTCAGCTTCACGTGTCCGTCCCAGGGGTAGCGCGTTTGCTGGGTCAGCTTCACTGGGTTGGACTCGCCGGGCGTCGCGCCCAGCACCAGCGTTGCCTTGCCGGCCACGTAGAGATTCGTGTAAATCGTCCCGTCGTCATGCGTGTAAATGTAACGCCCGATCTTGGGGAACACGCGTACCACGTTGCTTGGGCAACAGGCGCAACCGTACCATGCCTGGCGCCGGTAGTCGCCCCGGGTGGCAAGCCGATTCTGGTAGAAGAACCGATCGCCCGAGAGGCTTACGCTGGAGAGAAAGCCGTTGTACAGCACACGTTCCAGGACGTCGGCGTACCGGGCGTCGGTCTCGATCAGTGCCATGCGGTGGGCGAAGAAGATCAGGCCGATCGCGGCACACGTTTCGGCGTAGGCCGTGTCGTTCGGCAATTCGTAGTCGGCACCGAACGCTTCACCATGCCGCGTCGCGCCGACGCCGCCGGTAAGGTACATTTTGCGATGCGTAGTGCTTTGCCAGAGGCGCCGACAAGCGGCCAACAACTCGGGGTCGCCCGTCTCGGCGTGGAGATCAGCCATGCCCGTGCAATGATACATGGCCCGAACCGCGTGCCCGACCACTTCGCCTTGTTGGCGCACCGGCAGATGGTCCTGACTGTAGGCACCGTAGAGCGCGTGCCCGTCGGCATTGCCTCGCTGGTCGATGAAGAATTGGGCCAGTTCGAGGTATCGCTTTTCGCCGGTGGTGCGATAGAGTTTGATCAGCGCCAGTTCCAGCTCCTGATGCTCGGGTACGTCGTGCCGCTTGCCCGGGCCAAAGACGGTGCCGATGTGGTCGGCCAGCTTGCAGGCCACGTCGAGCAGGTTCCGTTTGCCGGTCATCTCGTGGTGGACCGCACCGGCTTCGATCAGATGGCCCGTGCAATATAGCTCATGCCGGGCCGGTTTGACGATGTTCTTCCAACGCTGATCCGCATTGGCGATGGTGTAGAAGCAGAACAGATAACCGTCGGGCTGTTGGGCCGCGGCGATCTTCGCAATCACGTCGTCGGTCAACCGGTCGAGCGTGTCGTCGCGGCGAGTCCCCAACACATAGGCGGCTCCGTCGAGCACTTTGTAGACGTCGGAATCGTTGAACCAGATACCCACGAACGGCCCTTCGAGTTGACCGGCCGCCTTAACGAAATTGCTGATCCGGCCCGTCTCCTCACATGTCTTGAAGCAATACGGCAGCGTCACGCGGCGGGACGTCTCGATCCGTGGCGTCCAAAATGCGTCGGCAATTTCCACGTCGCGAATCGCCGGCGCCGAAAGACGGTGATGCGGCGGTCTTTCCGCGGAGAGTGCCCCATCGGCGATCAAGCCGCAAAAGGCAAGCAGAATCCAAGGGCCGACTTTCATGACGTGCCTCTGGCGGGGCGGGATCGAGTCTTTGGTTGTGACTTTCGCGCACAATGCGCGCGTATGCGTAGCATGGGCCCCTGGCCCGTGAAAGGCGCCAACACG
>CAYUIQ010000328.1:0-7947 GCA_964444795.1 uncultured Planctomycetaceae bacterium
AGTTTGGTGTGTTTTGGTTAGTGGCATAACTATGTTATATATCGTTCACCACAATCTGAATAAACGCGAGCACCGATACGCGCCAAATCACATAGGGGTCAGCGCTGAAAATACCACAAGAGGCACTAGCTCACAACGCCTTACGTGCCCTCGACCGGCCAAGCGCCCGTGGAATAACTCGGCGTGAAAGTGCGCGCCAATTCGCTGCTTACCCCCCCGACGGAAAGCGGGTAAATGGATATACGCGCCGTGCCGTGCAGATGATCTCCGAAAACGGCTTCCCGGAATCCGCGACGTAAGTGGCTTCTCGGGAAGGGGTTAAGTCGCGTTAGATACTGCCCCCTTTTCTCGGACGGACCACCAGGAAGTACCGTAAAAAAGGGGGACAGGCACCTCGCGGCAGCCGTCTTCCCGAGGATCCTGCCTCAACAGCGACGGGCTTGGAAGCCCATCGTACGGCATCGACGGCATCGGAGGGCCATCGTACAAACTACTTCCCCACGCAGAACAGCGTGGTGTTGGTGCGAATGAACAACTGGCCGCCGGCCGCGATGACCGAAGATCGCACCGGGTCCTTCTCCGGCTCGGCCATCTGGATGGTGTTGATCACTTCGCCGCTGGTGGCGTCGACGACGGTCACTTCGCCGACGAAGTTGATCAGGTAGATCTTGCCGTCGGCGGCCAGCGGCGAGGCTTCGTACTTGGCAAGCCCCGGCGTGCGCATCGTCCACTTGATCTTGCCCGACTTGGGTTCCACGCGAGCGAGCGTCTTGCGGACGTCGCTTAAGACGAAGAAATCGCCATCGTAATAGGCGGGCGTGGGCACGTCGGAAGAAATCTGCTGATCACCGCGACTGACCCAGGCCAGAGCGTCGTCGGTCAGAGGACCTTCACCACCGGCCTTGACCGCGTAGATTGGATCTTTCTTTGGCGCGCAGGCCAGAACGACACCACCGCCGGCCACCGGCGAGGGGACCAGACGCCAGTGGGTAATCTTGCTGGGATTCCAGGTACCCCAGCGCCAAAGTTCCTTGCCCGAGTCGGGATCATGTCCCGTGATTACATCGCCGCCGACAACCAGAATCTCTTGGCGGCCGTTGTGCGTAAACGGAATGGGCGTGGAAAAAGCCTCCAGCGATTCCCTCACCGCCGGCGAGGGACGCACGTGGCGCCAAAGCAATTTGCCGGTTTGCGGATCGAGGGCCAACAGGTACGACTCGTTCTTTCGGTCGGCCAGTCCGCGCCCGTCGACCGGTACGTCGCGCTGCAAGACCTGCATGTAGAGCTTGCCGTCGTACAACAACGGGCTGCTACTGAAGGTCCAGAGGAAGGCGAACGGCCCGAAGTCTTTTTGGATGTTCCGCTGCCACAGCTTGCCGCCGTCGAGATCGAAGGCCGCCAGTTCGCCGGTGCTGAAGAAGAAGACGACCAGCTTGCCGTCGGTCGCCGGCGAGGGGGCGGCGTAGTTGCTGCGGTAATCTCTGTTGTTTCCCTTGCCCACGTCGTGTGTCCAGAGCAGCTTGCCCGAGGCGCGGTCGAAACAGAGGGCCTTGAGCACGTCATCGTCGGGGGCCGTGCTGGAGATAAAGACCCGATCGCCGGAGACCACGGGCGTACCCGCGCCGGCGCCGGGCAACTTGGCGCTCCAGGCGATGTTCTCCGTCCGGCTCCACTGGGTCGGCAGGTTCGTCTCGTCGGTCGAGCCGTTGAAGTTGGGCCCCCGCCATTGCGGCCACTCGGCGGCTCCGGCCGAGGGGATCGTGAGCGCCAAGAGGATCAGCAGTGCCGTGTGTTTCATCGCGTGTGTCTCCGGGTAGTCGGTGGCTTGAATCATAAGGGGGTTGGTGGTTTGAATCGCCACCACATTCTACTTTGCCGTACCGGTGGGTGCAAACGGCTCTCGTGTGCCACTGCTCGCTTGCAAGCAGTGGTCCAGATCTGAGCACGGAATCCCGCAAAACAGGGCCCCAGCGGCAAAGTACGGGTTCCTCTTCTCTGTTCGGGGATTATTGACAAATCAGGACATTTCTCAGCGATTCTCCAGGTCTGGCAACAGAGAAGAGGAACCCGTACTTCTCGGCAACGGATACCAAGTACGCCTCCAACGGATGCCCCCTCCAACTCAGGATCCTCATACTCCATCGAGCCAGGCACTCACTTGTGGGATGGGCCGCAAGAAGGCACTGCTTGCAGGCAAGCCGTGGCACACGTTCCGGCCGGTGTCATCATTCTCGACGCGAAGCTACACCCGCTCGGTCGAAGCGGCCCGCCAGCGGCGGTTGAAGAGCCAAGCGATGCACGACAGCAGGGTCAGATCGAGCACAATGTAGAAGAGGAAAAACCGCCAGACGACCGGCCAATTGGCGGTCACCGCGGGTGGATACTCGCCGAGAGTCAGCGGTAAGCTGAAGCAGGCGGAAAATGGGCTGGTGAACGCGTATTGGACGATGTCGATCGCGGCGGCCGCCTCGGGGAAGAACCGATCGGCGAAGAAGAGCACGGCCGGCGGTACGGCAAACAGCACGATCACGATCAGGTACGACCAGGTCATCGCCGCGGTCGTCTTGCGAAACACGACCGAGCAGAACATCGCGACGGTGGTCGTCGTCAGACTGCTCAGCGCGACGATCAGCGCGTATCCCAACAACGTCAGCGTGTCGGACCAGTAGGTCCACGGCGGGATGACCCAAGCCAGCAGCAGGGCCCAAAGGAGAAAACTGGTCAACACGCTGGAGATGCGCAGGCCGGCCAAGAGCTTTCCCCAGAGGATGTGCCACGGCGACAGCGTGGTGGTCAACAGCAACTCCAGGGTCTGCCGTTCCCGTTCGCTGGTGATACTGCCGGCCGAGAAGACCGGCCCCACGAGCATGTTGAACAGCAACACGTAGGCAGCGTACCAGGGAGCCCACTGGGGTTGGATGTACAGGCAGACGGCCATCATCACCAGGCCCAGGACCATGCTCATCTGGATCACCATCCGCAGCATGAGACTCCCCTGGCTGAACAGCTCGCTGCGCATTTCCTTGTCGTAAACCGCGTTCTGGCGGTCGGTCATCAGGTCGGTCCGCTTGGACGGGGCAAAAAGGCTGTCGGGAAACCGATCTCTCTGGATCACCAGCCCCACGGCCTCTTTCTGCTCGATATCCAGATCGACCGCGTCGCCGGATTCGCTGCCCACGTCGGGTGGGTGCAACAGCCGGGCGGTGGTCGTGCGAAACAGAACAATACACAGCACGAGGCTCAGCAGGGGCATCCCGCCGGCCAGAAAAACCAGCCGGACCCTGGGCGAGGTTTCCAGCATTTCATGGACAAACACGCCCAGCAGCACGAACGGCAGGATTTGCATGTAGGAGACGATCAGGGCGGCGGCGGAGCGCGTGAAGTAGGCGCTCGAGGCGATGCTGATCATGCCGAACGCCACGACCGCGGCGGTCATCGCCACGTAGGTGGCCAGCACCTCGTACGGCGAAACACCTCCCAACGGCACGCAGAGCATGACGATGGGCAGCGTGGCCACGAGGAGCACGCCCAGGTGGCAGAGCGACGCCACCAGTTTCCCCAGCACCACGGCCCCCGGTCCCATCGGACTGGCCAGCAACATCTCGTAGGTCTTTCGCTCCTTTTCCCCGGCGATGGCCCCGGACGCGAAACTGGGCGTCATCAGCGAGATCAAGGCGAACTGTCCGAGAAAGAACAGTTTAACCAGCCGTTTGGCCGACTCCGGCGGGCGCGTCAAGTCGAGCAATTGCTCATTGGGCCAGGCGATCCAAACCATCGAACCCAACAGCGCCACATAGACCAACAGCAATACGAACGCCCGCCCCATGCGCAGGTTGGCCAGCAGTTCGCGTTGCAGGACCGGATTCTCGAAGAGGTACATCCGCGGTTCCCGTCGATCGATTCAAAGCCAATCATCCCCTACCCAACCACGCCCTTCGTAACCAGCATAAACACATCTTCCAGCGTCGGCTCCTTCTCGGCGTAGGAGTGGACCGAAACGCCGGCCTCGACGAGTCGCGTCAGCAGACCGGCGACCAGACGGTCGTCGCCGGCCAACTCGACCAGGGCCCGATCGCCGTCGACCTCGACGTTGCGAGTTTCCGCCATGCTGCGAATGATCGACAGGCCGGCTTCCGTCTGGTCGAGGAAGTGAACGTGGACGGTCCGATTCCCCCGAATCCGCGCGTAGACTTCGTCGATCGGGCCGTGCATCAGCAGCCTTCCCCGTTCGATAATACCGATCGACGTACAGCAATCGGCCAGTTCGGTGAGGATATGGCTGGAGATGAGGATCGTCTTGCCCATCCGCCGAAGTTCCTTCAGCAGGGCCTTCACTTCAACCCGGGCGCGAGGATCCAGGCCGCTGGCCGGCTCGTCGAGGATCAGCACGGGCGGATCATGCACGAGCGTTTTGGCCAGACAGAGCCGCTGCTTCATGCCGCGGGAAAGGCTGTTGACGTAGGCATCGCGTTTGCCCATCAGGTCCAACAGATCGAGCACATCGCCGATGACCTGCTTGCGGCGAACTCGGGGGATTTGGTACGCCAGGGCGAAGAAATCGAGAAACTCCCAGACCTTCATCCCGTCGTACACGCCGAAGCTGTCGGGCATATACCCGATGCTATGGCGCACGGCCATCGGGTCGCTCGACACGCAATGGCCGTCGACCGTGGCGTCGCCCTTGGTGGCTTTGATCAAAGTAGCCAAGAACCGAATCGTCGTACTCTTGCCCGCTCCGTTGGGCCCAATGAACCCAAACGTCTCCCCCTCGCCAATCGTCAGATTAAGCGAATCGACGGCCACCAGATCGCCGTATCGTTTCGTAAAACTCGTAATCTCAATCATGTTGATTCTTCCTAGTCCCTAATCTCCGCCTGGTGTGCCTGGGGTCGAGCGCAGCGAGCCCCCAGTTGGTTGCAATCTGGGGGCTCGGTGCTCGTTCCTCGCATCTCGACCCCAGCCACCCATCGATCCTAATCGCTACTCCCTACTTCCCCCGCCTTCCGCACCTCTGATTCCTCAACTTCGCACCTTGCGTTGTCATCCGTCCGCAGTGGCCCCAGATGGCCGTATCTCAAATGGGCCACCACCAGCGCGGCACGGCGAAACTGCGGCGGCTCGGGATCGAGTTGCAGCCCCGGAATTTCGCTCCCGGTCCAAGCCACCAGCCGCACGTCGCCGGGGCGCAGCGTGTCGGCTGCCTGCGCCAAATCGATCCACCGGCCGAAATTCAAGTCACCCGACCCGGGCACCGCTCGGGTGAGGGTCGCTTCGCCGCGTTGATCGCGCCACCATCGGGCGTCCTTGGCATCTTCGGCAACGGGCGCAAACGAAGCGGTCTCGATCTGGCCCGACTCCAGCGACAACAGCCAGGCAATTTGCATATCCGCCGACTCGGTTCTCCGCAACACGCCGACGCCATGCAGATCGAGATCCGTACCGTTGGTGATTCGGCAGCGTCCGGCAGCCGGCTCCGCATAGCCAATCGGTCCACCCAGGTCGCACATCTGCTCGGCGTGAACGAAACCGGTCGAGTTGGAGTCGACGACCACGCCGCGCAGATCCACGGCCTCGCCGCGGTGCAGCCGCAGCATGGCCCGATCTTCGTCGCGCAACATGGCCGGATCGTCGACGACGGGAAACGGCAGCACCATCGCGCCCGGGTCGTCGCAATGCAGATCGTATGCCGTGCGCAGCGACGTGTAGAGGGCCGAGTAGCGAGTGACGTGGGCACGGCGGTAGTCGCCCTGCAATTCGACCACCGCCAGATCGCACCGCGATTGCGCAAAACCGATATCCAGCCGGGCCATCTTGATCACCGCGACCGTGCCGGCCAAGGCAATCAACGGCGCGGCGATCCAGGCCCACTCGACCCGCCGGAGCACTCGAAAGACGGCCCAATTGACCGGCACCAGCACCACCAGATACGCGACCAGGATGCGGAACACAAAGGATCGATCGGGGATTTCAATTCTCGCCGCGTTGCTCAGCGACTTTCGGGCGTTATCGCCCACCGGGTTGAAATCGTTCCAGCCCGCGACCCCCGTCCCCGGCGCCGGCCGTCCGTCGGGATCGTCGAGATCGGGCTCGTTCCGCCCGTTGGTTTCCGGCTCGATACCCGCGTCGCGGGTGAAGTATCGCAAGTCGCAGATTCGCCGGGGATCGAGCCGCTCTCCCGGGGCATCGGTCCAAGAGACTTGGAGTTCGCCTTCAGTGCCAAGTCGGAAGGTTCGCCGCGCGCGGCGTAGCAGGCAACCGTTGAGAAAGCCGTCGAATCCTTCCCACGCCCGCAACTCCCGGGCGTTTAAGCGAAACGCCGACACAACCATCCGCCCGCGCCCCACGCGCCGTTCGACGAGCAGCGGGGCCGTGTCGCTGGACAGTACCGTCCGCGACTGTTCGTGAGGGATCAGGCGGACGCCGACCCAGGGGCGCGTGGGAGCCAATGGAGCTGCCAGCCGCGGCGTCCACCGGCGACTGAACGGCTCCAGATCATCGGCGGAAATTTCCCATGCGCCATCGGCCACGGCGGGCAGATAGGGTTCGAGGAAACTGTCGCGGAGTTTCTCCAGCGTGCCGGGGCCGCTGAGGATGAGCTGTCCGCCCCAATGGAGCCAATCGAGCAACGCCTGCTGCTGGTCGGTGCCCAGGGTCTCCGGAGAAATGTCGTCCCAGAGAACGTACGCGATGCTGGTCCAAAGCAGGGCGTGCGGCGGCAGGGGGACGTCTTGCTGGAGGTTCGGTGCGTGGACCTGGTAGTGACGATCGGCATTGGAACCGGAGAAAAAACCCCAGGGCGGGGCCATCGTGTCGCAGTCCCGCAACACTTCGTAGGAGCCCGCCGATGCGGCCAGTACGATGAAATGATATTGGTGGGCGGGCATCGCCCGGAGAAGATCTCGCGACGGCATCGAGTCGGCGCCTTCACTGGCAATCAGGCCGACGGACAACTGCGCGCCGTAAGATCCTTGCGGAACGAAGAACGACGTTTCGAGAGTTTTCCGCTCCCCCTTGGAGAGCATCACGTCGCGGGAAGACGTCAACCGGAATTGCGTCCCCGGCAGGGGCTCCGGATCGCCCTTGACGTCGAGTGAGACGATATTCATCTCGCCGTCGAAATCGAAATTGTTGGTCTTGGCCGGCACGACGGCGCCGGTCCAATGCCCCGGCTTGTACCATCGGCCTTCCAAGCCGCCGGCGTCCTTGGGCGGGGGGACATCTTCTTTCTCTTCCTCCGAGTCGGCCGTCTTCTTCGCCACGGGTACGTGCGGCAGGGGCGTGATCGGATCGATCTCGAAGTCTTTCTTCGGCTTCTTCTTCCGCTCCTTCTCCCGCTCTTCGGCGAGCTTCTCTTCCTCATTCTTCTCCGAGGTCGCCGACGAATCTCCCCCGCATCCGCCGCAGCCGGGCATGGCGACGAGCAAAGCCAGCCAGATCGCGACGAACAACCGGCGCGGTATCCCGCTGGCGCGTATTGTGCGATGAATCGCCAACCTTTCACCCCATCGTGTTTGGCCGGGCACTCAAGCGGGCCGCAGAACCTGCAGCGTGGTGCCCGCGACGATGTCTTTGACCTTCTTTCGATACCCGAGCATGTGCGGCGCCATAAGGTGGGCCTCCAGCGCTTCGATACTCTCCCACTTCTCGACCACCGTAACGGTATCGGCACGCAGCGGCGGCTGGGCGGGGATTTCCGTCTCCACGTCGACCATCGGCCCGTACTCCAAACAGCCCTCTTCGGCCAACACCAGAGGAACGATTTCGGCAAAGGCGGCAAGAAACTCGTCGCGCCGCCCCGGCGCAACATCGATCGCGGCAATCACACAAATCATCACAGTCTCTTTCTTCTCTTCCTGGTTCACGTATTCCCAAGCACCTGGTACTCAGTAACAAGCCAATTGATGGGTGGGGTGCCTGGGGTCGAGCGCAGCGAGCCCTCAGTTCGTC
>CAYUIQ010000329.1:0-7851 GCA_964444795.1 uncultured Planctomycetaceae bacterium
ATCACCTGGACGGCCGACTACGTGGGCATCGCCAACGAGGACGAGACGAAACTGAAGCTGACCGGCTACGTGCGCGTGGCGAACAACTCGGGCGAACTCTACGACAACGCCCAAACGCGGCTGGTCGTGGGCACCATCAATCTGGTGGAAAAGATTGCCCAGTTGGCTCAACAACCGGCCCCCGACACGAGCTCTCCGATGGACCCCGCCGTTACGTCGCGCTCCTCCGGCCGCTTCAAGGACGGCGGTGCCCATTACTTCGCCTACGGCAACGCAATCGCCGACGGCCGGGAAGCACAGAAGCTCGAAGAGGGCAAGAAGGTCGTCAAACAGGGCCTTTCCGAGTACTTCCTCTTTACCATCGAAGGCCGCGAGGATATCAAGGACTCCGAACCCAAGCGGATGCTCTCGATGGAAGTGGCCGAAGTGCCGCTGGAGTGCCTCTACAAACTGACCGATCGCGACGGCGGTGCGCAGTTTACGAAGTATTACCGTTTCAAGAATGTCCAACTGCTCGACGACGACGGCAAAGAGAAAGACCTGCCGGCGATGGAGAACCTGGGCCTCTCGCCGCTGCCCGACGGATCCGTGCGGCTCTTCTCCGAGTATCGCAACCGGGATCTGGCCTACGTCGGCGGCACGGCCACGAAGTACGTACCCATCGGCGATCGGGTCGAAGTGAACGTCGGCCGCGACGCCGACATCACGATGGCCCGCCGCACGAAAGACCGGACGATCACCAACATCGTCGCCCGGCAGTACACGCGCCGCCTCGACGACGAGTTCGTTCTCTACTACGACCTGATCGACTACGACGAAACGATCACCTACTCCGAAGAACTCATCGCGGGCAAATCGGTCGACATTAAGACGGAAGTCGAGCGGAAGTTCGACGCCAACGTGGTCCTCTGGGGTAGCGAGGGACAACCGGCCGATTGGAAATCCAACGAGCCGGGCGCCTACGTCGACCTGCACCAGATCGACGGCCGGGTCGAGCGCGTCGACCAGAACCACGTCAAATACTTCCTCGACCTCGCCCCGGGCGAAAAGCGGACCGTCACCTACACGGTCACCTACAAGCGTCGCAAAGCCGGCCCGGAACTCAACACCGAGAAGAAGCGCCAGCCGCTCTGAATAAGGCTTTCCAGTGCAAGGGAAGTCTCGTGCGTTTCATGGAGGATTCTCCCTCTCTTCTTCGGTATCCTGGCTCACGTGCCGCTTCTTCCCGAGCAGATACCGCACGAACGATCCCAGTCCGGCGAACTTGTACCCGGGATCGACGTAATGCTCGATCACGTAAAAGGCGAAGTAATAGAACCGGGCAAAGCACCAGACGGTCACCGCCAGCAAGAGCCCGGTCTTCCACGTCGGATGTTCCAGAATCAACAGCACCGCCCCGAGCAACCCGCCGAAGAGGAAGAGAAAGCCCTTGGTGTAAATCAGCTTGGGGTTGGTTAGGTCGGTCATGGTTGGTCTCCGAAACGCTTATCAGCCCCCGGCTTCGCCGGGGGGCGTCGTGTTCACCGGCGGCGGCTAGTCAACCGGCGTTCCACGCGGAAATGGCAGTGTGGATCCTCTTAATCCAGGTCGTCAGATCGAGTGGGGCTAGATCTTCGGCGATCATCAACTCACAGACGTTCTTTGCATGCCCCTTCTTGTCGCCGTTATAGTTCAGTTTTCCGCTTTTCAGTGCAGCGTCGATGCACTCCTGGATCTTGTCGTCGGCTTCAAACTCCAGGCGTCGGACCTTGCCCGGGCGTTTCTTTTCGAGATATCGCTGCAGAAGACTGGCGGGCAGGTAGTTCTCGATTTCGCGGCCCTTGGTCATCCAGCATGTGTTCTTGCCGATTTCCTTCTGAATCCGCGTCTTGTATTTCCTCAGGGCCGTCCTTGATGATTCACCATCGCGGTCGATCGCGACAATCGCGTTGCTATTGATTCGCAGCAGTTCAACGAATTCTTCGCTTGGGTCGTCGTCGGCAGCCGAGAGGTTCGCCAGACACGAGCCGCCGTAGAACATGATGGAATAATGGATCCCCTCGACGAAGTCCGAACCGAACAATTCCAGCCACCGGTTGATGTAGATGCGATCGCTCGGCCCCTCGACCCAGATGATCCCGTTTGTCTGCAAGAGATCGCTGGCACGGTAGGCCAAGTCGCGCAGGATGGATCGCGTGTGTTCGTTTGTTTCCGTCCTCGTGATACTTGATGCTTCTCCGTCATGACGGACATGGTACACGGCGGCCGACTCATCTGCGTCAAGAAGCACGTTCGAGTGCGTGGCGATGAAGTAGCGATTTGTGGTCTGATCCAGAAACCGAAAGAACTTCCGGAGGAGTTCTGGATGCAAATGAATTTCCGGCTCTTCAATGCATACTGTTCGTTCATCGTAGAGCGCTAGAGTCGTGCAAATGATCACCAGTTCATGAACGCCAGTGCCATAGTGTGCCAGTGGCAGGCGATTGCCGTACATGCTGAGGTAGACATCATCCTTCTCGGATGGAATTTCTATCTTGAGGTCCGGTACGCCCATCAGGTCACGAATGAGTTGCTGAACTCGCAGAAACTGTTCTTGATCGTCCTCGTTTCCGACGAGTGGATGTTGCATCTTCCGCAGTTTTGGAATCAGGTCGCGCCCAGAGAGATCCAGTTCCTCCCTCCCAATGTTGTCACCCTTGCGGACCTCTCGAATTGCTGGTACGTAGATCAGTCCTTTGACAATCTTGTCCAGCATGGCTTTCGCCTTATTCCAAAACAATCGCAGCGTATCAGCACGGAGGCGGTCCCCGCCAGGATGGCCGCCACGTCGACCGGAGTTCAGCGCGGAGTAGAGACCATGAAGACCGCTATCGTTCAATCGTGATAAACGGCTCTTTCCGACGATTTTGACGCCAGGAAGCTCACACCAAATGTCGACTACCGGTGTGCCCGAAGCATCCAGCCGGTGCCGGATCCCTTCAGGAATCTCACCACCGAGTTCGACAGCCAAACCTAGCCACGGCGGCGTGCCATTTCCAGCGTGTTGATTCAAGGGCTCTTGCGAAACATCCGCCCCATCTGAAAACCGCAGAAGATCCCGCAAGAAGTGCAAGACATTCGACTTGCCGGAATTGTTCTTGCCGATGAAAATGTTGATCTTGTCGAAATCTCGGATCCACGCGCCCTTGGGCCCGAGGCTGCGGTAATTGGCAATTCCAAACCCGGTGATCTTCATCTTTGGGTCTCCGACACGAGTGGAACGGCCGTGGTCTCGCCGCTACCGCACACCGCCCCCCGGCAGAGCCGGGGGCTGATGGATGGTATTATGGCGCCGCCGCCGCGAAACGGCAACACTTTGACCCCAGAGTGGGGCTCCCCTACTCCAACCCCGGGGCAAAACCGTGACGCATGGTGTTTTCGGTGCAGCATCGCGGTTCGACGAAGTGTAAGAGATAATCCGCGCCGCCGGCTTTGGTGCCGGTGCCGGATAGGGCGGCGCCGCCGAAGGGTTGGCGGCCGACCAGCGCGCCGGTGCAGCCGCGGTTGAGGTAGAGATTGCCCACGCGGAACTCCCGCCGGGCCTTTTCCAGATGGGCCGGGCGGCGGCTGAAGACGGCGCCGGTCAGCTTGTAGGCGGTGGCGTTGGCGATATCCAACGCCTCGTCAAACGTCTCGACGTGCATCACCGCCAGCACGGGACCGAAAATCTCCTCGTTGGCCAGTCGGTGCTCGGCACGGATGCCCGAGAAGATGTGCGGGCCGATGTAGGGCTTTCCTACCTTTTGCTCCAATCCGGCGGGCACTTCGCAGGCCAGTTCCAGCGTCCCCTCGGTCTTGCCGATCTCGATGTACTCGCGGATCTTGGCCGCGGCCGAAGGGTCGATGACCGGCCCGACGTCGGTCCCCGGTTCGGTCGGATCGCCGACGACCAGCGTGCGGCTGGCCTCGACGAGCCGCCCCAGAAACACTTCCAGCGCGCCGCCGACCACGATCACCCGGCTACAGGCCGAACACTTCTGTCCGCTATAGCCGAACGCCGACTGGCGCACGCCGACCACCGCCTCGTCGAGATCGGCCGTGTCGTCGACGATCACGGCGTTCTTTCCACCCATTTCGCAAACGACCTTCTTCACGAGCCTTTGCCCCTCGGGCGTTTCGCCGGCGGCGCGGAGGATGTCGAGGCCCACGTCTTTGGAACCGGTAAAGGCGATCAGGGCGACGCGAGGATCGCGGACCAGCGCCGACCCGACGGTGCGCCCGGGACCGGGGAGGAAATGCAGCACATCGCGAGGCACGCCGGCTTGCCAGAGAATGTCACACATCAGCCTGGCGATGCCCGGTGTTTGCGACGAGGGTTTTACGACCACCGGGTTGCCGGTCACCAGGGCCGCGGTGGTCATGCCGGCGCAGATAGCCAGGGGGAAATTCCACGGGCTGATCACGGCCGTCACGCCGCGCGGCTGATACCAGACGTGGTTCAGCTCGCCGACGAACTGGCCGAGCCGCTGGGGCTGGAACAATTCGACGGCCGTTCGGGCGTAGTATTCGTTGAAGTCGATCGCCTCGCAGACGTCGGCGTCGGCCTCGCGCCAGGGTTTGCCCGCCTCGCGGCACATCACGGCGGCCAGTTCGTCGCGCCGATCGCGCATCAGCAGGGCCGCCTTGATGAAGATCGCTGACCGGGCGATCGGATCCATGGCCCGCCAGGGGCCAAACGCGGCCGTCGCCGCCGCCAGCGCTTTCTCGGCCTGCTCGGCCGTTCCATCGACGTCTACCGCCGGCACGGGGACCGAGTGCACGGCCTGGGCAAAGCGCCGCCGCTGGCCGGTTCGGGCGAAGTCGCGCAACGGCTCGTTGATAAACGCCCGATCGTCGTCCAAGCCTTTTACGGCCGGGCTGAGCCGGTGGCGCGCGGCCACGCGATCGGCCATTTCGCGCTGGTCGTGCGGATCGTCGCGTCGGGTATTGTGGGGCGAAGCGAGCAACTGCTCGTCGGACACGTCTTCGGAAAAACCGGCCCGAAGCCACGACTGGTTCGACGTGTTCTCCAACAACCGCCGCACCAGATAGGCCATGCCGGGGATCATCTCGCCGACGGGCACGTACTCGCGCAGCCGCAGGTTTCGCTTGGCGGCCGCCGATTTGAGTTGGTCGGCCATGCCGCTGAGCATCTGCAGTTCGACGGCCGACTCGGGCAGCCCGTGAGTTTCGAGCAACGCCAGCGTGCGGGCGATCGAGCGGATGTTGTGCGACCCGAGGGCCAGTTTCACACCCCCTTCGCCGGCGCTGTGCGGGGCGGCCGAGATGAACTGTTCGGCCATCCGCTCGAAACAGGCATCGGTGTCGCGCTTGTCGGTCCAGACCGGCACGGGCCAATCCATCTGCTCGGCGTGGATGATCTCGTAGTCCCAGTAGGCGCCCTTGATCAGCCGTACGGTCACCTGCCGGCCGGTGCGCCGCGACCAGTCGATCACCCGGCGTGCATCGTCGTCGCCGCTGCGCAGATACGATTGCAGGGCCAGCCCGGCGGGAAAATCGAACTGCTGGCAACATCGCTCGAACAATTCCAGCGTCAGATCCTTCAGGGCAAACTGCTCCATGTCGAAGTTGACCAGGACGTTGTGCTTGCCGGCCGCTTCGAGAATCGGGCGGAGCCCCTCGACGAGCCGATCGATCGAGCCGTCGAAGTCGATCGGATCGGTCCGGGCGGCCAGCGAACTGATCTTGATCGACACATTGCACCGCGGGATGGGTCCCAGGTTGTCGGTCTCCAGACGCTCCTTGGCCGGCCAGAGAGCGACCTGCTCGGGCAGCGTGTCGAGTAGCTCGAGATAACGGGCCTGGTAGACGCGGGCTTCGGAGTCGCTCACACAAGCTTCGCCCAGCAGGTCGACGCTGAAAGCAACGCCCCGGTTCCACATTTTCTTAAACCCCGGCAAGGCCGACAGCGCGTCGACTCCGGCGATGAAGTTGCCCGCCATGGCCGTGATCCGATTGCTGATCGTCTTGGCCATGATTCCCTTGGCCAGCGCGCCGGCTTTCAACCCCAGCCCCATTCCGGGCGGCAGCGTGACCCCCGGCTGCGAGAGATAATCGTTGAGGCACTCGTGTATATGGCGCGAGGAGGCGAGCATCGGAAAGGCGTCGACGAAGCGGAACATCTGGACCTTGAAGGCCGGATCCTTCATCGCCCAGTTCATCAGTTGGTCGGACCAAAATCGGGCGGAAAAGACCCCCGCGCGGTGCTGCCGGGCCTGATTGAGCAGTTCCTGCCCAATTTGCAGAGTCAGACGTTCGAGATTCGCCGAAACGGGTACATCCGAATCGGGCGATGTTCTCGCGGCGTCGGTCGTTGACGTGCGGCCAAACCAGGGCATGTGGGATCTCCGTGAACGTCCGGCCGAGATGTCGGGAAAGGAAACGGCGACCGTGTTTCCGACAGCTTACGAAAAAGCGGCCACATTTAGAAGCAGTGCGTATGCGGAATTTGGGCCGCGCGGCCCAAATTCCGGCCAGTTGGGCGGGAAGAAGTGTGGTTGCGCGAAAAGGGGTGCCATGGGCGGCTACGGAACCCGCGCCGGCCCACCGTCCCGGATGGCAAAACCGGTCTGATCGTGGTGGAGGAACACGGTGCCGCCGGTTCCCGGTGCCAGCGGCGTTCGCCGGGAGAAGATCGACCAGCCGGCCGCGCCCGCATCGCCGTAAGCCGCCGTGCCCGGGGCGGTGACGACACGCACTACCTCGGGCGGCCAGTCTGCCGGCCGACGGTCGTTCTGCTGCCACCTGCCCGAGGCGAAATGGAGATACTTCTGCCGCACGGGCACGATCACCCGTTTTTCGGGCGTGGCCCAATTGACCACGCCGGTGCCGAAAGTGAAGTAGGGGCGGTTCGCGGAATCGACCGCCTGACGCGAGCCGTTAAACGTGAACTCGTCGCCCGAGTCGTACGCCAGGCATTGAGCGTCGGCTCGGGCTCGGCTGATCGGCAATTCGACCTCCTCACCGGCCGCATTGCGCCACGCGCCGTCGGCATCGCGCCGCACGTAATAAACGTTGTATCGGTAGACGGCTTCGTGCAGGCCCTTGTATTTCAACGGTCGCCAGGGGTGCGGCTTGGCGTCGGTCACCCGGGCCGCATTGTCGTCCTTATGATTCCAGAAGCAGTGGATCGTCTTGCCATCGACACCGGGAAAGAACTGGCAATAGGCGGCCGCCAACCGGTCGGGTGGATCGAGCCGCATTTCAATCACGCGCTGGGCGTCGCTCCATGTCTTGCCATGGTCCGTGCTGGTGCGCAACGACCACGGCTCCATGTGGCCGCCGGCCCGATAGAAGAGCCGGATCGTTCCGTCGGCCATCCGCATCGTCTGCGGATAGGTGGCCCGGTCGGTGGGCGGCTCCTGTTCGATCCAGGCCGTGACGTCGTACGGCCGCGCGCTCCGCGTATGACGCATCGCCCGGCCGTGACAGCCATAAAAGACGTGCAAGTAGCCCTCGCCGTCGATGCAGATCGAAGGATTTCCGTGCGCATCGCGGCCCAGCCCGAACTCCGAGGCCCGAACCGGCTCGCTCCAGGTCTTCTCGTCGATGTCATAAGCCGTCACGATCGGCCGTCCGGCGGAATTCTGAAACGCACAGAAGACCGTCCCCCGGGCGACCACCGCGTGCGGCCCGATCACGTAGTCGTAAAACGGCGTGTAGAATCGTCCGCCCTTGACGAATTCCGGCTGGTTGACGGCGAATGCGCGATCGAACGTGGCCTTGGCGTCGTTCTCGGCAGCCGTTGCCACGCCGCTTGTCAGGCAAGCGAACAGTATTGTGAGAGTGATTCGCACGGGATTCTCCGGTAGCTGAATTCGTGAGTCGTTTAAC
>CAYUIQ010000330.1:0-7807 GCA_964444795.1 uncultured Planctomycetaceae bacterium
AACTCGGTGGATGTCCTTGCTTACGCTTCGGGTTACGATCAACCCGCGGATTATCCCGGTTGGCGACAAAACAGACCGGTTCGGCGCGTTGACAAATCGGCGTAACCTGTTTAGAGTGAAGATGTTGGATTTTTCTCGACACCTCTTCTTCCAGGAAAGCGTACCGTGCCGTCAGGAAAGCATACCGTGGCCGAAAAAGCCTGGGGTGGCGTTTTTGATGAGTCGACGGATCGGCGGGTGGAGGAGTTCACCGAAAGCGTGAGCTTCGATCGGAGATTGTACGCGCACGATGTGGCCGGGTCGGTCGCCCACGCCCGGATGCTGGCCAAGGTCGGGCTGATCACTTCCGAAGAGTGTCAGCAGATTGAGCAGGGCCTGGACGACATTCGCCGGCAAATCGAGCTGGGCGAGTTTCCCTTCTCCGTCGAACTGGAAGATATCCACATGCACATCGAACGGGCGCTGATCGATCGGATCGGCGATACCGGACGAAAGCTGCACACCGGCCGCAGCCGCAACGATCAGGTGTCGACCGATCTGCGACTCTGGACCCGCGACGCCATCGACCGGATCGACCGGCGGTTGGTTGCACTGCAACGTGCGTTTGTCGACCGGTGCGACGGCGATTTCGATTGCATTCTGCCGGCCTACACGCATTTGCAGCGAGCCCAGCCGGTGCTGGCGCCGCACTATTGGCTGGCCTGGTGCGAGAAATACCAGCGCGATCGCCAGCGGCTGGCCGATTGCCGGCGGCGGGTCAACGTCTCGAGCCTGGGCACGGCGGCGCTGGCCGGAACGAGTCTGCCGATCGATCGCCACGACGTGGCCCGGCGACTGGGATTCGACGACGTGGCGGCCAACAGCCTGGACGTTTCCAGCGATCGCGATTTCGTGCTCGAAACGGTCTTCGCCCTGACGGTCATCGCCGAGCACCTGGGCAGTTGGGCCGAGGAATGGATCCTCTGGTCGACCGAGGAATTCAATTTCCTCAAGCTGCCGCAAGCGTTTTGTACGGGCTCGTCGATCATGCCCCAGAAGATCAACCCCGACGTGCTGGAACTGACGCGCGGCAAAACGGGCCGGATGATCGGCAACTTGCAGACGCTACTGGTCCTGGTAAAGGGACTGCCCCTGGCCTACAACCGCGACTTGCAGGAAGACAAACTGCCGCTGTTCGACTCGGTCGACACGGTCGAGGCGGTGTTGGAATTGGCCGTGGGGCTGGTTGCCGGCGCGAGGTTGAATCGTCCGGCCATTGCCGAGCGGCTCGATCGGGGTTATCTCGACGCCACCACGCTGATGGAATACCTGATCGGCCGGGACGTTCCCCAGCGGACGGCCCACGGAGTGGTCGGCCGGCTGGTGGGCGAGGCGAGAAAGCAGGATGTGCGGCTGGCCGATCTTCCGGTGGAGTCGTTCACCGCCGCGTGCGGCGAGTTGGACGAGTGTGTGTACGACGTATTGGGGGTGGAACGGGCGGTTCGGGCGATGCAGAGCTACGGATCGACCGGCCCGGACCAGGTGAGACGGCAAATCGAGCGGTGGAAAGAGCTTCTGGAATCGGGCCATTCCGGCCCGCGCACCGACGACGAGGCAAACCATGACTAATCGCTACCGACAAATCTCCCGGCTTTGGATTCTCCTGCTCGCAGTGGCCGTTCCCGGCGCGGCGCGGGGACAGGATCCGGATGTCGCTTTGAACATGGCCGAGGACGAGGTTCGTCTTCCCGACGACTTTCCCGAAATCGACGAGTTCGAAAGCTCGCGCATTCAAACGATATTCCTGGGCGAGCGTCACTCGCTTCGGGCCGAAGGCGGTCACGACGAGGAGCCGGCGGGCAAGCGCATCGCGCGTCAGGCGCGTTCGGCCCAGGAGCTGGCCAATGCAAACCGCCCCGAACTGGCCCGGTATTTCCTCCGGCGGTTGGTCGACTCCGGCTACGACAAGATCGAGTTGGCCAAACTGGTCGAAGCGGTCGAGGTCATGCGCCCGGGGATCCAGATGATCTTCGAGGTCGAGCGCCGGGCGTCGTCGCCGGCCGCGGGCGGTTATTCGGAGACATCGTGGGGCAAGTACGTTCGTTGGGTCCGTTCGGCGAAACTGCTTGCCGGCATGAACCGACCGGAGTTGGCCCGCTTTTTTATCCAACGATTGCTGGAAGCAAAGCTCGACGAGAAGCAGATGACGCGCCTGATCGAGCATTTTGGGTCGGCTATTTTTGTGGAGATGGCTGCCCGTGGAGATCTGGCTCCCGAGGCGTTGGCTCTGGCCGACGTCGTGTTGGCGGCGGCCAATTCGCAATGGGAGGACTTGCGGCACATCGAAGGACTGATCGGGCAGTTGCAGGATCCGTCGATCCGGGTACGCACCGCGGCGCTTGCCGGGCTGGGCCAGACACGCGGCACGGCGGTGGTGCCAATGATCGGCGTATTGGCCGATCCGGGGCGTGCCGGCGAGCACGCCAGCGTTCGTGCCGCGCTGGTTCGCATGGAGTCGGCGGCCGTCGGCCCGTTGCTGGCCGCGCTGGAATCGCCCGACGAGGCGCTGGTGGCCCAGGTGGTCGAGGTATTGGGCTACGCGGAGGCGAAGCGGGTGACGATGTACCTGCTGAGCCCGTGCGTGTCGCCCGAGAGCCCGCCGCGCGTTCGGCAGGCGGCCCACGAGGCCCTTCTGCGACTGGTTGGGCAGACGCCTGAGCGGTTGGAGGCGGCTTCCCTGCTGGCCAAGGAGGCCCGGCGACACTACACCCACAGGCAGCCCCTCTCCACCGATAGCGAGGGCGACGTGACCTTGTGGCAATGGGACGCGAAGCAGAAGAAGCCCGTGGCCAGGACGTATCTCGCCGCCGACGCATCCTTGTGGATTGCCGCCCGGCTGGCTCGCGACGCCCGCAAGGTAGCACCCGAGTATCACGACGCCGAGCGTCTCTACGCGGCAACCATGCTCGAAGCGGCGGCGTTCTCCAGCGGCCTGGAGTCCCCCCTGCCGGAGGATCCGGGAAGCCCGGCCACCGAGGTCGCCGCGATGGGCATGGAACTGATCACCGACGTGCTTACCCAGGCCATGGACAGCGGACACGTGGCGACGGCCGCCGCGGCGGCTCGCCTGCTCGGCACGCATGGCACGGCCAAGGAGCTGCTTTACCACAACGCCGGATTCTCGCCGCTGACCCGAGCCGCCCGACATCCCGACCGCCGGCTGCGATTGGCCGCCGTCGAGGCGATTCTCCGGCTCGATCCCCAGGGACCCTACGCCGGTTCGAGCTACGTACCCGAGGCGTTGGGCTACTTCTCGGCCACCTCGGGAATCCGCCGCGCGCTGGTTGGCAGTCCGATGCCCGAAGACGCGCAACGAATCGCCGGCCTTCTGACCCAGTTGGGATTCGACGTCGACACGGCGGGGACGGGGCGCGATCTGTTCCGCCTGGCCGTTTCGTCGGCCGACTATGAATTGGCGCTGATCGATGACTCGGTGCGTTGGCCGGAGTGTACGCTGCTGGTGCAAGAGCTGCGCCACGACTGGCGCACGGCCCGCATGCCCCTGGGTGTCTACGCGCGGTCGGATGATCGGAAACGTCTCCAGCGCATGGCCGAGCGAGATCCGCTGGTCACGGCGATCATTCGCCCTCACGACATGGCGACGATCACCTGGCAAGTAGACCAACTCCTGGCTTCGGCCGGCCGGACGCGCGTTCCCTTCGAGGAGCGGCAGCGGCAGGCGGCCACGGCGGTCGAGCGGCTTGCCGAGTTGAGCGACCAGCCAGAGACCCTGTACGACCTGTTGCGGATTGAGCAATCTCTCGAATTGGCCCTCCTGGTTCCGAAAATCGGCCCGCGGGCAGTGGCCGTGTTGGGAAATCTCGGCACACATCAAGGCCAGCGCAAGCTGGTCGATCTGGCCAGTCGATGGACGCTGCCGCTGGAACTGCGCAAGGCGGCCGTCGGGGCGTTCCGCACCAGTACACAACGCCACGGTATTCGGCTGACCGCGGCGGAAGTCGACCGGCAGTACGAGCGGTATAATCAGAGCGAGCACCGGGACGAAGCGACGCAGAAGATTCTCGGACTCCTTCTCGACCACATCGAAGCCACGGCCGAGCCCGTGGCCATGGCCGAGGAGGCCCAGTAAGGAGGTGGCCCCTGACTGGGTGACCCGTGACTGGGTGGCCTAAGGAAAGGCTAATGCGTCGATGAGCAGTGATCTTTCCCATGTCGGCGGTCCGCCGATTCCCGGCATTATCGGTTCGGGACCGGCGATGCGGGAAGTCTACCGGCGCACCCGCCAGGTGGCGCGATCCAACGCGTCGGTGTTGCTTCTGGGTGAAACGGGCACCGGCAAGGAGTTGATCGCCCGGGCCGTGCATCAACTGAGCCTGCGCGCCAGCGGCCCCTTCATCCGGGTCAACTGCGGGGCGCTGACCGAGAGCCTCCTGGAGAGCGAGCTATTCGGCCACGTCCGTGGCTCGTTCACCGGCGCGGTGGGCGATCGGACCGGTCGATTCGAGGCCGCCCATACCGGGAGCATCTTTCTCGACGAGATCAATTCCACCACCCCCAAGCTGCAAGTGAAGCTGCTTCGCGTGTTGCAGGAACGGGAGTTCGAACGGGTGGGCGATACGAAGACCGTTCACGTCGACACGCGCGTGATCGCCGCCAGCAACCGCGATCTGGTTGAAGAGATCTCCGCCGGCCGGTTTCGCGAGGATCTCTACTATCGGCTCAACGTCGTTCCCATTCATTTGCCGCCGTTACGCGGGCGGCGCGAGGATATTTCCGAACTGGTCGCCCATTTCCTGAAAATCTACAACGAGTCGAACGATCGCCACGTACCCCACGTCGAACCGGCGGCCGTCGAATCTTTCCAGCAGTACGATTGGCCGGGAAACGTTCGCGAGTTGCAGAACTACATCGAACGGGCGGTCGTGCTGGCGCCGGGCGACGAGGTGACCCTCGATCTGTTACCCGACACCGTACGCGGCCGAACCGGGCGGCGCATTGGCCAGGTCCGGCCGGCCGATCTGGAGACCCTGGCCTCCGACCTCGTCGCCCAAGGCCTGGACACCGCCGCCGGCGAAGACAACCTGCACGGGAAGATTGTCTCCCGAGTGGAACGCGAACTGATCCGTCAGGTCTTGGCCCAGTGCAATGGCGTCCAAATCAAGGCGGCTCGGCGGCTGGGAATGAATCGCAACACGCTCCGCAAGAAGCTCAAGGAACTCGGGCTGGACGAGAAGTAGCCCGGAAAAAGGGGACAGGTACATTTTGTGCGAAGCACCCTCCGGGCCGTTCCGGCAAAATGTACCTGTCCCCTTTTTCGAACCCGAAGGGCTACTTCTTCTTCGGCTTGGGCAGCGTTTGCATGAGCGTGCGGACCTTCTCCACCGTCTGCTTGTTCACGTCGGGGGCCTTGATCGTGTTGGCAATCGTGTCCGCCTTCTTGAGTACTTCGTGGGCCCGCGTGTGGCGACTGGCCTTGGAGAGCTTCTCCGCGATATTGATCAGGGCGTGTGCCCCGCTGGCGGGGTCTTCGATCTTCCCGGCCTCGCCCTCAGCGTCGTCGAACGTCGCCGATGCATCGCTGATCTTCAAGGCGGCCTGTTGGGCGGCGACCGCGGCCAGTGCGTCGGCCCGGTTACGCGCGTCGGGCATCGATTCGACGAAACTCCTGATGGTGCCCATGATCCGGTTGTAGTCGCTCGTCGCTTCGAATTGGTAGAAGCTGCCGGCCACCTCGGTCAGCACGAGGAGTTTTCCCATGGGATCGCTCATCCCGTCGGCCAGCTCCACGGCTTCCTTCAGCGTGCTTCTTGCGTCGGAAGGATTTCCGATCACGCCGTACGCGCGTCCCACTTTGGCCAGAACGATTCCCTTTCGTTCGGCGCTTTCCGCTTCGTCGATTTCCTTCACGGCCTTCGTGGCCTTTTCCGCCAATTCCTTGGCACCGTTCGGCTCGCCGATCTGGTTCTTTCCCTCGGCCAGTTGGGCAAACACTTCCGCACGGCCCGCGGCGTCCTCGATCTCCTCGCACGCTTCCACCGCCTTGCCGATCGTGTTGTTCGCGCCGGGTTGGTCCCCGCTATTGAATCGCTGGACGGCGATACCGGCGAGTTTCTTGGCTCGGGACGCCGGATCGGAATCCTCCATGGCCGTCTTGACCTGCTCGTCGAAGCCCTTTGTCTTCTTCTTGCTCGACGATCCACATCCGCCACAGCCGACGGCCGTCAACGTGAACATTCCCACAAAACACCATACGGCAAGCCTGCGCGAAACCATTACTGATACCTCTTCCTGAAAAAAACCTTCGCTTCGGTTGTGTTGTGATAAGAAGGGAGACTACCGGCGGGGACATCTCTCGGAATTATACCTTTTCCTCGGACTGAAATCGAGCGGCCTGATTTCCCTGGGAAAAAGGAGGTATCCCGATTTCGAGCCGCCGAGCCGGCTAGCCGAAAATGGGCCGGATCCGCCCGAGCCGCTGCTGCGTCGTGGCCATCAGGGCATCTTCCGCAGCCTCGTCGGCCGCTTCGTAGGTGACCGAAAACCGCAGGTAGGGTCCGGCGTCGTCCCAGGGGACCGTGCAGATCGAATGCTCGGTGATCAAATACTGACTGGCCTCCTCGGCCGTGGCAAACGTCGGCCCGTCGGTCACCCCCTTGGGGCTGGGTGTGTAGAGGAAATACGAGCCGCCGGGCATTTGGCATTCGAACCCGCAACGCCGCAACACGGCGACCAGTTTCTCCAACCGCCGGCGATACTTCGCCCGAACCGCCCGGGGAATCTCCACGTCGTCCAGGGCCGCGGCAGCCGCCTTCTGCACGGCGATGAACTGACCCGAATCGCAGTTGTCCTTCACGTCGGCAAACGCCTGGACCAGCAGCCGATGGCCGCAAACCCAGCCCATCCGCCAGCCGATCATGTCCCACCCCTTGGAGAGCGAGTGGATCTCCACGCCCACGTCTTTCGCGCCCTCCATCTGCAGGAAGCTCAGCGGCGGGCCGTCGAAGCTGAGCATGATGTGTGCCGCGTCCTGCACCACCACGATCTGGTTGGCACCCGCAAAGTCGATCACCCGCCGGTAAAAATCCCGCGTGGCCATGCGACCCGTCGGGCTGTTGGGATAGTTGATCACCAGCAGCTTGGCCCGCTGGCGGACATCGTCGGGAATTGAATCCAAGTCGGGGAAGAAATCGTTCGCCGCCAACAGCGGCAGCGGATGCACCCCGCCGCCGTAGAACTTCGTGTGGGTGCCGGCCACCGGGTAGCCCGGCACGGTCATCAGTGTAACGTCGCCCGGGTTGATCAGTGTGGCCGGCAACATGGCCAGCGCGGTCTTCGAGCCGATGCAGTGGTTGATCTCCGTGGCCGGGTCGAGCGAGACGTCGAACTCTCGGGCCATAAACCGGGTGACCGCCTCCTTGAACTCGGCGATTCCGTTGTCGGCATAACCCCGGTTCTCCGGCCGGTCGATCGCCTCGGCCATCACGCGGCGCACCCCCGCGGCGGCCATCTCGTCGTTCTCACCGATACCGAAATCGACCAACGTTCGCTCGGGATGCTCGGCCAGCGCCTTCCGTTTTGCCCGTTTGATCTTCTCGAATTTGTAGATCTCCGTACCTTTGCCATACTGGCTCCCGCCGATCCGCTCGGCGAATAGTCGCTGAAAATAGGGGTCGCTCATCGCTCACACTTGTAGGGGAAACAGGAGATCCGGGAGACTAGGGAGACGGTAGCCTAGCCAAAGTAGCATGGGCCCCTGGCCCGTGTTCCCGCCTTTCACGGGCCGGGGGCCCATGCTACGAACATGCAC
>CAYUIQ010000331.1:0-7800 GCA_964444795.1 uncultured Planctomycetaceae bacterium
AGAATCACCAGAAAGGCGGTTAAAATACGACGATGCATGGCGAAACTCCTTGTTTTGGAGGGAGAGGGTCCAGTGAAAACATTGAATGGAGGCCATCAGCGGACAGATCGGAAGCACCCGAGGGCGCCCTCCGCCCACACCGCCGGCCTTCTCTACCGTGCAATTGGACGCCGCGGCGCGCCGGTTAGTTCCTACCGGTGCGAGCAAAAAGACGCGTCGACCCTGCGCAGCAAGTATTCGTCGGCCCGGGGGTGATGTCCAGCCGACATCGGATTCCGGCGGCGAGTTTGTCGGCTGCCGTGAACAAGGTCGTCGGCCGCGTCGGGACGCGACAAGAATGGTGGACGGCTTTGGCCGGAGCACCGACAACCAGGAAGACCCCCGCCCTGGGGGATAGCGGCGTAGCGGACTGGCTACGCCAATTGCCAGTACCCATTCCTCGCACTGCCCTCAAACACGATCTTGCCGTCTTCGCGAAGCCCGGCCAGGGTGCGGCGCACGGTCGAATCGCTGTAACCGGTGCGCTGAACGATTTGCTGTTTGCGAAGCCCGCCGTTCTTCTTCAGCTCGGCGAGTATCCACCGTGCGCGGGCGTCTTCATCTGTCTCACTGGGCACGATGTCGGACAGCGGGGGATCTTTCCGCTGCCTGGCATCGGCGCGGACTTCGTCCCGATCCGTCGCGAGTAGGCCCGGACGTTCCACCACGGTGATCTCGTCCGAGAACCGGTAGCCGTGCTGCCGGCCGTTGGCGATCACGTCGGCGCTCGGATCAATTTCGATGTTTGCCTTGGCAAGCAACGTCCGCTTCACCCGATTACGAACGTTACGGATCGCGCCGGCCACGGCGGTTGGCCCACCGTCGGCTCCGACAATCGCGGCGAGTTCTTCACCGCTGAACGATCGATGCCGTCCCTGGGCGTCTGTGTTGCGTAGAATGTCCAGAATCTGGCGAATGATACAGCTTCCTTCGGCGCCGCAGATCTTCACACCGCACAGTTCCACGCGAGTATCGCGGAAAACCATCTCGCCCCCCGAAAAGCGTCGTGGGGACGCCGGTGCGGATGGCCCGGGGCCTTCCTGGTGTCCGGGCGATAGATTGTTTCCGTGCGAGGGCATCCTGGCGAGAAACCACGCCTTGCGGCGAACGGATGCTGAATGCTGCCCCGATTTCGCGGAGCGAAGGCGGAAATCCGTGCTCGCGAAGATGGCTACGGATGTGGGACAGAACTTGGACCTGTCGGCGGGTGAGAGTCGAGACAACAGAGCCTTTCATCGTCAGCCTTTGGGATCGCCACCGGCCGCCGGTTTCGCGTAGTGCGTGTAGGAAAATCGCCAGCCGACTGGGCACACGATAGCGGTGTTCAGCCGTATAGGTACGGGGTGGCGCCATGTTGTGGTGTATGGACGAGTGGGCCACAAGATGTTGGGGGTGCCCCCACCGTGGGTGAGCGGAGAGTGGCACTGTTCCGACTGCTGCTGGCTACTTAATCGACAGCCAACAGCCCGACACGCGCCCGTGGACGGGCATGCCGGCGAAGGGGCATGTTGGGAAACGTTCAAGTACAAGATACCCTGACTGACGCGGAATTCGGAGCCCGCGCAGCCTGGCCGCCAGAAGCTGCTGATCCCCCAACACGGAGTTTGGGGAGTTCCTATGCAACTCGACAGGCGTGGCCTTCGTTGACATCGGTTGCGTTTTCGGCAAATTTGGCGCAACATTAACGCTCATGGACCTTTTTCCCACTCTGGACCGGAGGCGCGCAATGACGAGATTTGCGTTGACGCTGCCAGTCATGGCCCTCTTTCTGGTAACCGAGCCTAGTAAGTGTCATGGGCAGTGTCTCTCGGATACCAACCCCAAGCCGCCGCTGTATGAAGAAAAGGGAAGTCTTCAAGAGACGTTGCTCCCGACGCGCCAAAGATATTCGGCATGGTTGGCGGGGCAGCCGTCGGTGCGGAAGACCGTCGAGTTGACCCCATGGTCGGCGACACCGGTGCTGCCGTCGGCCGAAGTCGACAAGCGGGTCCGGCCGGCCGACGGCATCGAGCCGGCCGCGAAATTGGCCGACGGGCGAAAGCTCTGGTCGGTGCGAGAGAATCTGGCCGACGACAAGGTCATCGCGCTGGGTGCGGGATCCGCAAGCGACGCAGTCTATCTGGCTCGCACGATCCGCGCCGAGCGGCCGACACGGCTGACGGTGGGCATCGGCGGAGGTGATCGTCTGGACGTTTGGCTGGGCGGCCGGAAGGTGGCATCGGCCGATACCCACCTCAACTCCGGGCGTTACGGATGCGCTACCCGTGTTGACGGCACGCGTGTCGATCAACTCCTGGTGGATCTGGACCTCTTGGTTGGGGAGAACACGCTGCTGATCCGCGTGACGCCGGGAAGCGAGCCGTCGTTCTACTTCTCGACGTCGCCGAATCCGATACCCCGGCTTTGGGAGCAGCTTCGTTGCGACTATCCCGCGTCACGGAATCCTCTCTTGGAGTTGGTCCATGCAAACTGGTTCGCCTCGGGTGGCTGGTTCGCGGCCAAAGACAGCGCCTTGGAGGAGAAGTTGATCGAGCGGCTGGCCGCCGATTGCGGAGACGAGGGAGCAAGGATCTTGCTGGAATTGGAACGGCTCAGACAAGTTCAAGCCGATTGCCACGACCGGCGCTGGCTTGATCTGTGTGTGAAGGCTTCGGTCTTGGCCAAACTCCGGGGCGACCTGGCCCGTCTACAGGCCGCAGTGCATGAATTGAGCGGTCGCTATCCAAGCGACTACCCCACCGACGACGTGCTCGGCTGTTTGGATGAGTACGAGAAACAGCTCTCGGGGCAAGCCGAGGTAAAGCTCGATCCGGCCGACGGCCCGACGCTCCGCCTCATCGCGGAGATGCCAAAGATGCAGCGCCGCATGTTGGTCGATCAGAACCCCCTGCTTCGCGATACGGAAATCCTCTTTGTCAAGCGTCACACGTACAACAGCAAGCACTACTACGACGATTTCCAGCACATCAGTCGCTGTGGAGGCAACTTATGCGTGCTCTCGTTGGCCGACGGGACCGTGCGCCAACTCGCCGATCAACTGGCCGGCGGTGTTTTCGACCGATACGACCTGTCGTTCGACGCCAAGCGAGTCGTCTTCGGCTATCGCCGTCCAACGCCCGAGGGTTTTCGTATTTACGAGGTCGGCGTTGACGGCAGTGGCCTGAGGCAATTTACGCATCCGCCAGCCAACGAAGCAGAGCGGATTGCCACGTACGGCAAGACCAGCACGGGCGACGGTTTCTACGGCTTGATGGGCTACCGGTTTTGGACCGACGACGTGCATCCGTGCTACTTGCCCGACGGCGGCCTCTGCTTCGCTTCAACGCGGTCGGAGCACGGCGTATTGTGTACGCCCAACCATTATCTGGCATGCACCAACCTGTTCCGGATGAATTCCGACGGCAGCGGCTTACGGCCGATTTCGCAAGGCGCACTGAGCGAATTTACGCCCACGATGATGACCGACGGCCGCATTCTCTACAACCGCTGGGAATACATCTACAAGGGGATCGCCGCAGTACAGCCTCTCTGGATCATGCGCCCGGACGGTTCGGGGAGCGAAGAATTCTACGGCGACAACATCGCCAATCCGGGGGTCTTTTGGCAGGCCCGGCAGGTGCCCGGCGCCTCGAATCTGGCCGTGTGTATCGGTTGCGGGCACGAGCCTTTGGGCGTCGGGCAGGTGCTGTTGCTGGACCTCCACCACAGCAAGCGCACGGCCGAGCCGATGACCAGTCTCACGCCCAACGTGAAAACGCAAAACCTCCGCGGCCTCTACCAACTTCGCAACGGCGTATGGCGGGAAGACATTTTCGGGCCGTTCTACTCCGATCCCTATCCGCTCTCCGACAAGTTCTTCCTCGTCTCCTGCAATCCGGACAAGCGGTACAACGATCAGGCGGCCTACGGTATCTATCTCTTGGACACGTTCGGAAATCGCGTCCCTATCTACGACGATCCGGAGATCTCTTGCTGGCAACCGATGTCGCTTCGCAGGAGGATAGTGCCGCCGCTTCTTCCTGCGGTGCGCAACGAATCGCCCGAAAACGACGGGACGGCCACCGTCTTTCTCAGCGACGTGTATCGTGGTCTCGACGGCGTTGCACCGGGCAGCGTGAAGTACATCCGCGTGATGGAACAGACACCGAAGCCCTGGGCCGCCGAGGTTGACCCGTTGCGTGGCGAAGATCGGGGCGCCGACGGGTTCGGCGGACACATCGCCGTAAGCTGCAACGCGCATATCTGGGTGGCCGTGTTGCGCGGGATTGCCGCGGTCGAGGAGGACGGATCGGCCTGTTTCGAGGTGCCCGCGGCCCGAAACCTCTTCTTCCAGGCGCTCGATGAGAATTTCATGGAAATCCAGCGGATGCGGACGTTCGTCAACTTCGAGCCGGGCGAACGGCGGAGCTGTATCGGGTGCCACGAGCATCGCACGCAGGCGCCCGTGTCGCGGCCCGCGATGGCACTGAACCGCTCCCCGCGGAAGCTCTCCGCACAGCCCGGCGGGATCGCGCCCCGTCCGCTGTACTACCCGACCGACGTACAGCCGATTCTCGACCGGCACTGTGTCGGTTGCCACAACGGCAAGGACCCCAAAGCTACACCCGATCTGCGCGGCGAGCTCACCGCGATATTCTGCCGGTCCTATGAAAACATCCTCCAGGCCGGCCTGGTCGACACGATACGGGAATGGGGCGGTCTTACCTATGCGATGGAAAACGCCGAGGCCACCGGGCCGTACTCGCACGGTTCGCACCGCAGCAAACTCGTCGACGTACTCAAGGCGGACCATTACGACGCGAAACTTTCGAAGGAGGAGTGGATCAAACTCGTAACCTGGATCGACTCCGGTGCCCCGTATTACGGCTCGTACTACGGACGGCGCCACCTGCGGTATCGAGGTCAAGCAGACTTCCGCCCCGTGCCCACGCTGGATTCCGCGTGCGGGATCCGGCCCGAGTTTCCCGTTCCGCCAAAACCGGAGCCATTGCCCGCCCAACTTCTTGCCTGGTGGCCGCTGGACGAGGCGACGCCGGGCGCCGCGACCGACGCCTCCAACCATGGCCACAAGACCAAGGTTGTTGGCACGACCGTGGCCAAAGCGCACGACGAAAGCGGTGCGCGACACTTCGACGGCAAGGACTACATCGAGGTCGGCGACCTGGGGAAACACGAGGCCCTGTCGGTGGCCCTCTGGGTTCGATCCGACTCGCTGAAAAGCCGCTGGAATCCACTCCTGTTCTGCCACGGCGGCCAGTCCGGCGCGATACACTTCAGTCTGCTGCCAGACGGCACTCCCAACGTGGCCGTCAACACGAGCGACTGGGACTGGACGCACTGCAAAGGCCGAGACAGCTTGGGCGACGGCAACTGGCACCACCTGGTGCTGGTGTGCGACGGCCGCTGTGGCGGGCGAGCCAGGTTCTACGTCGACGGCCGGGCCGCCGGTGAGCAACCGCTTGGCGTCGGGATTCCGCTGGACCTCTACGGTTTCCGGATCGGTGGGTGGGATCGCTGGGAAGACAAGCCGGCGAACAATTTTCACGGTGCGATCGACGACGTGCGCATCTACCGCGGCATGCTAACCGAAAAGCAAGCGGCAGAACTCGCCGAGAAACGTTGGATCCGAAAAGATTCACGGCAAAGCTGAGAGGTAGTAGCCCAGCGACTTTCGGTGGGCCCATATAGGCATCATGAATAAGCTCAGTATTTTCGCCCGTCCTTCGGGCAGAAATGCGCAGCGCCGGGCATGTCCATTCGCGGCGTCTGTTTCAGCCCCTGTCCCTGCCAATAATCCCGTCCGCCCCTTCTGTCAAGCACTCACGTCATTTGCCACGCAGCCACTGCCCGGCTAAAATGCCCGGTTTCGGCAGTGAGCGAGGGAGCGGCATGGGCGTTTTGAAGGCAATCTGGGTATTTCTTCGGGCATTCACCCTCACCCGTGCCACAGTGGCATTCGAGAACCTGGCCTTGCGACAGCAGGTTGCCGTCCTCAACCGGTCCGCCAAACGCCCTAAACTGCGCCCACGCGACCGCGTCTTCTGGGTTGTGCTTTCCCGCCTCTGGTCGAACTGGCGCTCCGCGCTGGCAATCGTCCAGCCTGAAACCGTCGTCCGCTGGCATCGCCAGGGCTTTCGATTGTATTGGCGATGGAAGTCGAGGCCTGGCAAAAACGGACGCCCGCCAATCGAACGCGAAATCCGTGACCTCATCCGACGTATGTCCCGGGAGAACCCAACTTGGGGCGCGCCCCGGATCGTGTCCGAATTGGCCCTGCTGGGCCACGACGTCGCCAAAGCGACGGTGGCCAAGTACATGGTCCGCACCCGCAAACCGCCCTCTCAAACCTGGCGGACGTTCCTGGATAATCACGTCGGGGACATCGCCGCCTGCGACTTCTTCACGATTCCCACCGTCACGTTCCGCGTCCTGTACGTCTTCATCGTGATGCGCCACGATCGGCGAGAACTCGTCCACTTTAACATTACCACGAATCCTCATGCCGAATGGGCTGCCCAGCAGATTGTCCAAGCCTTCCCGTACGAAGGAGCACCGCGATTCCTCATTCGCGATCGCGACGGAATCTACGGTGACTATTTCGTCAATCGCGTCAAAGGCATGGGTATCGAAGAAGTCCCCACCGCCCCGCATTCGCCTTGGCAGAATCCCTACTGCGAACGCGTCGTCGGCAGTATTCGCCGTGGCTGTTTGGATCATGTGATTGTACTGGGCCAGCGACATCTGCATCGAATCCTGTCCGGATGGAGTTTTTAGGAAGGACAGGCAAACGTCAATCCCAATAGGCCGTGTAGACGGCGTCGACCGCGTCGAAGTGTTCGGTGGTGCCGTTCTTCTTCACGGTGTAGTTTTCCAGGTCCCAAAGCCAGTAGTACTTGCCGAGACCCGACAGGGGCAACGGGACCATTCCGATTTCCAGATGATCGGCGTCGTACACTAAAGCGACGTCGTCGCCGCCGCCATCCTCGACGAACACGTGCTCGAAGTACCAAGCCCGGCCGAAGTACCCAACACCGATGATCTTGACATCGGTCGGCCGGGTTACCACGGTTTCCTTGCCAGCCGTCCCATAGAGCTTGGCCGTATCCGTCCCGCCGTCGGTGGAATAGCCGTGGACGTAACGGAAGTTGTTGACGGTCATCTTGAAGGGATCACCGGGCAAACCGCCGGCCAGCGACCCGTGCGTGTCGTCGATCTCCAGCGTATCGTCGCCGGGCGAATCGTACAGGTAGGCCACGTCGGTACCGCCGCCGCTGTGGGCTATCACTTCGTCGAAGTACCAAGCCCGGCCGAAGTGTCCATCACCGATGATCTTGGCATTGGTCGGCCGGGCCACCACGGTCTCCTGGCCGGCCGTCCCGTGAAGATTGGCTGTATCCGTGCCGCCAGCCGTGGAATAGCCGTGGACGTAACGGAAGTTGTTGACGGTTATCTCAAAGGGATCGCCGGGCAAACCGCCGGCCAGCGACCCGTGCGTGTCGTCGATCTCCAGCGTATCGTCGCCGGGCGAATCGTACAGGTAGGCCACGTCGGTACCGCCGCCGCTGTGGGCTATCACTTCGTCGAAGTACCAAGCCCGGCCGAAGTGTCCATCACCGATGATCTTGGCATTGGTCGGCCGGGCCACCACGGTCTCCTGGCCGGCCGTCCCGTGAAGATTGGCTGTATCCGTGCCGCCAGCCGTGGAATAGCCGTGGACGTAACGGAAGTTGTTGACGGTTATCTCAAAGGGATCGCCGGGCA
>CAYUIQ010000332.1:0-7763 GCA_964444795.1 uncultured Planctomycetaceae bacterium
CACCCTCCGGGCCGTTCCGGCAAATTGGACCTGTCCCCCTTTTCCCAAGGAATAAAAAAAGCCGCCGATCTTTCGACCGGCGGCTTGACCGCACTTGTCAACTCGCGACTTCCGGGATGTAGCCGGCGAGCTGTTGGCTCCGCACGGGATGTTGCAGTTTGCGGACCGCCTTCGCCTCGATCTGGCGGACTCGCTCCCGGGTGACCTTGAAGATTCGGCCGACCTCCTCCAAGGTGTATGTGTAGCCGTCGCCCAGCCCGTATCGCAAACGGATAATCTCCCGTTCGCGATAGGTGAGCGTCTTGAGCAGGCCAGCGATTCTCTTTTTGAGCAATTCATGGTGGGCCGATCGGGAGGGGCTCCAGACCCCCTTGTCTTCAATAAACTCTCCGAAACAACTATCTTCGCTTTCTCCGACCGGTCGGTCAAGGCTTACTGGGTGCCGGCCGATGCTTAGCACGCGCCGCGTCTCGTCCATCGAGAGGTTGGCCGCACGGGCCGTCTCTTCTGTTGTCGGCTCTCGTCCGAGTTCCTGCAAGAGCCTCTTGGAAGTATTGCGCAACTTGGAGAGCACGTCAATCATATGCACCGGGATGCGTATGGTCCTAGCCTGATCGGCAATGGCCCGGGTGATGGCCTGCCGAATCCACCAGGTGGCGTACGTCGAAAACTTGTATCCGCGGCGATATTCGTACTTGTCGACCGCCCGCATCAGGCCCGTGTTGCCCTCCTGGATCAGGTCCAGGAAGCTCAATCCCCGATTGCGGTATTTTTTGGCGATGGAGACGACCAGCCGGAGATTTCCGGCCGAGAGAAGCCGCTTGGCCTGCTCGTAATCTTCATACTGCGAGGTGATTCGCTCGCATCGGCTTTGGAGACTGCGGGGGCTCTCCTGGCAGAGGGTCATCAGATCGCGCAGTTCCTTGCGGCAGTTGGCCCGTTCGTCCTTGGCGGCGACAGAGCCGGCCAGCTCCCCAATCCGCCGACGGAGGGTGTCCATTCGCTCCGACATTTCCCGCATTTGGCGGATCATCGGCTGGACACGTCGCGTCCGAAGGCTGAGTTCCTCGACCAGTGTAAGCATCTTGCGGCGTCGCCGGAGGAACCGTTTTCGCGTTTCCTCGCGAATCTCGGGCGAGGTCCCCTTGCTGATCAACCGGGAGAAATCCCGATGGTTTTCTTCCAGCAGATGGGCAAGTGTCTTGAGGTTGTGCGGCATTCGAGCCTGCACCTGATCCTTGGTCAGCCGTTCGGTCAGTGACACCTTGATCGTACGGTCGAACGGCAGGGTCCCCTTGTGGACCTTCTTCAGCATGTGGACCGTCGCTCGCATGGCCGCGTCGCAACCCATTACCGTTCGGCGAAAACGTTTTCGAGTGATCTCGATTTTCTTGGCCAGGGAGATCTCTTCCTCCCTTGCCAGTAGGGGGGTTTCGGCCATTTGAGTGAGATACATCCGAATCGGATCATTATTCCACTTGTTCAACTCGGGCAGATCGGGCAGCGAGGTGGAGTCCGGCGTGGCGGCCGCCTCCTGCTTGGGCATGAGGTCGCCCGGCTGTCCTTTGAGCCGTAGCGGCCGGTCGCCGTCGACCGGCAACGGGACCTCGTCCACCAATTCGATCCCCAACTCCTCGAGCATGATGAGAAGGTTGTCGAGCTTGTCGGGGCTGATGTCCTCGTCGGGTAGATATTCGTTGACTTGGTCGTAGGTCAGATAGCCTTGGGTCTTGCCCGTGGTAACCAGTTCACGCAATTCCTGATCGAAATGGTCCACCGAAATTCCTCCCGCGCCTTCCTGGCGCCGACAAAGGGAAAACCTGGATCGAGTTTCGGGTACACCCCGCGGGTGGGGTGGCCACGCTGCGGTGCGCAGGCCTCCGAGCAGTCGATCATGCCGAGCAAGGCATCTTCACCCGTCCTTGGGATCGGAAATACCCTGTCGGTTTCGCTGTTGCTGGACGAGTTGGTTCAGCAGATCCAATTCCTGTCCATCGTCCAGCCGGCATTCGCGTAACGCCGCCTCTTGCTCGGGAAGCGACCGTTCTTGCTCCCGATGATGAAATCCGGCGATCAATTGGTCCATAAGCGCCGCTGGGTCCGCAGCCGCCTTGGCCTGTCCCTGTTCGGCCAACTCGACCAACAGGGTTTGGATCGTCGGATCGTTAAACTCCAGCATAAGCCGGTCGAAATCGGGCTCGATGCCCTCCTCGGCCAGCCGACAACATTTCGCATAAATCCGCCGGCAAGGTTCCGCCGGCAGTTGTTCGGGGCGAATCTCCGGAGCGACCCGAGCCATCAGGCCGGGTTGCAGGAGAAGAACCTCGATGAACTCTCGCTGCCACGGGCCGATCGGGGCGCTGGGCCGCTCCACAGCCTCGTCCGATTCGATCATTCCACTGGGATCGAAGTCCGGCGGCATGGACACCGGGGCCGGTCGCCGAATCGGGCGCCGCCGCAGTTCGGCAATCCGATCGCGGACGTTCTCTTCGGGTACCCGAAATTTTTGCGCCAGCGTGCTCAGGATGCTCCATTCCCGGTTGCGATGCTGCGTGGTCGTGGCATGAGTCAATCGGGGCGCCTTGGCGATCACCGTCAGCAATCGTTCCAGTGCCGCATTGGCGCCGTGCAGGTCGTTGTGCAGATCGACGCCGCCGGTCTCCACGCGGAAGGCGTGTTCCAGGGCGTCGACCGCGTTGTTCTCCAAAAGGTTGGAGAAGGCATCGGCCCCTTCGTTTTGCAGATAATCGCAGGGGTCCATGCCCGAGGGTAGCGTGACGATGCGCAGATCGGCCTGCTGGGCAATGAACAGTTCGAGCACCTCGTTGGCCCGGCGCTGGCCCGCTTCGTCGCCGTCGAGCACCAACACGATGCGGTCGGCGAATCGGCGGAGCGTTTGGATATGGCGGTCGCCCAGGGCGGTTCCCAACACGGCCACGGCATCGCCGAATCCGTACTGATGGGCGACGATGCAATCGGTGTAGCCTTCCATTACCAGGGCCCGCTTGCTTTTGCGCATCGGGTCCTTGGCCGTATCCAGCCCGTAGAGCAGGCGGCTCTTGGAGAAGAGCAGTGTCTCCGGGGAGTTGATGTATTTTGCGGGACTCGTGGTAGGCAACTCGGGCAGCACTCGACCGCCAAGACCCACGGGCCGGCCCTGAGCATCACGAATCGAAAACAGCACGCGCCCTTTGAAACGGTCGTAAAACCCGCCCGATTCGCGCGGAGCGACCAGACCGATCGCTTCGAGAATCTTCGCGCTGAATTCCGTGTTCCGGGCTCGCTTGACGATCCAATCCCAGTGATCCGGCGCGAAGCCGAGGTGGAATTTCTCGATGCTCTCCTGGCCGATACTCCGCTGGCTCAAGTAGTTTCGCGCGGGCTGGGCATCGGGGGATTGCAGAAGGCACTGGTGAAACTGTTCTTCGGCCCAGGCCATGGCTCGAAAGAGGGTCCGCTTGTCGGCAGCCGAACCGGGCTCGGCGCGGCGGCCGGTCGGTTTTAGCTCGACACCCGCCCGGTCGGCCAGCATGGCCATCGCCTCGGGAAATTCGACCCCTTCCATTTTCATCACGAAGGAGAAGACATCGCCCCCGATATCGCAAACCCAACACTTGAACGACTGTCGCTCGGGATTGACTTGGAGGCTTGGGCTGGTATCGTCGTGCCACGGACACAGGCCCTTGAACGCACGGCCGGCACGGCGCAATTGGATATTGTAGCTGCCGACCAATTCGACGATGTCGGTCGCCTGCTTGACGAGCTCTTTGGTGTCTAGGGACGAGAAGGCAGACACCATCGGCTCCCGGGTGGCAAGAGGGGCGAATTCCATTTCGCATCCAAAAGCACGGGTCGGCAATTCCGTTTGCCCGCTGCCACCACCGGGAGAAGAATCCCCAGCACACCGTGGCAGCCCAATTACGTTAACCGGCGGATTATAGCCCACATCGCAAAACCGGTCAAGCGCGTCAATCGCAACTCCACCACGGAGGGGGTATGACTCCTTACTGCAAACTCTCCGGGCGCGTGGCGATGGTGACCGATCGCTCGAGTTTCTTGCCGTCGCGGATCAGCTCGACCTTGGCTTCCGAACCGACTTCGGCTCGCAACACCTCGTAGAATAGGTCGTTCGGATCGTCGAGTTCCACGCCGTTGAAGCTCACGATCACGTCGCCGACCTCGATCCCGCCGGCTTCGGCCGGTGAGCCGCGGACGACGTCGACCACGAGCACGCCCCGGGCGTCTTCCAGGCCGAGCTGCTCGGCCAACCGGTTGGTCAACTCCTGCATCTGCACGCCGAGCCAGCCGCGGGGCGGGCTTCCCTCGGTCAAGAGACGATCGTAGATATCCTTGGCCAACTTGCTGGGAATGGCGAAGCTTACCCCCTGGAATGACTGCCCGATGATCGCCGCGTTGATCCCCACCAACTCGCCGCGCAGATTGACCAGCGCGCCGCCGCTGTTGCCGGGATTGACCGCCGCGTCGGTCTGCAGGTAATCCTGGAAGGCGATGCTTCGGACCACGCCGCTGCGCTCCTTGGCGCTGAGGATGCCGGCGGTCACCGTCTGGGTCAGCCCGAAGGGACTGCCGATCGCCACCACGGGGTCGCCCACTTTCAGTTCGTCGCTGCTGCCCCAGGTGGCGGCGATCAGATTGCCGGCCTCGATTTTCAGCACGGCCAGATCGGTCAGCGGATCGGACCCGACGATGCGAACATCTTCGATCGTGCGTCCGTCGCTTAGCTTGACGACCACCGTGTCGGCTTCGTTGATGACGTGGAAATTGGTGATGATGTACCCCTTCCCATCGACGATGACGCCCGATCCCTCACCGGAAGATTGATATCGGGGATGGGCTCGAAAGCGATGCGTCCATTCATCGGCCACTCCGTCGACCGTTCGGGTGGTTTCGATCCCCACCACGCTCGGCGCCACGCGTTGGGCCATCCACCGATAGACACCGGCGGTCTCGGGATACTTGGCCAGAACCGTGTTGAGGTGCTCGCGGGCGACGTCGGATTCGGCCTGCTGCTGACCGTGGGTGATCGCATAGGCGATTTCCCGAGCCAAATAAGGAAGCGAGAAGAGGACGACCAGACCAATCATCACCAAGAAAAGCCGCGGAAAATGGCTCGGTGCCGCAGGGCGAGCAGCCGGCTGCTTCGGGAGAGGAGGCATCGGTGGCTTGGGTGACTCGGGGGCGGGACTGAACTCATCGGGTACGGACATGCGTCTAGGTTCCTTGAGCAAAAAAGAGTTCCAACACCCAGATTATAGGCGAGTTTCTCATTTGCGGATAGAATGAGCCCTACGGGCATGTTCCCCTCCACCCGCCATGGCAAATTATGTTCGGCTCACCGCGGATCAACAACAAGAACCTAGCCGGGCTCTGCCGCCGGCTGGCCCTCTCGCTGGAAGCGGGGATCGAGGTGCGCACCGTTTGGTCACGCGAGGCCGATCGGGCGATCGGCCGGCAGAAGGCACCGCTGGGCGCGATCAGCGCGGCGGTCGTCCGCGGCCAGAGCGTGCATGAAGCGATGGCCGAGACGGGCCGTTTCTTCCCCCCGTTGGTCTGCGAACTGGTGGCCGTGGGGGAACAGACCGGGCACCTCGACGGGATCTTCGCCCAGTTGGCCGACTACTACGACCTGCGGGTGCGGATGCGACGCCGGTTTCTGGCCGCCATCACCTGGCCGATGTGCCAACTCGCCCTGGCCGTGGTCGTCATCGGGCTGTTGATCTGGGTCCTTGGCATGTTGCCCCGGGGGGGCCCCGGCGATCTCTCGTTCGACCCCTTGGGAATCGGACTCTACGGCGACCGGGGGTTGCTCATCTACAGCATCGGCGTGGGTAGCGTGGGATTAGGCGTGTGGTTGCTCATTCGCCTCACCGCAAGCGGCGTCTTCTGGACCGCGCCGCTGCAACGGTTTGTCTTGCGGCTGCCCGTCTTGGGCGGCGCGCTGCGCACCCTGGCGCTGGCCCGATTGGCCTGGTCGTTGCACTTGACGATGAGCACGGGCATGGACGTCCGCCGTGGGGTGCGGCTCAGTTTGCAGAGTACGCGCAGCGCCCGATACACCGACACGGCCGACGCGATCGACGCAACGCTCAAGATGGGCGAACCGATCTACGTGGCCTTCTCCTCGACGCGCGTTTATCCCAGCGAGTTTCTCGACTCGCTGGCCGTGGGCGAGCAGTCGGGCAAACTGGCCGAGTCGATGGGCTTGCTTAGCCGCCAGTACGACGACCGGGCCCAAGTGGCATTGGCCACACTTACGCGGATGGCCGGTTGGGGTGTGTGGATTATCGTCGCCACGATCATCATCACCCTGATTTTCCGCATGGCCTTTGAGTATATCAACCTGCTGGATGAGGTTTCCAAGTGGTAATGTCTTCCGTTTCACAATGGGGATGGGGAATCCGCCGGCTTTGGCTCGCTGTCCTGACCGCGTTTGCCGCGGCCGTACCGGGGGAAGCCTTGCCAGCCGACAAACCGACACCCGCCGAGAGTTTTTCCATGACCGGAACGCCCGTGCCGGGGATGGCTTCTTACGACCGAATCATCGGCGAGTTGATGAAGAAATGGGAGATTCCCGGCGGAGCGGTCGCGGTGGCCAAGGACGGGCGGCTGCTACTGGCTCGCGGATACGGGCTGGCCGAGGTGGAGACCCAGCGACCGGTACAGCCTGACGCGCTGTTTCGCATCGCCAGTGTCTCCAAACCGATTACCGCGGCGACGATCTTGGCTCTGGTTGAGCGGGAACAGATCGATCTGGACGCCAAGGCGCTCGATCTGCTGCCGAGATGCGAACCGCCCGACAGCCAGTCCATGGACCTTCGATTCAAGGAAATCACCGTTCGTAACCTCCTGCAACACACGGCCGGATTCAACCGCTCGGTGTCGCTGGACCCGATGACCAACTCGCGGAAGGTCGCCGAAGCGCTCGGCCAATTGACGCCACCGGACCAGGCCGGCATCATCCGCTTCATGCTCGGCCGGCCGTTGGATTTCGACCCCGATACCGAGTATGCCTATTCCAATTTTGGCTACTGCCTGCTAGGGCGTATCATCGAAGAAGCCTCGGGCAAGCCGTACGACGAGGCCGTCAAGGAACTGGTACTGAAGCCGGCCGGCGTGACGCGAATGCGGCTGGCGCGGACCCGCCGCGAGGATCTCCTGCCCGAGGAAGTTCGCTATTACAGCCCGCCGGGAAGCGCGCCGGTCGATTCGATCTTTCCCCAGGATAAGGACAAGACACCGGCCCCGTACGGTCGATTCTACATCGAGGCGATGGACGCCCACGGCGGATGGCTGGCCTCGCCGGTCGATCTGGTCCGCTTCGTAACGGCCTTGGACGGAAGCCGGAAGCCGGCTCTGATGCGGGAAGAGACGTTTCGCCGCATCGGTGCCGATCCGATGCCGCGTATTTCGAAAGATCGGCCGACGTACTACGGGTTAGGATGGGCCGTTCACCGATACAAGACGGGAACCAACTGGTCGCACGCTGGCGGGCTGCCCGGCACCAATACGCTGCTGGTCAGGACACACCACGGGATGGTCTGGGCCGCGCTGTTCAACTCGCGGCCCGACGGTGACGGGTTCCTCGGCGAGGTGGACCGTGGCATGTGGAAAGCATACGATCAGGTGACCGATTGGCCCGACCACGATTTGTTCGAGCGATATTGATCGTGCATGAAATAGATGTCGAATTTGCATCGGGTGCCTGGCGGTCGAGCGCAGCGAGCCCCCAGTTCGTCGTCGAC
>CAYUIQ010000333.1:0-7609 GCA_964444795.1 uncultured Planctomycetaceae bacterium
GCTCCGGGGTTGGCCCTGTTCTATTGCGGGCTGGTACGGAAGAAGAACGTGCTGGGCGTGATGATGCAGTGCGTCTTCTTGATGGGATTGATGACGGTCATCTGGGCCGTTTACGGATACTCGCTCTCCTTCGGCGGCGAGGGGCCGATCTTCGGCAACGGCGAGTTCCTGCTGATGAACGACGTGCAGGGCCGCATGGTCGACGGCGAAGTGGTCTTTCCGCTCGAAGGATCGATCCCCCGGCTTACGCACATGCTCTTCCAGGGGATGTTCTTCATCATCACGCCCGCGCTGATTGTTGGCGCGTTTGCCGAACGGATGAAATTCAGCACGATGGTCGTGTTCATGGTGCTCTGGGGAACGTTGGTCTATTGTCCCTTGTGCCACATGGTATGGGACGGGGGGATTCTTGCCGACGGGGTGCTGGGCGCGCTGGATTTTGCCGGCGGCACGGTCGTGCATATCAGCTCGGGCATCTCGGCATTGGTCTGCGCCCTGCTGATTGGAAAACGATTGGGCTATGGAAGCGATCCCATGCCGCCGCATAATCTGACCTACACGGCCATCGGGGCGACCATGCTCTGGGTCGGTTGGTTCGGATTCAACGCGGGCAGCGCCGGGGCGGCAAATGGTCTGGCGGCCAGCGCTTTTGCGGCCACCCACTTCGCCGCCGCCGCCGGCGGAATCGCCTGGGCGAGTATGGAATGGATCACTCGCGGAAAACCGTCCGTCTTGGGAACGTGTTCCGGGGTGGTCGCCGGTCTGGTCTGCATCACGCCCGGGTCGGGATTCGTGCAGCCGGTCTCGGGGATCCTCATCGGGCTGGCCGGTGGGGTCGGGTGTTTCTACGCCTGCACCGCGATCAAATCACGGTTCGGTTATGACGACTCGCTGGACGTCTTCGGCGTTCACGGCGTGGGCGGTACCCTGGGCGCCCTGCTGACCGGCGTATTCGCCACGCGACACGTCGCCGGAGGTGACCGGCCGCTCGGGTTGCTGGAGGGTGGTTCGGCCTTGACCGGCCAGATCCTCGCCACGGCCTTCACCTGGGTGCTGGCCATCGGCGTGACGTTCGTCTTGTTGAAGATGCTCGACGCGACGATGGGCCTTCGGGTTGCCCAAGAGGAAGAAATTCAGGGGCTCGACTTGAGCCAACACGGCGAAGAAGGGTATATCTTCATATAGCCGCCCGGCGCACGACGTAAAACCAAGGAGACGATCGATGAAGAAAGTGGAAGCCATCATTCGCCACTTCAAGCTTGAGGATGTCAAGAGCGCGTTGAGCGAACAAGGCGTCCAGGGAATGACCGTGACTGAGGTGCGAGGTTTCGGCCGCCAGAAGGGACATACCGAAATGTATCGGGGGACCGAATACTCGGTCGACCTCGTACCCAAACTGAAAATCGAGATCGCCATCGCCGAAGCCGAGGTGCCGAAGCTGCTGGAGACGATTGTCCGCTCGGCACAGACGGGCCAGGTGGGCGACGGGAAGATCTTTGTCTCCGATCTGGCGGAAACGGTGCGGATCCGCACCGGCGAAACAGGCGAGGAGGCGCTGTAGCCGGCCGGATGTGTTCCATTGCCTCCCATGTATCGAATGCCAGGCAGCGGCTGGAACGAAGTCTACAGCAGTTCCGGAAGCGACACGATGCGGCCCGCGGGGGAAGAGATCTGTGTGCCGCCGTCACGGCCCTGCGCGACGAAGTGTTGACCGATCTGTTCGAGGCGGCCTTGGCCGAGACGAGTGAAAACGAACGCTCGGCCTTGGAGGGGCGCGCCGCGCTGGTCGCCCTGGGGGCCGACGGGCGTCGCGAAATCGCGCCCTACTCCGACGTCGATTTGATGCTGCTGCACGCGCCCTCGGTGGCCGCGGAGGTGGTCCCCCTGGCTCGGCGGTGGATGCGCGACGTGTTCGACACCGGGTTGACGCTCGGTCACAGCGTTCGCACGCCGCGGGCCGCCTGCCGGCTGGCTTGCCGCGACCCGGTCATTTGCACTTCCTTGATCGACGCCCGGCGGTTGACCGGCAACACCGATCTCTTCGAGCGATTCACATACCGTTTCCGCCAAGCAGCGCGGCGGAGAGGCCCGTCGCTGATCGAAAAGGTCGAGAACGCGAGGCTGCGGGAACGGGCGAAATACGGTCAGACGGTATTCCTCCTGGAACCCAACGTCAAGCGATCGCCCGGCGGGTTGCGCGACGTCCAACTACTCCGTTGGATTGCCGAACTCCGCCACGGGACGACCGATCTGGGGGAACTGGGCCGCCGCGGCGCGCTGGCCGAGGAAGATTGCCGGGTGATCGAAGCGGCCGCCGAGTTCCTCTTGCGATTGCGCAACGAGATACACTTCCACGCCGGCAGGGCCTCCGATCTGCTCGATCGGGCCGAGCAACTTCGCATCGCTGCCGCTTGGGGATACCCGGCCGCCACCGGCATGTTGCCCGTCGAACGGTTCATGCGCGATTACTTTCGCCACACGGGACAAACCGCCGGGATCGTCGATCGGTTCGTCGCCCAGGCTCGGGCTCCGGGTCGAGTGAAGCGATTTTTCGGGTCCGCGCTGGGGCATCGCGTGGAGCGCGACCTGCGCGTTTGCGGCGCGGGTGTGGAAGCCACGCGCCGAGGTCGCCGCCGGATTGGCGGTAACCTGGCAAGCATCTTGCAGGTGGTCGATCTGGCCAACTTGCTCGACCGGCCCGTGGCGCCGGACACCTGGGCCGCCATTCGGCGACACGCTCCGCAAGTAAGCACGGACATCACGCCCGAGGCGATCGGCCATTTCCGCTCGTTGCTGGCTGGTCCGTCACGCCCGGGTGAGATGCTGCGCGGGCTGCGCGACGTCGGGCTGCTGGAACGGATGATCCCCGATTTCGCGCATGCCCGCGGACTGTTGCAGTTCAATCAGTATCACAAGTACACGGTCGACGAGCATTGTCTTCGGGCGGTGGAATGTGCCGCGGCGTTGCAGACCAATCCGACTCTGCTGGGAGAGGTCTACCGCCAGATTCGCCGAAAGGACTTGCTCCATCTGGCCCTGTTGATCCACGATCTGGGCAAGGGATACCCGGAGGATCACCGCATCGTCGGCGAAGACATCGCGCGGCGTACGGCGGCCCGGCTGCAACTGGACGACGAGGAGACCCTTGCGCTGACGTTCCTGGTCGGCAGCCACATGGTGATGAACCAACTGGCCTTTCGCCGCGACACGAGCGACGAGCAATTGATTGTCCGATTCGCCGTCGAAGTGGGATCGCTCGAGCGGTTGAAGATGTTGCTGGTCACCAGCGTCGCCGATCTGACGGCGGTAGGGCCCGGTGTGTGGACCGGCTGGAAAGCGGAAGTGCTGGCCGATCTGTACGATCGCACCATGCAGTGTCTGGCCGGCGAGAGCGCGGCGGTGACGATCGAGGAGCAGACGCGGCGGATCGCCGACGAACTGCACCTGGACCATCGGTTGGAGCCTGGCGACGTGGTGGCCCGCGCGCGCTATTTTCCGGCGACCGAGACGATCCAATGCGACGTGGGAACGACCGAGGAGGTCGTGCCGGGCGTGTTTCACCGGCTGGTCGGGGCACTGACCGAAGAACGGTTGGAGATCCTCTCGGCGGGCATCAACACGCTGGACGACGGGCTCGTGCTGGATCGCTTTCTGGTGCGCGATCCGGACACACCCGGCGGGCCGTCGAGCGCGCGTCTGGCGGAAATCGAAAAGGCCCTTTCGCGTTCGCTACGGGGAGAGGAACGGGCGCGTCCGTCGTTTCGTCCGACGCGGCGTGTCGGTGTTCCGGAAGGACCGGCGGTGAGCACGGCCCGTGTCCACGTCCACGTCGACAATAACACCTCGGGCCAATGCACGATCCTCGACGTCTTCACGCCCGACCGGCCCGGATTGCTCCACGCGATCAGTTCGGCGCTCTTCGTGTTGGGGCTCTCCGTATCGCGGGCAAAAATCACCACCTACCCGGATCAGGTCGTCGACGTCTTCTACGTAACCGACCAACAAGGCGAGAAGATCGTCGACCCGCTACGACTACAACAAATCCGCCAGGCGCTTTGGTCAGCGATTGCCGACGATCAGGGGTGATCGAACGGAAAAGGGCGGCATCCAGAGAGAAAGAGAAGAGAGAAAAGGACAGGCCGTACGGCAATGCGTTTCGGGACCGGGGCCGTCTTCCAGTTATTTGCTTGCGACTTCTTACGGCGAAAAAGTTGGGTCGACCATCCGCAGCGCCTAACCGTGGATCAGCAGCGTCGCTCTTGTAGAACTCCGACGCCTGGCGAACAAACTCCCGTTCAGCGATTTCCTTCGCGGCCCGATCGAGGTAGGTTACCGCGTTGAAGACGGATCTTCGATCCGCCGGACCGGCGAAGTACGTCTCCAGATTCGTCCCCCAATAGGTCTGCGTTATTTCCTCCAGGGAACTTGGCCCGGGCTCCTCGAACATCACGTATAGAATCGAATGCTTCGCGTCGACCAGGGCCGATCTACTGATCTGCAAGGCCAGCGTTGTCTTGCCCGTGCCTGGTCCGCCGCGGAGAAGGATCGTCGATCCTCGCCGGAGTCCCTTGCCGCCGAGCAGTTTGTCCAACGCCTCAAAGCCCGTGGGTAGATATACCACTGAATCAAGATCCAAAGCCACAGGTTGCATCCCGTAGATCTTCACTCCGCGCACAATCGGAGGGTGCCTTGGGCGGCTATCCTGACCCCAACGGGGTCAAAACAACATAGCCCAGGGTCGCGCAGCGCACCCTGGGTGGCGCCGGTGCGAAACCATATCAACCGCGAAGGGGTTGTACAACGCGTGGCCTTTGTGGAACCCCGTTGGGGTTCAAATCGGTTCGCGACCCTGAACCCAGGGTGGCGCGGCCGACCACGGCTGCGCCGCGGTGCCCGCGCTGACCCTGGGCTTTGTTGTTTTACCGCTTCGCGGTAACGAACCAACGGCAGAGCTTCTACAATCCCTTCAGCCTCGCCAACTCGCCGTCGCGGCGGTGGTAGCCGGTTTCTCCGATGAGGCGTTCGGCGGCGGACCATGAATCCTATGGTCGAGCCGAACCGGCAAGGCGATTTATCGGAGTGTTACCGGAGGCGTTAGTTTTCTGCCTCCCAAAGCGGTCAGATCTTTGGCAACTCAAAACGAAAACCGCCGGGCATGGCGAGCCCGGCGGCATGCTTACTCCGCCGGAACTAGGACCACGCGGAAGCCGAGGCCGAAGTGCCGGCCGTCCGGCGGAGTGCTAACCCGAAACGCCGACCGGCAGGTCTCCGTAACGAGAAACCAACCGCCGCCGCGATACACGCGGTCCGGCCCCGTAGAAGGCCCCGTAGGATCGACCGCTGGAGAACTCTCGTAGTAATCCTCGCCGTACCAGTCCTCGCACCACTCCCACACGTTTCCGTGCATGTCGTATAAACCCCAGGCGTTCGGCTTCTTCTGGCCCACCTGGTGCGTCTTGAAGGCGGAGTTATCCTTGTGCCATGCGTAATCACCAAGTCGCGATGCGTCGTCGCCATAGCAGTACTTCGCTTCGCTGCCAGCGCGGCAGGCGTACTCCCACTGGGCTTCCGTCGGCAGCCGATAACGCCAGCCAGCCTTTTTCTCCTCCGCTAAGTCTGGCAGCTTCCGGCAAAACTCGTGGGCATCAATCCATGTCACGTTCTCCACGGGCGCATCGGGGCCCGACTCCTTGAAACGGCTCGGGTTACTTCCCATCACCTTCTCATACTGCCCTTGCGTCACCTCGGTCGTGCCGAGATAGAACGGTTTGGTGATCCGAACGCGGTGCTGTGGCTTTTCCCGGATGTAGGGTGATGAGTCCGAATCGGGCGAGCCCATCTTGAACTCCCCGGCCGGAATCAGCACCATCTTCATCGTCACGCCGTCGCCAAGGTCGATGGTGATCTCGTTCTCCAACTCAGAGGGTGGCGAGGGGCTGCTGGGAGTGTGCGGGGGATCTGGCTGAGATGAGGTGATCTCCTTCTCCGAGGGAGTCGAGGGTGTACGTTCAGGACTGGCCTGGCTAGCCGATTCCGGAGAAGCCGACGTGGACGGCTCCGTGTTGCCACTATCCGACGAACACCCCCCAACACACAGAACCAACACCACGGCAGCGATGGTGCCCAAGACTACCCGAGATGCCATTGGATTCCCTCCTGAGCGTGCGGCGTGCGGCGTGCGGGGAACGTGGAGCCTCTTGACGTCAATTCTGGGCGAACCGGCGGGCAGTGTCAAGCACTGGGGCGGGAGTGGCTACGGGCCAACGAGAGAACCCGGCGGCGGTAGCCGATGGGGCTGGGATGCGGGCCCCGGATACGGGCGGCACCGGATATGGGTTCCTATGGCCGAACCGTGAAAACAAGGGGCTTACGACGGCTGTTACTGATTCCGTTGGCATCTCTGGGGCATTTATTGCCATGCAAGCGTCCAAAAAGAAAAGGACGGCACGATCGTGCGCATCCCCATCGCCCGACTGGCCGCCGCGCAAGCGTCGCTCAAGGCGAAAGGGTAGTGGCGACCGGGGCGATTGTTCCGTAATTCAAACGCGAATTCAAGGGACGGTGGTGAAGGCTGTCGTCCCTTTTTGTGCGCGCTGGGCACGTTTTGTTAGCCCCGTCGCCTGCGACGGGAGGAGCCATGTCGAACGTTTGCCCCATTTCTCCCGTCGCAGGCGACGGGGCTAACACGTTTTCGCCTTCCGGCCGCTCGACGGGGCGCCGCTTCTCTACAATCCCTTCAGCCCAACCGATCTCACCTCGGGGCGAGATGATTCCGATTGGTGTGAATTGTTTGTATCTGCCATGGTGGGTCGGCTCTACTTCTCGCCCATCAGCTTCGCCACGGTCGGCTCCATGGCTTCGGCCCATATACCGTAGCCCTTTTCGCGCGGGTGCAAGAGGTCGGGCATGATCTCGCGGGTTAGAATACGATCGTCCGTGAGAAACGCGCCGTTGATGTCGAGGAAGTGGACCATCTGGCCGTCGGCCAGTTTGGCCATCAGCTTATTGGCCTTCATGTTCACCTGCCGGCCACCGTGGGCGTCGTTCTCGCCGCGGGGGAAGATGGCCAGAATGAGGACTTTCATCTTCGGCAATTCCGCGCGGAGTTTCTTAACGATCGCCTCGACGCCCTCGGCAATTTCCTCCGGCGTGTTGCTGCCGCAGTTGTTGGTACCGATCATCAGCACGGCCAGCTTGGGCGAGATACCGTCGATGTTGCCGTTTTCCAGCCGCCAGAGCACGTGTTGCGTGCGGTCGCCGCCGATGCCCAGGTTCACCGCGTTGCGATCGCCGTAATACTTCGCCCACACCTCGCGCCCGGATCCTTCCCAGCCGTGGGTAATCGAGTCGCCGATCATCAACAGGTCGACGTTTCCTTTCTTCACCCGGGCGTTGAAGCTCTCGTGGCGGGCCATCCAACCGCCGCCGCGAGGCACCGGCTGAATCGCCGTATTGGCCTTCGGCTCCGCGGCCGTGCCTGTGGAAAACGACAAGCCAACCAAAACGGCCACCGCTACGGCCAACCGGTGTAATCGCGTGCAATGCATCGAAGCTTCTCCTGGTGAAAAGGGGGGGACTTTGCCGGAGTGTGTGCCACTGCTTGCTTGCA
>CAYUIQ010000334.1:0-7597 GCA_964444795.1 uncultured Planctomycetaceae bacterium
TTCACACACGCTTGGCAACGCTCCTCGCAGGGCTGATAACCTGCGTTTCCGTCGCCATGGCCGGAGATCGGGATATTCCCTTTCCGACTGCTTTGGAGGCGGCCGCCGTAGTGCAAGCGCCGATGGCCGCCGAGATCCCCGGCGCGATAATCCTGGGCAACGGCGATCTCAACGGCATTCTCTGGGTTCACGGGGGCCGGTTGCGGTTCTCGATCACGAAGAACGATGCCTGCGACGGGCGGCTCGACACGGCCAAGGACCCCGAGCTCTTTCGCGTCGACATCAAGAACCGCAAGTGGAACAACATCGGTTATCCGCCTTCCTGGCAGAAGCCATATCCCTGCCCATTGATCTGTGGCCACGTCGAGTTTTCCGATGTCGCCGGTGAAGGCCCGCCATCCTGGAGTACGGTGCGACAAGAGGGCCAGTCGACCATCGATTACGATAAGACCGGCAAGATGGCGATTGCCACGATCAAGGGAGACGCCGGAAACAGCGCCGGATGGGGTTTTGCGCCCAAGACTGTCGCGCCGGTAAAGCGGGTGGCGGCGAAACTCTCCGGCAGCGCGAACGCCAAATGGTATCTGCATTTCCCCGGAACCGATGTCAACTCGGGCTGGCAGCCGGCAGCTCGAGAGCCGACCGAGGTGACGTTCGAGATTCCCGCCGGATCGAAACTCCAGCGGATCGATCTCTATATCTGGACCGACGACGGCAAGTCGGCCGAGATTCGCCTGCATTCGGTCGCGACTGACGGGAAAACGCAGTCGCTCGCCGGCGCCGGCACAACGACCGTCTTTCAGTCCCGGCTCGATCTGGCCCGGGCGGTTGGAACCGTCATCGATGCCGACGGCGTGAAGGTGACCGGCCGGGTGCTTGCCGGGCGCAATGTGGCGGTTTTCGAGAGTGCCGGCACGGTATCACTCACGCCTTGCGCCGCCGGGTTCCTTCCCGCCTCGAAACGCGGCGTCCGAAATGACATCGAGTGGATCCTGACCGAGGTGCCCGGCGACGTCGATTGGCCGGGAATGTCGTTTGCCTTGGCACTGGCCGCCGAAGATTCGCGACATGCGGTGGCCGTTGTTACTTCGCTCGAAGCCGACAACCCGATCGACGCGGCCGTGCAACTGGCCCGTGACACACTGGCCGAGGATGCCAAGACACAGGTCGCCGCACACGAGGCGGCTTGGCAAGCGTTCTGGTCTCGCTCGGGCGTTGCGATGGACGACCCGTATCTGGAGGCCGTCTGGTATCGGAACCTTTATTTCCTCCGCTGCTTCAGCAAGCCGGGCGTGCCGCCGATCGGCCTGTTCATGGGCTGCGCGACGGACGTCATGCCATGGCACGGGGTCGCCACAACCGATTACAACTTCGAGCAGTGCTTCTGGGGGGCGTTTGCCACCAACCATGCCGATCTGGCCGAGCCTTACAACCGCTTCATGGTCGACTATCTGCCGCGCGGAAAGTGGTTCGCCCGGGAGACGTACGGACTGGGCGGCGCCTTTTATCCGGTCAACCACTTCGTGCACCAGGTCAACGACCCGGCCGCCTGCAAGTCGAAAAACCGGCACATGAATTTCTCCATGCCGTGGACTTACGTGCCGGGGGCAAACGGCTGGCAGGCACACAACGTCTGGTTAGCCTATCTCTATCATCCCGACAGCAGCTACCTCGAAACCGACGCCTATCCGTTGGTTCGGGAGATGGCGATCTTTTATGCCGAGTTTCTCCGGCAGTGCGAGCAAACGCCGACGGGCAAGGCGATCTACGGCCCGACGTACAGTCCCGAGCATCGCGGGTTTGGCGAAAACGACACGCCCTGCGATATCGCCTGGACCCGATTCACGCTCAAGGCGGCGATCCAGGGTGCCACGACGCTGGGGTGTGACGGCCCGTTGGTCGAGCAGTGGAAAGCGGCGCTGGCGCTGGTCCCGGATTACCCGCTGGTTCCGGATAGCGACCCGCCGATCGTCAGCGATGTTCGCGGCGGCGGCAAGATCCGCTTCAACGTGGCCGTGCCCGTGTTGCCGGTCTTTCCGGTCGGCGAGGTCACATGGTGGTCGCCGGAAGCCGAGAAGAAACGCTTTGCCGACACCATCAAGACGATCTCCTGGACCGGCTACAACTCGACGATGATCCTGGCCGGAGCCCGTGCGCGGTTGAGCATGCCGGGAACCCACGAGTGGATCACTCGCATCTTCAAACAGCGGCAGATGCCCAGCGGTTTTCTGCAACTCCTCGGCGACACCCGCGGCAACTATTCCGAACAAGTCGCGGCCGCGGGCATCGTCAGCGAGATGTTGATGCAAAGCACCGGCGGAATCGTGCGCGTTTTTCCGGCCTGGCCCGGTGACAAGGACGCCCGCTTCGAGCGTCTGCTCGCCGAAGGTGGGTTCGAGGTGTCGGCCGTGCGGACCGGCGGCCGCGTGGAGTCGATCCGCGTGCAGGCCCGTTTCGACGGCGATTTTCGGTTCCTCTCGCCATGGCCGCGGGTCGAGGCGAAACTTAACGGGAAGCCTGCCGAGATTCGATCCGAGGCCGCCGGCGTGTTCTCTCTGCCGCTTCGCCCCGGCGACGTCGTCGAACTCGGGCCGTGAATCGCTTGACACGCCCGACCCGGCCGTTCAGACTCAAAGTTCTCGACATTCGGGAAAACCCTACCAAGGAACGCCCATGCGATGTTCAGAACGTTCGATTCTCGGGATCTGGTTGCTGGCCGCGACCGGGCTGTTTGGCGGTGAATTGCTTGCCGGTGAACCGCCCCGGGACGTTTCGTCGGAGGCCCTGTCCTTCGACTATTTCCGCAACAACTGGAACGTGATCGGGCTGAAGGATTACCAGCGCGGAGCGCGGGTGATGCCGGACAATCGCATCATGCTCGCCGGGCCGGACGTCGCCGTGCAGGTTTGCTTCGGCAACCGGTTGATGGCGCTGGGGCGCCAGCACGACAAGTTTGCACAGGATGGCTGGATGCCCATCATGGTGGTCGCTGCGGACGACGGTCCAGTGCATTATGAGTTCACCTATTGGGCTACGCCCCTGCCCACGGTCAAGGACTGGCACAAGGCCTTTGACTGGCCAACCGACGGCGAGAACTTTGTTGTCTGGATCCGCTGCCAAGTGACCAACACCTCTGCCGGACCGGCCGAGGCCAAGGTGCGGATCGCCTTGGATCCCGCCTACAGACACCCCCGAGGGCCTGAATCGCCGAAGGAGCCGGCGGTCGACAAATCGCTGCACGGCAGTTATTCGCTGACGGAGATGTTGCCCGCCGGCGGTACGGTTGTCGGCGCGGCGCGTTTTGCGTTTTTCCCGATTCCCGACTCGGCTTCGCTGGACAAGGAGGACCACGCCCTCTGGCTTGAGCGAACGATCAATTACTGGCGGGCGATGATGAACTCGATCGCACACATTGAAGTGCCCTGCCGAAAGGCGACCGACGCGGCCCGCGCGGCGCACGTCTGCCAGTTGATTGCCAGCGACCATGGGCAGATGCGCGGCGGGGAAGGGTTTTACGATCAATTCTATCTCCGCGATGCGGCCAACCAGTTGCTCGCCCTCGAGGAAGCCGGACATATCGAGATGGCGCGCAACGCGGTGAAGTACTTTCTTCAGCGTCAACAGACGGACGGGCGATTCGCCGGCGGGGGGAATCAGGGTGGCCAGTTCGACGCCAACGGCCAGACCCAATGGATGCTGTGGCAGTTCTACAAGATCACCGGCGACCGGGCGTTCCTCGCCCGAGTCTATCCGAACATGTTGCGCGCCGCTCGCTGGACGATGAAGGCCCGGCGCGTCGAACCGAACGATTCGCCTTATGCCGGCGTGCTTCCCAGCGCTCCCGCGGATGGAGAGTGCCTGTGGGACGGAAAGCATCACATTGTCGGGTACGACCTCTGGAACCTCAGGGGAGTACGATGCACGGCCGACGCCGCCCGTATCCTCCGCAGGGACGATGAGGCAGAGGAACTACGCGAGGAGGCCGAGAGTTATCGGGCCGCCATCGACGGGGCTCTGGAGAAAGCCGGACTGGACTACTTCCCGCCCAGTTGGGAAGAGGCTGGCACGCACTGGGGCAACACGGAGACACTGTGGACCACCGAACTGTTTGCTCGCGATGATCCGCGCATCGCCGAGCAGAGCAGGTTTCTGCGCGAGGACTTCGCCGGCGGATTCATCGAAGGAACGATCCAATGGAAGGGCGGAGGTAAAGACGCCATTCACCCTTACATGGGCGCGTACACGGTGATGAACGATCTGGCCCGCGGCCGGCATGAACAGGTCGTTGAGGATTTCTACTGGTATCTGGTGCACACCACGGCCGCCAACGCCTTTCCAGAAGGGATCTACTACAAGACAAGGACCGCCTGGTCGAATACCATTCCGCACGTCACGGGAGCCTGCAACTACGTTTTCTTGTTGCGGCACATGCTCGTTCACGAAGCGGAGAACGAGCTGCACTTGCTCAGCGCGGTTCCCGATTGGTGGCTCGACGAAGGACAGGAGATACGCATCGAGCGGGCACCGACCCACTTCGGCATGATGGGCATGATCGTGCGCGGCAAGAAGGACGGCGTCGAACTGGAACTGGACTTGCCGCGGCGAAATCCACCGGGGCGTATCGTGCTGCACCTACCGCAATCAAGGCCTTTGCTCGGGACACTTGACAGGGGCGAAGTTGTCGTCCGATCGAATCAGAAGAAGCGATGGGATTTTCCCGCGGTCGTGGCTCTGTATGAGAAGTCCGATCCGCCTCCCCTTTGGGCCGAGCCAGACGCCGTGAGCCTGACCACCGGCAAGCCGGTCACGTGTTCCAGTTCGCTGCCCGGGTGTCCGGCCAGACAGGCTGCCGACGGCTATGCCAGCGACCCCGGCCGCCACTGGGCCACCGACGTCCGACAGTTGAACGATCCGGTGCCCTGGTGGCAGGTGGACTTGGAAAATCCCACAACGGTGGGCCGGGTCGTGGTAATCGGTTACCATGGCGACAAGCGCTATTACGGTTTCACGGTCGAGACATCGCTCGACGGCAAGACTTGGCAGATGGTCGCCGACCGGCGAGAGAACCAGGCTGTGTCCACCGCGGAAGGCTACACATGCCGCTTCGAGTCGCGCCCGGTCCGCTACATTCGTATTGCGCAGCCCCACCACTCCGCCAATACCGGACGGCATCTGGTCGAGGTGGCGGCCTTTGAACAATAGACAGCAGGTGTGAACCATAACCGAGCAAGCAAGGAACCAATGAAAACAACCATCCAAGTGACAAGCGTCGTGCTGATCGGACTGGTCGCCGCGGTACAGGCCGCCGACATTGCCCAACTGCCGAAACTTCCTCCGGCCCCGGCTACGGCGCCGGACTGGCTCATCGACGCCTCGCCCTACAAGGCCGGCGTCTATCGCACGGGCAAGCCCGACGAGATCGTGTTGGGCAACGGTCTGATCCGCCGCACGTTCCGGCTGGCGCCCAACGCGGCGACGGTGGGTTTCGATAACCTGGTGACGGGCCAAGCCCTGCTGCGCGGTGTCCGCGCCGAGGCGGCGGTGACCATCGACGGGGTGCATTACGACGTGGGCGGGCTGGTGGGACAGCCCAATCAGGCGTTCATTCTGCCGGAGTGGATCGATGCGCTCAAAGCCGATCCGAAGGCGCTGAAGTTTACCGGCTTCGAGGTCGGAGAACCCGAGGAACGTTTCGCCTGGAAACGCGTACGCCCCCATGCGCCCGATGCCGTCTGGCCGCCCGAGGGCGTCTATCTGCGGATGGACTACGAGATGTCGGATAAGCCATCGGCCGCCAAGGCCGACAGTGACACGGACCGCCAAGACATTTCCGTCTCGGTCCATTACGAGCTTTACGACGGAATTCCGTGCATGAGCAAATGGATCACCGTCGACAACGGCACGGACAAACCGATTACCGTCGATCGGTTCACCAGCGAGATCCTGGCCGTGGTCGAGGCCGCGTCGCTGGTCTGTCCGGATTTCCGCATGCCACAAGAACGGGCCGACGTGGCCGGGAGGTATCCGCGTCCGAATATCCACGTCGAGACGGATTTCGCCTTCGGCTCGTTCACGCCCGAGTTTGCCAACGCGCATGTCGTGCATTGGGACAAAGATCCGAAGTACAGCCAGCAGGTGAACTACGCGCGGATCACCCCCTGCCTGTTGCGGGTCAGCCCGATGCACGGACCGGCTCAGGAAGTCGCGCCGGGCGAAGAGTTCGTTTCGTGTCGGGCGTTCATTCTGCCGTATGACAGTTATGATCGAGACCGACAATCGCTGACGCTTTGCCGCATGTACCGCACGCTCACCCCTTGGGTCACCGAGAATCCGTTGATGCTGCACGTGCGTTCCGCCGACTGGAACACGGTCCAACGCGCGCTCGACCAGTGCGCGGAGGTCGGCTTCGAGATGGCGATCATGTCGTTTGGCAGCGGATTCAATACCTTGAATATCAGCGACGACAACCTCGCCTACGCCAACAAGATCGCCGCCTATGCCAAAGAGCGAGGTGTCGAGGTCGGCTCTTACTCGCTCCTCTCCAGCGCCAACGCCGGCGCCGACAACATCGTTCCACTCGAAGGCGTTCCGGTGACCCACGGACGCTGCCCGTCGTTGGCGTCGCCATGGGGCCAGGACTACTTCCATCGGCTCGATACGTTCTATCGCAAGAGCGGTTTTACGCTGCTGGAGCACGACGGCAGCTACCCGGGCGACGTCGACACAAAGGCCCGGCCGCCGTTCTACCGCGGCGCGCAAGACTCGCGATGGGTCCAGTGGCGGATCATCGCCGATTTCTATAAGCGGTGTCGCGCCCAAGGCATTTTCCTCAATGTTCCCGACCAGTATTTTCTCAACGGCACGAATAAATGCGGCATGGGCTATCGCGAAGTCGCCTGGTCTTTACCCAGGGCCCAGCAGGTGATCATCACACGCCAGAATATCTACGACGGCACATGGTACAAAATGCCGAGCATGGGTTGGATGTTCGTGCCCCTGACCCAATACCACGGCGGTGGCGCCGCGGCCACCATCGAGCCGCTCGACGAGCACCTCGACCATTACCAGCGCATGCTCACGAGCAATCTGGCCCTGGGCGTGCAGGCCTGTTATCGCGGTCCGCGGCTTTACGATACCGATCGTACCAAGGCGATGGTCAAGCAGCGAGTCGACTGGTTCAAGAGGTATCGCCACATTCTCCAGAGCGACATGATCCACGGCCGCCGCGCCGACGGTCGCGACATCGACTGGATGTTGCACGTCAATCCGAATCTCCAGCGGAAGGGCATGCTGGTGGTCTTCAATCCACTGAAAGAAGCAGTAAATCGCACACTCCAGGTCAACCTCTATTACACGGGCCTGACCAACACGGCCCGGATTCGGCGGGAGGAAGGCGAGTGGGAAAGCTACACTCTAGCAAGGGACTACTCGGTCGAGATTCCCGTCGAGATCGAAGCGGAAGGGTTTGCGTGGTTCGTGGTGGAATAGCAAGGATACGAGCAGCTTGGAGTCTTTGATCGTGACTTCCGCGCAGCGTGCTCGCATGTTCGTAGCATGGGCCCCTGGCCCGTGGGAACTGGAAACACAGGCCAGGGGC
>CAYUIQ010000335.1:0-1811 GCA_964444795.1 uncultured Planctomycetaceae bacterium
ATCGTTGCCATGGAACAGTTGAAGGCCGATCGAGAACAAGCATCCGGCGGATCTCCTCGGCCCATTGCGGATGCTTCGCGGCGTACTCCTCGACCGTCGGATGGTCACCCTGACGTTGCCGATCGATGAATTCGCTGGCCAGCAACTCCACCGGATCGCGTTGACAGTTTGGTTCGGGCATCGGTTCGTCTCCGCCTTTCTTACGTGCGGGAAAAAGGGGACAGGTTCAATTTGCCGGAACGGCCCGAAGGGTGCTTCGCACAAATTGGACCTGTCCCCCTTTTCCCGCACAAATTGGACCTGTCCCCCTTTTCCCTTTACCGGCCGTCGAAGCCGGGCAGCTTCGCCAGCACTTCCTTGAGTCGTCCCAGCGCTCGCACATAGCGGATGCTGGCCGCTTTGGGGGCGATGTCCAAAACTTCGGCGACTTCACTGTTGGTTAGCTCCTCGAAGTGCCGGAGGATGAGCACCTCGCGGTCGATTCCCTCCATGCCCTCCAACGCTTGCTCCAGTTGCACCGAAAGTTCCGCCCGAATCGCCGCCTGGCTTGGCGAGGTCAAATGCCCCAGCAGATGCATGGCCAGCGACATCGAGGTCGCCTGGGGGCAGCGCTGGTGGATGGAAACCTCGCGGCCGGCGTCGCGGACTTGTGCTCCCAAATGGCGCCGATGAACGTCGATCAGCGTCTGGCCGACGATCAATCGCAGCCAAACGAAGAACGAACCGGTCGAGTCGTCGGCGAAATGATGCATCCGCCGGGCCGCGTCGAGGTAGGCCTCCTGCAGCACGTCGTCGGCGTCGACGCGACCATAAAGCCGCCGGTCGAGCCGAAAATGGACCATCCGCCAAAGCCGCGGCCGATGGGCCGAAAATAGTCGGGCCAACGCGTCCTTGTCGCCCTCCTTCACCCGGGCGAGGAGTTCTTCAGAGGCATCGGCACTGGTGGGTAGTTCGTGGGTCATAGGTTTATAAACGCAGGAAAACGGCCATCATCTACCAGGGTAGCAGCTAGCAGCCCGTTGAAAAACACGTAATCATAACCCGAAGCGTAAGCGAGGGACGGGAATTGCGGGGAATTCGCCCCTTACCTCCTCGCTCACGCTTCAGGTTACTATTTCAACGGGCTGCTAGAACAGAAAATCGACCATCAATCATGATTTCCTGTAGAAGAGGGGGGCCGGCTCTCGTTTATCATCCCAGACACGGCCCCAAAGACAAAACCCCGAGCCGGGGGGTAAGTTCCGGTGAGTGAGGCACCAAAACCATCCCATTCCGCGATGCCCGATCGGTCACGTCCGTGTAGGACTAGCGGCGATTGGCACGCACTTTCACGTTTCGAGGAGGAGAACGGATGAACAGGAATCGCATTTTGTGCCGCCGGTTGTGGTGGTGCATCCCCCTGTTTGCCGCCGTTGCCGGGCTAATTCTGCTGCCGGCGATCGACGGTTCAGCCCAGGCGGCGCCGCCGGACAAGGCGGATGGCCCGGACGCCAAGGCAGGCTCCCCAGGCCCACGCGGCCCTGGAGCCCGAGCACATCACCCCGGTCCGCCGCGTGGCGGGCAAGGCCCGAAAGCGGGTCCCGGTCCGAGAGGCCCGCGTCCGTGCCCCATGGCCCAGGGTCAGCAACGGGGGCCCTGCCCTCGCGCCATGGCCGGTAAAGGCGGACCGCAACGTGGCCCGCAGGCAGGTAAACGTGGCCCCGGTGGCCCGCAGCGTGGTCCGCAGGGAATGCACCGTGGTCCCGGTGGTCCGCAACGTGGTCCGCAGGGAATGCACCGTGGTCCCGGTGGTCCGCAACGTGGTCCGCAGG
>CAYUIQ010000335.1:1911-7589 GCA_964444795.1 uncultured Planctomycetaceae bacterium
CGCAGGGAATGCACCGTGGTCCCGGTGGTCCGCAACGTGGTCCGCAGGGAATGCAACGTGGTCCCGGTGGTCCGCCGCGTGGCCCGCAGGGAATGCAACGTGGTCCCGGTGGCCCGCAGCGTGGTCCGCGGCCTGAGCGGCCCGAACGGCCGGCTAAGCCCGATGGCGACGAGCCGGAAGCTTAATCGGCACACGCAAGTGTTTTCGACTGAACCCCGGCAGCCGGCCCTGGTCTCCCGGCCGCATTCCCCCCCCACGCGGCAACAGACCAGACGCCGGCCGGGGGCTTTTGTTTTCACGCTTCGTTGAAGCCACACACGGAACAGACACACGCAGAATATAGTGAAACGGCGATGGCATCGCGGATCGATATCAGGGCGCTTTGCGCATGGGCTTGGCTGCTCATCGGCATCTGCTCGCCCAGTCTGGCCGACAACGGCGGTCCTGGCCCGCCGCGATGGGCCGGACGCTTCGCCCAGGGCCAACCGATCGATCGCGGCTTTGTCATCCTCGAAGGCCGTTACCTCTCGCGTCCCTACGTCGTTGAACGTGACGAGCGTGGTACCCACATCAACGGAAACTTGATTGCCGCCGACTCTCTCGAACGAAACTCTCCCCAATTCGACCGGGGGAATTTCCGCGGTCCCGCGTGGGGACGGTCTCACCGCCCGGGCTGGCTACCCGGTCCGGGCGCCCGCATCGAACAACATCTGCGAGCCAACGCACTGCTGGTCCAGTTCGATGGCGACACGTTCGGCATCATCCCCCTGGGCCGCGGAGTCGACATTCTACGGACCCTGGCCTCGGACGAGGAAGAGGTCTCCAAGATTCGCAAACTGTCGGCCCGCGGCATCGAATGGGTTCGCCCCGGCCAATGGGCTCAACTCGTGGAGACGTTCGAGCCCACGGCGGAGTTTGTCGAGAATGTGTCGGCCTTTGATTCGCCCCCCGCCGCGCACCTGACGAGCGAGCCCTACGAGGAGTCGGTGTCCGACACGACGATCTTCGCGATCACTCTGGCCGGGATCATCTTGGGGGCCCTGGCCCTCGGCACGCTTCTGAGCTACCGCCCGAAGAGCCCCGTCCAATGGCGCGGTTTCGACAGTGCGGGCGACGGCGTTCCACTGATCGTATGCAGCCTGGCGATTGTCGTCTTGTTGAGTTTGTTCGACCTGGGATGTACACTGATCCTGGAGCGGTCGGGCATGTTTCGGGAGATCAATCCTCTGGCCGATCGACTGATGAACGACCCGGGCGATCTGATCGCATTCAAAGTGGCAACATTAGTCGCCAGCGTTTTGATTCTCTTCATACTGCGGCGTTACCGGGGCGCACAACTGGCCTCGTGGTGGCTGTCCTTGGTGTTTACCATTGTGACCTTCCGCTGGGCAACGTTTGGATCACTGTTTCTTACCTGACCGCGAGGTGGAATCGACGACATGGCCACCGCTTATTGGAACTCCCGAGGTTGTTCTCTGATGATGGCACTGGCGGCCGGTCTTTTCGCCGTATTGCTCGTCATCCTGCCGGCCGACGCGGCGCCGTCGCACCCCAATGTGGTGATCCTGGTGGCCGACGACCTGGGTTGGAACGACGTCGGTTACCACGGCAGCGAGATCGAAACGCCCAACATCGACCGGCTCGCGGCCGAGGGAGTCGAGTTGGATCGTTTCTACGTCTGGCCCGTATGCAGTCCTACCCGCGCGGGCCTGCTGACTGGGCGGTCGCCGTTGCGATGGGGGATCACCGGTCCGCTTCGGCCCAATTCTGAAGGCGTGCCCGAGGATGAACATTTGCTGCCGCAAACCTTCCGCGCGGCCGGCTATCAGACTTCGATCGTGGGGAAATGGCATCTGGGAATCGGCAACGGCGGTGGGTTACCCGATCGTCGCGGGTTCGACCATTTTTACGGTTTTCTCACCGGTTTCATCGACTACTATCGGCACACGGATGCCATGAGCGGCCGGCCCGACTGGCAACGCAACGGTGAGCCTGTCGAAGAAGCGGGCTATTCGACGGACCTGCTTGCGGCCGAGGCCGTCAAGTTGTTGAAGAGCCGCGACAAGACGAATCCCGTGCTGCTGTATGTGCCGTTCAATGCTCCGCACACTCCGTTGCAGGCGCCGCAAAAACTGATCGACAAGTACGCGGCCATCGAAGACCCCAACCGCCGGGTGTACGCGGCGATGGTTGATGCGTTGGACGGAGCGATCGGCCGGATCCTGGCAACGCTCGACGCCGAAGGCATGCGCGAAGACACGCTCGTGTTGTTCTTCAGCGACAACGGCGGGGCCGAGAGCCGGGGCGGTGCCAGCAACGATCCGTTGCTCGAAGGAAAGGGTTCCGTCTTCGAGGGCGGTATCCGAGTGCCGGCCGTCATGCGATGGCCCGGTGTGTTGAACCCGGGAGTCAAGAGCCGGCAAACCGTTTCCGTGATCGATGTCTTCCCCACCTTGACCACGGCGACCCGTGTCGAGCCAGGCAACACGAAACCGTTGGACGGCCATGACCGCTGGGCGGCGATCCGCGACGGCAAGACGGTTGCGCCGAAAAACCTCGTCATCGCCGGCGGACGCGGCAGTGCCGTTTTCGACGGACCCTGGAAACTGGTTCGCATCCGTGGCGGACCCGTCCGAGAGCAAGAGACCTATTTGATCCGCATCGCGGACGATCCGACCGAACGCTGGGATCTCTCGGCGGAACACCCCGAAGTGGTACGTAAGCTGGCCGGCCAACTCCCGGTCGCAACCAACCAACCCGGCCCGCGGCGTAGGTCGGGCAGCGCAAGGCGACGATGGTAGAGTTTAGTCCCGGCACTTGTGCCCGGCGCGTATCTGCCCGTTTTGACCAAGTGTCTTTTTCACGAACCGAACTGGAGAAGTGCGATGAAACGCTGGAGCATGGTTTTGGTGGGCGTCCTTACGATCGCCCTGTTGGCGGATGTTGTCGTGGCTCAAGGGCCCGGCGGACGCGGTGGAGGCGGCCGGTACGGCGATCGGCAAGGCGGATCGGGTGGACCCGGCGGACCGGGGATGCGCGGCGGCATGCAACGACCCGGTATGGGTGGACCCGGCGGCGGATTCATGGTCCCCGGCGGACCGCTGATGATCGCGCTCGATACCGACAAGGACGGCACCCTTTCGGCCACAGAGATCAGGAATGCCGCCAGATCGCTGAAGAAACTCGATACCAACGGTGACGGCCAGTTGGCACTCGACGAGCTGCGACCCCAGATGGGCGCCGGCGGTCCCGGTCAAGGCGGTCATGGTGGTCTCGGCCAGGGCTTTCCTGGCCACGGGCGCCCCGGTGGCGGCGGCCAAGGCGGTCAAGGTGGTTTCGGTCCAGGACGTCCCGGTGGCGGCCAGGGCGGTCAAGGTGGTTTCGGTCCAGGACGTCCCGGTGGCGGCGGTCAGGGTGGCCCCGGTCAAGGCGGTCCCGGTGGTGGCAGTTTTGGCGAGCGGATCATGCAGATGGATGCAAACCAAGACGGGAAAGTCGACAAGAACGAAGTCCCCGAGCCGATGCAACGCATGCTCGGGCGGCTGGATACCAACGGCGACGGGGCGATCAGCAAGGAAGAAGCCGAGGCGGCGGATAAGCAGTTCGGCCGCGCCGGTGCAGGTCAAGGTGGACGACCGGGCGGTCCCGGTGGCGACCGGCCGCAACGTCCCCAGCGTCCCGGTGGCGAGTAGAGTTACTGACTAATCCCGCCGGTTGCACTCGGCGGGTCGAGAACCGATGCCGAACCCCCGGGAGAAACATCATGCCAATGCGAACGACCGTATTGCTTGCCGCAACCGTACTTGTTTGGACGACTCATACCGCATCGGCTCAACCGCCGGGCCGGGCGCCCTTTCGACCGCCGACGCACCCGATTGTCGCGGCGTGTGACACCGACGGCGATGGCGAACTCTCGGCAGCAGAGATCGAGAACGCCGCGAAGGCAATGAAGCAACTCGACAAGAACGAAGATGGCAAACTGACTCGCACAGAGATCGGCCGCGGCGGAGGCCGCCCGGCTGGTCCCGGTGCGAGACCCGGACCTGGCAGACCGGGGCCGAACCGATCCGAAGGATTGGTCTTCGAGAGTGCTCCGATCCCCCGAGACGACGCGGAGAAAAGCATCCTCGCCGTCTTGGACGACCTGGACAAGAACCAGCGCGCCGGCATGATGAACGTGCCGGTCGAGGACGGTCGCTTGCTCCGCCTGCTGGTCGAACAGGCCGGCGCCAAACACGTCGTCGAGATCGGTACCTCCAACGGTTACTCGGGCATCTGGCTGTGCCTGGCCTTGCGGACCACCGGTGGCAAATTGACCACCTACGAGATCGACGCCCGGCGCGCTTCGCTGGCCCGGGAGAACTTCAAACGGGCCGGAGTCGAGAAATTGGTCACGCTAATCGAGGGGAACGCCCACGAAGAAGTGGCGAAGATCACCGAGCCGATCGACCTGCTCTTCCTCGACGCCGACAAGGAGGGTTACGTCGACTATCTCAAGAAACTTCTGCCCCGGGTCCGTCCCGGCGGGCTCATCGTCGCACACAACATGAACACCCGGCAGGCCGATCCCGGCTACGTGAAGGCGATCACCAGCCGCAAGGATCTGGAAACGCTCTTCCTCCACATGGACCGCGCGGGTGTGGCGGTGTCGATGAAGAAACGCTGATTAACCGCCCAGCGCATCATTGAGCCGTTGCACCTGATCGTTCGTTTCGCCGAGCTGCGTGGTCAGGTCGTCGGTATCGCTACGAAGTTGGGCGATTTGGCTTTGCAGGTCCTGCAACTGGCGATGGATCGCCTCCAGGGCTTCCGGGGGAACAGACCGTGTCTGCGGGGCAGGCGCAGGAGCCGGTGCCGATACGGGCGCGGCAGGTGCCGGAGTTGTCGATCCAGCGCCGGTCGGCGGCGCTGCCGCGGGCCGATCGCGACCGTATTCGTTCTGGATTCGCTCCAACTCTTGCGGTCGATACAGGCCGTGGGTCACCACGTGCCCTCGTCCCTCGGGCGTCAAGGGGATAACGAGTTCTCTCGCCTTGAGCGATGCCAGAATCGGCCGCAGAGCGCCCAGATCGGCGATCGGTTCCATGCGCGCCGCACGGCCGCGCAACTCGCCGATCGTTTGAGCGCCGCGGAGCAACAGCTCGGCCATCACCGCGATTTCCACTTTGTCCACGCCCAGCCACTTGTAGAGATAATGCCGGTAGCGGACGATCCGGCCCTGGCCCTCGATCATGCCCACAGCCCCCATCTCCCGCAGATCCTCAAGTGTTTCCTCGATGTCGTCGACGTCCAATTGCATCGCCGGCGATCGGTTGCTCTTCTGGTTGCAGCCGGCACGGATCGCGTTGAGCGAGAGGGGATAGGCGTCGGGGGTGGTTTTGGCTTTCTCGACCAGCACGCCCACGATACGCCGCTGGATGGGACTGAGCGGCTGCCACTGGGGTGCTTCTTCCTCGGACGGAAATGAAGGCGAAGGGCTCTCGGACATGTTCTTCGGTTCTCCTGGCAAAGGCCCGGCGGTTCCGCAACACCGCGATGCGCCCATTTCAGCGTGGGGATAAGACGTCGATCGCGGAGCCGGTTTTCCCTGTGATACCCGGATTGCCGCCGTTTGTAAATGCCGGCAGCTCTCGATGAATCGCGGGCAGGTCCGGCAACGGACGCCGGGGCGTAGACCC
>CAYUIQ010000336.1:0-7546 GCA_964444795.1 uncultured Planctomycetaceae bacterium
GATCGTTCGGTTTCCAGCTACATGACGGCGGGATTCCCCGTTATGAGGCTAGGCGAACGCCGTTGTAGCAAGAAGCCGAATGATCCGCCGGGCAAGCCGGCGGGATTTGTATTGTGAGGCGAGCTTCGGCGTAGTGAAGAGCCGAACGATCCGCCGGGCAAGCCGGCGGGATTTATGTGGCACAACAAGCCTCCAATCTCCCGACTTGGCTCGGCTGCTACATCATTCACTCACGTTCGGCGGTTGGGCAATCTCCTCCAGCATCCGCTTCAGTTCCGGCAGTTTGACGCCGCGAGTCGTCCCGTCCAGGAACGCCACCATGACGCCGGCTTCGTGAACTTGCCGAATCGTCCAGGTTGGCTTGGTACCGGCCGGGGCGCCGGCGGGCGTAATCGTCAGGACCTCTTCGACTTGGCCATTGGCGGCACGCACTTTCCCAATCGCAACTGTCATGCCCGTCAGATCGATGTCCCGTGGCTCCATCCAATGCACGCCGCAGCCGAAGACTTCGACAAGGAGGATTGCCGTGGCGGAATCGGCCGGCTACGCGCCGGACCAAACCGAACCCGGCCCGTCCACGGCCAGGTAAGTAGTATCAACCAGTCGCGCCCCGAGGAATTCATCGGCGGGACATTGATAGCCTCCCGACGATGCCATGCTCTGGGCAAGTGTCCCGTTGGTGGGGCCGTTCCAGGGTTCCGTCAGATCATACGATTCGTATAGATCTGTCCTGCCGGCGTACTCCAAGATCAGGACGCGCCAACTGTGCGTCGGAGTGCCGTCGGTCGCGGCACGGGTAAGCGGCGGCAACGAGCCGTGCGTAGTTTCGTACTGTAACAACGCACACACGATCTCGCTCAGATTGTTTTGGCACCACGCTGCTTGACCATCCCCTTCCGGGGGACCAATAAGAAAGAAAGGCGAGATCAGGACCAAGATGGCCAGTCCCCCAAGTGCGTACGGAACGAGCGGCGAGAGCGTTTTGGAAAACGTCGGAACGCGGCTACCGACCAGCAACAGCACCAGAAGCGAGATGACGGTCAGAAGAAAGAATCGCATGCCAGCCGCCAACGCCGAACAAAGCACGGCCACGACCCCCGTCACCGCGAACATCGCCCGCAAGCTCCATTGCGGTGGTCGGGGCGATTCGGTCGGAATGGGTTGATCGGTTTCCACCGTGGTCCTCGGCTATGGGTCACTGTCCGGCGGTTGGGCAATCGCTTCGAACATCCGCTTCAGTTTCGGCAGACTGACGAGCTGACACCTACCATCGGCAAAGGTGACGAATACGCCAGCCACGTGAGAATTCCGAATCACCCACGTCGGCTCCGCGTTGGCCGGGGCATTGACTGGCGTGATCGTCAATTGCTCTTCGGTCCGTCCACCCCAAAATCGTTCTTGCCGAATCGCGATTGTCATGCCCCGCAGATCGATGTCCCGTGGCTCCACCCAATGCACGCCGCTGCCGAGGACTTCCACCAACAGGATCGCCTCGCCGGGATCATCCGGCTTTGCGCCGGACCAAACCGAACTCGGCCCGTCCACGGCCAGGTACGAGGTATCGCCCGGCCGCGTTTTGTCGGTATCGCGATAGCACTGATACACATAGACTTCATGCGGGGCGAGGCGTTGGTCAAGCGAGCCGTTGGTCGGTCCGTTCCAGGGTTCGGTGAGGTCATATGCTCCGTACAAGTTTTGTAGCTGCATGTGCGGCAAGATCAAGACGCGCCAACTGTGCATCGGAGTGCCATCAGCCGCGGATGTCACAAGCGGCGGCAGTGTGCCGTTTCTGTTCTCGTACACGATCAGCCCCGTGGTGAGTTCGTGCAGATTGTTCTGGCAGCCTATTTGACTGCCATGCACGGTGAAGATGGAACGAGCAACAAACAGGAATGCGAGCAAGACGACCATCGCCCCGAGCGCAAACGGAAAGAACGGCAAGAGCGCATCGGAGAGTTTCGGAACAAAGCAGACCAACGCCATGAGGACAAGCAGGACGACAAGCGCCTGGAGGAACAAGCCGGCAGCCAATGCCGAACAGAGCACGGCCACGACCGCCGTCACCACGAACATCGTCCGCAGGCTCCACTGCGGTGGCCGAGACGGTTCGGTCGGAACAGGCTGATTGGGTTCCATCGTGATCCTCGGCTACGACCCCCCGGCGGAGCCGGGGGCTGAAGATTATTGCGGTGACTTCCCCCGTCAGCCCCCGGCTCTGCCGGGGGGGCGTTCTCCGCGACAATCCCGTCCGTCGATCATCCTACATCCGGCATGCCGCGCGATGTAAGCCCGTGCGGTTCCAATCTCGGGCGGTGAACGAAGACACCGACGGCAGTATCCTTCGGTCCAAACGCGCCCGCGATCCAGCGCCTGGCGCATTCGCGTCTTCAACCGCCCGACCATCTTCGGGACCGGATCGGCACCGTGGCTACAGATCCAATGCACGTGCCACGATTCGAGACTGACGTCGGTCAAGAGGCAGCCAAACTCGCCAGAAGCGTTGACGAGCGCCTCGTAAACGATGTCCTGCTCCGCCGGTGTGAAGTAGACGGGCGACTTGGCGAGTTGCTGTTTCGCGTAGCTCAGCAGACTCGGGCTGGCCGGGAGAATCTCGCCGCCCTCGACGTACCCCCGCATGTCGCCCGGCAGCCACGTTCCGTAACTGGTAGTGGTTACCATTGTGGCGAGGGTCTGGTGGGGCATGGTGTTCTCTGGGGATTCTACCCCCCGGCGGAGCCGGGGGCTGAAGACTATTATTGTGGCTTCCCCCATCAGCCCCCGGCTCTGCCGGGGGGTCGTTCTCCGCGACAATCCCGTCCGTCGATCATCCGACACCCGGCATGCAGATCGACTTCCCGTCAACCACCGGACATACGCCCCTACTTCTCCGCCTTCTCGTTGCGAACGATCTCCACCGTCGCGATCAGCGCATCGTCCTCGAATCGTAGCGAAGCGACGATCTCGTCGATGCTTTCGACGAAGCGGGTGAACGACGGCTCGACGTCGTCGCGCGGGTGCTGGCACGATTGCTCGCGGTTGCCATGCACGCTACACGTCACCTGGTTGCGATCGGCGTCGAACGAGTACTGGCCCTGGTCGGGGCAGAAGTAATGCACGCCGTATTTCGCCTCGGAAAGCCGCGGGATCTCGTCGATCGGCGTATCGTAGAGTTTCGTCAGGTTGTAGATCGAGATGATGTTGCGATGGCAGGCGATCCGCGATTTCTCGGCCCAGTAGAGTTGGGCGTCGCCGCGCATGCGCCCCATGGCGCGACGGTTGAGCCGCAGCAACATGTGGGCTTCGACCGGTGGCCGGGTCTCTTCGGCCGCACTGGCGTCGATCACTTCGCGCAGCGTGTCGGGTTTGGTGGCCGCCACGAGTTGGTTGCCCACCAGGGCCACGTGCAGGCGGATCTTCACGGCGTAGATCTGCCCGCTGAAGACGTAGATCGCGTGCTCCTTGTAGTCGGGCAGACGGTAGGCGTCGAGCTTGGTCTGCAGATCCATCAGCTCATCGTCCTTGAGGAAGATCTGCCGGGAAAGCTGCTCCAGCAGTTGGCCCGCGTATTCCCGGTTCTCGACGTCAATGGTGACGTACGTCGGCGTGGTCAGGGCCATCAACAGCGAGGTGACCACGGCCTGTTGCCCCATCGACGCCTTGCCCAGCAGCGGCACTTCCAAAGCGTGGAACCGGGTCGGGTCGATTTCCAGGATCGTTTCGCCGTCGCAGAAGTGCAGACTCATCCGATCGCCGATCCAACTCAGATCGGTCAGCGTCGGGTTGGCCCGGAGTACCTCGGACACGCCGGGCACGCCGGTGAGAAATCCGGCGATGTTCTTTCGCCCCGGCACCATCACCAGCGAAGCCACCGCCGAGGGAGCGATTCGGGCGGTGCTGATGGGCAGCGGGTTCTTGTCGACCATGCCGCGCAGGTCGTTGTAAAGACTTCCGTTGGCAAAGGGGAGCACGCACGTCTCCACTTTCACCCGTTGGCCCACGGTAATCCGCATCGCCAGGGGGTCGAACATGGGCTGCCAGAAGGCCTGATAGCGCTGTTTGTACCGCTCGTATTCGGCCGCCTCGGCCGCCGAGACGTTCAGCACCGAGAGTTCGGCGTTGGGGGAGAGGTACTTCAATCGGTTATGCACGGTACACGTGCAGGTATCCCGCTCGACGTCGATGTCGTAGGCGCCGCCGTGGGGGCAAACGATCTTGTTGGGGTCGACGAACCGGCCCTCGATCAGATCGCTCAGCGAGTCGGGCGAACGGCCGTACTCCAAGCGGTAGAAGAGCGAGGCGTTGTTGAGCATCACCAGATTGCTGAAGCATTGCAGGCGGCGTTTCTCCGAGATCTTGGCCGCCGGACCGATGAGTCGCCGGATCGTCGCCTCGGAAGCGAAGAAGTAGCCCGAATCGGCGGCGTCGGGCGGGGGTAGAATCGTCGTCACGTACCGGTAATCGAGCGCCCCGTGCAGATTGGGAACCAACCCCTCGGCCGCGTCGATCACCCGGCGGATCGCCCGGTGGGAATTGGAGTAGACCACGTAGTCCTCGTGCTCGACCACGAACGAACTGACCATCCGGTCTTGCGTGTAGTGGGCCGTCACTTTGTGTCCGCGGTAGTTGAACTCCTGGTCGACCATGCCCGGGTGGCGCTGTCGCACGTCGGCCAACCAGAGCCCGGCGGCCGTGCGGAAGACCTCGGGTTTGGTGACCTTCAGCAGGACGGTGAAGTCGGTTCCTTCCATCACAAAGGGATCGGCGCCGGTCACGGCCACCTCGGCGATCACGGCGTCGGCAAACAGTTGGGTCAGCGGATCGCGCCGCAAGCACAACTGGTCTTCCAGCTTGGCCCGCAACTGCTGATCCTGGGCCTGCACGGTAAACAGCCGCAAGAGGTTATTGCCCCACTGCGAGGAGAGGTCCATCAACTCGCCGAGCGATTTCATCGAGTTGAAGTGGAGGAAGTACTGATCCTCCGGCACCAATTGGGCGATGGCGTGTGGCCGGGGTTCGATGCCCTCGTCTTCCTGTTTCTTTTTCAGCAGTTCCTTGTAGGGCAAGGAGCGGAGGTTGGGCGGGCTCAGGGTGCTGATGTGCGTGTTCAAGTCGCCCACCCGGCTGCGCACGCTCAGCGCCTCGCGCTGCAACGATTCCTGAATGGCCAACGATCCGGTGAACACCTGGTAGAGGTCGGTCTCCAGGTCCTTCTCGTCCCGCATCAGCTTGGGAATCGGCGGCGGCGTGACGCCGTACCGGGCCTTCGACTGCAAGAGGCAGTATTGGAAGAACGTCTCCTCGGGATAATAGCGCAACAGTTGGGCGAAGTAGAGGTTCTGCTGACCGGCCCAGTTGGTGTAGATGCTCTTGGGGCCGACGGCCGCCGCGGGAACGGGCGCCGCGGGAATCTCGACCTCGATTTGGCCCTGACGGACCTCGACCCGGCGCGTCCCGTCGGGGTTCTCCGACACCATCTCGTACGACAGCGACAGGGGCACCTTCCCTTGGCCTCGAAGCCGACCGTAAAACTCGGCGTGCTTCTGCTGAAACTTCGTTTCTTTAGGGTAGATCAAGTAAGCCCGATCGTCGGCCGATTTCAAACGCAGGTAGTTGCTCTTCTCGAACTCCTGGGCGAAGAATCGCTGCTCCAGTCGCACGGTGAACACGACGATGTCGCCCTGCCGGTCGCGATACACCTCGACTTTGTGTTCGAAGGGCATCGCGTCGTCCGCCACGCCGACAGTCGGCGACAGCCCGGCCAGAGCGGCCCAGGCAATACAGGAAATTGGGGAAAATCTCATGGGTCACTGGCTCCTGTTCTGCGAGAAGGGAAGAGTCGTTCGATCAGCCTGATCCCGACACGTCGACGAGAACTTCGCGCCGGCGCACCGCCACCCCCCTCACCCTCGATGTACGTTCGAAGGAGGAAAAGCGCCGGTAGGGCGCAGTTCAATCATCCTGGCGAAAAGCACTTCGCCGTATAACGGAGAATCTTGGCTTTTTTTCGGCTCATCCCGGAAGTGCGTACCTGAGGGCTTGAAAACAAGTCCATCTGTCTGGAGTGTACCCGCGATGGCCGGGAAGTACCGGTGCCTCTTCTCTATTCGAGGATTATTGACAAACCGGGGCGTTTCTCGGCGATTCTCGACGTTTGGCAACAGAGGAGAGGCACCGGTACTTCCCGGCAGTGGAAACCAGGTACGCCTCGAACAGACGAGCCCTCCATCGAGCCAGGTACGCACTTTCGGGATGAGCCTTTTTCTCTCCGTTCTTCAGGGCTTTCGGGACCATTTGCTTGATTTCGGGACCGTTCGGTTGCAGGCCCACTCCACGTTGGGCTAGACTCGGGTTTGTCGTGGGGATTCAAATCCCTATCAGTCGTTCCAGCAAGGGTGGAGGGACTTGGTCATGAGGCAGACGGTCTTTCTGTTGGCGTCGTGCGCTGTGCTGTCGGTGCGAATCGCTTGGGCCGATTGCGGGTCGATCCCGTTTAAGCCGTGGGTGAGCGTGTTCGAGCCGAACCAGCGGGCCGTTATCGGTTTCAACGGCAAAGAGGAGATCCTGCTTCTGTCGACCGACCTGAGGGCGTCGGAACCGACCAAAGTGCTTGAGGTGATCCCGTTCCCCGCCAAGCCCGAGGTCAAACAGGGGAACGTAACGGTCTTCTACCAATTGACCGAGTACATCAACTCGGTGCTCTTCCCGAGGAAAGGTGGAGGATTCGGTGGGGGGGGCGGCGGGATGGGAGCCGGTGGGGCGGTCGATGCCGTCCCGCTGCCGCCTGCCGGAAAGGTCGCTTTCCACGAGAAGATCGGCGCCCAGGACATCACGGTGACCGAGGTCCTGGACTCCAAGCGGTTTGTCGCGTGGGTGGAAGACTACTTGAAGAAAGCCGGGGTGGACCGCCCGAGTATTCCGGGTCCCCTGAAGCGGGTCGTCGACGAGTACCTCCGGGACGGCTTCAAGTGGTTTGCGTTCAACGTGGTCGATCTGGGCGAGGAGACGGTGACCAAGGAGGCCGTCCAGTATCGCTTTGCGACGCGTTTTCTCTACTACCCGCTCAGGATAACCAGGACCGAAAAAGGGAATACCTCGATACGCCTGCTGATCGTCTCGCCCGATCTGGTGCGGATGCCGGACCTCGGGTCGTCGAGCGCCAGGTTGGAGCATCGCCCCGTCGAATTGAAGAGGAACCTGTTGCGGTCTTACGACGCGGACCTCCACGATTTGCTGAAATACCACCGGAAGACCATCGTACGCACGTGGGAGATCAAGGGGCCGTTATCCGGTTTCAAACGCGACGTGATGACCAGAGCGCGTTGAGCCAAAGAGAGAGGGCCCGATTCACATCAGAGAACCGGACCCCCCAAATAACCGCACGTCAACGCTCACGACCGCGGCAAGCGGCTCACAGAACCGGATCACAAACCTCGACCGGCTCGCACACCTTGACCGGCTTGCAGACCTCGACCGGCGGCTTGCAGACCGGAACCCGGACCGTCTTTTCGACCATCTTGCACACCTGTACACAGACCGTCCGCTCGAC
>CAYUIQ010000337.1:0-7461 GCA_964444795.1 uncultured Planctomycetaceae bacterium
GCTCCGACGCCTGGAAGAATCTTCCGAATGGTTCTCTAAAGGAAATCGCCATGACACGCCGACTCGCGTTTTTCGTACTGACCGCATGCCTGCTGTTCACGTCGACTACCTGGGCCGAGGAGCCGACCAAGCCGCTTCGCGCGGGTATGATCGGGCTGACCACCTCGCATGTGATCGCCTTTACCAACGTGCTCAACGACCCGGCGGCCACTGGCCCGTTGGCCGACGTAAAGGTCGTGGCCGGATTTACCGGCGGGATGAAGGACAACCCTTCGAGCTGGGACCGGCGCGAGAAGTACACCGAGCAGCTTCGCGCCAAAGGGGTCGTTATCTACGACACGATCGAGGAGATGCTCGAGCACGTCGACGTCGTGTTGCTGGAGAGCGTCGACGGGCGGCCTCACCTTGAGCAGGCCCGGCCCGTGATCGCCGCGGGCAAGCCGCTGTTTATCGACAAACCGCTGGCCGGCAGTCTGGCCGACTGTATCGAGGTTTTCCGTCTGGCTCGCGAGGCCGACGTGCCCTGTTTTTCCAGTTCGTCGCTCCGTTACAGTTCCGGTTTTCAGGCGGTACGCAATAAGACGTCTCAGTTTGGCGACGTGAAGAGTTGCGTGGCCTGGAGCCCGATGAGCATCGAACCACATCACCCCGATCTGTTTTGGTACGGGATCCACGGCGTGGAGATTCTCTTCACCGTCATGGGACCGGGCTGCGAGACGGTCACCCGCGCGGCGCAGGACAAGGTGGTTGGCACCTGGGCCGACGGCCGCGTTGGCACGTTTGAAGCACGCAAGGGTTACGGCGCCGAGGTCGAAGGTACGCGGAGCAGCGGCAACGCGGGAACCTACGAAGGCTACAAGCCGCTGGTCGTGGAGATCTGCAAGTTTTTCAAGTCGGGCAAACCGCCGATCGCCGAGCACGAGACGCTGGAGATCTACGCCTTCATGGAAGCCGCCGACGAGAGCAAACGCCAAGGTGGCAAGCCGGTGAAGATTAAGGACGTGCTGGAGAAAGCCGGGCTGAGGAAATAGAGGCCACGCCCACCGGACAAAGGAGGTCCCGCCGATGCACCTGCCACGAACTCTGCTTGCCCTGCTATTGTGTCTCGGTGCGCCGGACATACCGGCCCATGCCGCGGAGCCGACCAACCGCGCCATCCGCCGCGGCGATGTCGTCTTCATGTACGACAACCCCGAGATGTACGAGCCCTACGGCTGCACCGTGATGGGTTGGGCCGGGTCGGCCGATCCCGGGCGCATCGAGCAGGCCCATGCGGCGGGTGTACGCCATTTTTCGTGCAGCGTCGGTTTCCTCACCGAGTTTCGCGGGGCGATCGATTTCGACGAGAACTTCCTCGACGAGGCCTGTCGCAACTTCGCCGGCGAGCCGTTCATCGTCCCCTGGCTTTGGGACCACATGCACAAGGACAAGCCGGCCTACTGGTGGTGTACCAATAGCCCCCTGTATCGCCGCTATCTCTACGGCCGGCTCGAAAAGGTCATGGCCGCGAAGCCCGACGGGCTGCACATCGACGACTATCGGGGCACCTCCGGTTCGGTCACCTGGCGCAGCGGCGGGTTCTGTCGGCATTGCATGGCAGCGTTCAACAAATACCTGGGGGAGAACGTACCGAAGGAAAAGCTGGCCGAGTTGGGGATCACCGATCTGGCGGCGTTCGACTATCGGCAATTCCTGCTCGACCGGGGCGTGAAGCCCGAGGAGTACAACGGGCGACGTGCCGGCTTGCCGCTGGCCGGCGAGTTTTACGATTTTCAGGTCACCGCCGACAATGCGTTTGTGGTCGAGTACCGTCGCCGGGCGGAGGCGCTTCGCGGCCGTCCGGTCACGCTGTGTGTCAACTCGGGGCTCGGCAATCCGCACGCATTGGCCATCGCGCCCCATCTGAGCTACTTCTGCTGCGAGGTGGGCCACAACGCCGCCAGTCGGGCACCGGCCAACCACCCGATTTACATCTACAAATTGGGCGACGGTCTGAACCGGCCAATCACGTCCACCGCCAGCGGTCACGACTGGGCCTACGTGATGGAGCACGATCTGACCTGCCTGGTGCGTACCTGGACGGCGCTGTCTTACGCCTTCGGCCAAACGCTGATGGCCCCGCACCGCCAGTGGTGTTACACCAAGGAGAAAGGTACGCATTGGTACACCGGTCCGTCCGACCAATACGCATACGTCTACCGTTTCGTCCGCAAGAACTCGCGGCTGTTGGACGGCTTCGAAGCAGTGGCTCCGGTGGCCGTGGTGTACGACAACGCCGCGCGGCGGCACGGGCGGGGCAATATCGAACCGATCTGTATCGCGCTGGCCCAGCGAAACGTGCCGTTTACCGTCGTGGTCGCCGGCGACGATTGGCTCGATTACCGCCTCGACGCCCAGCGATTGGCCCCGTTCAAGGCGGTCGTGCTGGCCTGCCCGTTCGAGGGCGGCGATGCACAGAAGACTCTGGTCGAGGAAGTCAAGAATCAAGACCGGCTCGTTGTCTGGCCGGATGACGAAAAGCTCCGGAGCCGCGTACCTTCACCGGTGGTGATCGAGGGCTCGTCGCACGTGATGGCCGTACCACGAGCGGTCCCCGGCGATGCGAAGGCTCCCGCGGTCGTCCATCTGCTCAACCGCCGCTACGACGGCCAGCAGGACGCGATGATCGTGCAGCGCGACGTCGTCTTGCGCCTGAACAGCGATCTGTTCGCCGGCCGGGAGTTTGCCAAGGCAACGCTTCATGCCCCACGGAAAGAGCCGCAATCACTGGCATTGCGTACCGACGGCGAGTATACTCGGATCGAGGTGCCCGAGTTGGAGCTTTGGGGGATTGTGGAATTGGTTGAGTGAGAACGTGTTGTGAAATTCGTACGATGGGCTTCCTAGCCCGTCGATTCACTGCGGGCACGTTGGAATTCGACGGGCTGGAAGCCGATCGTACGGACCACGCTTTGAAACGCCGGGCACCAGTGTCCGGGCTAAACTACGGGAGAAACAACATGCGACTTATCGCGGGCCTGACGATCGTGCTGACGGCCGTTTGCTGCCAGACAGTTGCCGGCGGTGACGTGATCCTGCGGGTGAACGATACGGACGGCATTGCCGCCCGGACCGGCGCGCCGGTTTCGTTGCGGATCGATCTGACGAAACATTTCACCGGTGACACGGATCCAGCGCGTCTGCAACTGGTCGAGTTAACCGGTGCCGATGCCACGTCCGGCAATCCGATCCCCGTGCAGTTCGTCTCCGGCGGCGGGGCAGGGCAGGGCACCCTCTGGTTTCAGTTGCCGCCCGGGCTCAAGGGACAACGGCGGTTTCGTTTGACGCTTGCCGAGAAGGCGGCGCCGGCGGCGATGACTGTCGTGATGGATAACAGCGGCAGCTTCTACGACGTGCGTCAAGGGGATCGGCCCGTGCTGCGATACAATCACGGCAATGTGCCCGTGCCCGAGGGAGTGCCCGCGCATTACCAGAGGGGCGATTACATCAGCCCGCTGCACGGTCTCAACGGCGAGGTGCTCACCGACGACTATCCCCGCGATCACCCGCATCACCGGGGCGTCGGCTGGTCGTGGCCCGTGACCCGATGGAAGGACGAAGTGCGCGACATCTGGGCGGTCCGCGGCGTCTGGTCGCGGCCGGTGAAGATGCGGCGCTCTATCGCCGGCCCGGTTGTGGCAGTGACCGAAGCCGAGAACGTCTGGAAATGGGGCGATACCGATAAGATCGTTCGCGAGGAAGTGCTCATCCGCGCCTTTCGCAGCGGGCAAGGCGGACAATGCGTCGACGTCGAGGTGCGTCTGACGGCCTTGGCCGATAACGTGGCCATCGGTGGCCGTCCGCACGCGGGCTACGGCGGGTTCGGGCTTCGCGCCGCACCGGCCAAGCAGCGAAAGATCACCGCCCACATCGATCCCAAGGACGCGCCCGTGCGTCGCTCCTGGCTCGACTACTCGGGCGTCTTCGCCGATGGCGGGGGTATCTCCGGCGTAACGATCCTGGAGCATCCCACCAACCCCGGCTATCCCAGCGAACTGCTGCAATATCCCCAGTGCAACTACGTGATGCCCGGTTTCCCGGGCCAGCGAGAGGTAGCCCTTTCCAAAGAAAAGTCGCTGGTACTGAACCACCGGCTATGGATTCACGGCGCCAATGCCGATGAAGATAGCTTGGCCGACGTTTGGTCGGCGTATGCCCAGGGGCCGACGGTAACGATCGAAAACAGTAACTAACCTTCCAAGGACAAAGGGCGAATCATGAGCGAAAACACCAATCTCTCTCGTCGCGGATTCATGGGCAAGACGGCCACCGCCGGAGCGGCCGCGGCGGCCGTGCCCTATTTCGTCTCTTCCCGGACCCTGGGCCAAGACGCCAAACCGGGGGCCAACGACAAGATCCACGTCGGGCTCATCGGCTGCGGCGGCATGGGACGCGGCAATCTCAACAACTGTGCCCGCCATGGGGACGTCGTGGTGACCGGCGCCTGCGACGTCTGGAAGGGCCGTCGCGACGCCGTGGTCAACCAGTTCAAGGAGACCTGTAAACCCTACAGCGACTTCCGCGAGATGATCGCCGCTCCCGACATCGACGCGGTCATCATCGCCACGCCGCCCCACTGGCACACGCTGCCGGCGATCGCCGCCTGCGAGGCGGGCAAAGATATCTACCTGCAAAAGCCGATGACCTTGCACCTGGGCGAAAGCCTGGCGGTGAAGAACGCGGTGAAGAAACACAACATCATCAGCCAGATCGGCACGCAGATCCACGCCACGGAGAACTACCGCCGCATCGTCGAGTTGGTTCGCGCGGGCAACCTGGGCAAGATCAGCGTCGCGCGGACGTTCAACGTCATGAACCAGGGACCCGGCGGCGTGGGCCATAACCCCAACACGACTCCGCCGGAGGGTTTCGACTGGGACTTCTGGGTTGGCCCCGCGCCGATGCGCCCGTTCAACGCGATCCTCGTGGCCAACTCCTACAACCATTGCTCGTGGATGGATTATGCCGGCGGCTGGACTCCCGGCATGGCCCCGCACATCATCGATCTGCCCATCTGGGCACTCGATTTGGGCTATCCGACGGCCACCAGTTGCTCCGGCGGGCGTTACGTGATCGAGGACGATGGCGACGCCTACGACACGCAGGAGATCCTCTGGCAGTACCCCAAGTTCACGCTTACCTGGATGTCGACCGTCGCCAACAGCTACGGCTTCGATCTGGGCAGCGGCACTCCCTCGCGCCGGCTGGGCATCTACTTCCACGGCGTCAACGGCACGATGTACTGCAACTACGGCATGCACAAGATCGTGCCCGAGGGCAAGGCGATGGAAGGCATGGAACCGCCGGAGAAATCGATTCCCTCCTCTCCCGGCCACGAACGCGAATGGCTCGACTGCATCAAGACCCGCGAGCAACCCAGTTGTAGCGTCTTCTATCACACGAAGGTCGACGTTCCGCTGGTGCTGGGCAATCTGTCGTACAAGCTGGGCCGTTCGATCCAGTTCGACCCAACCACGGAGAAGATCGTCGGCGACGAAGAGGCCGCCCGGATGGCCGTGCCCGAGTATCGCGCCCCGTGGACATTCCCGAAGGAATATCTGGAAGGCTAAACGTACGCCATGACATTGGATCCGCAGGTCCGGGCATTCCTCGACGATTTGGCCGCGCAGAATCCGCCGCCGTTTTCGAGTCTCACGCCCGAGCAGGCCCGGGCGGCGATGCGGCTGGACACGGCGGCGCTGGGCGATCCCGAGCCGGTCGCCCGAATTGAAGATCTTGTACTGCCCGGACCGGGCGGTGAGATTCCCGTTCGCGTCTACGATCCCGGCGAAACACACCCGTCGCCCGCGCTGGTCTATTTTCACGGGGGTGGCTGGGTGTTGGGCGACCTCGATACGCACCACAATCTCTGCTGCACCCTGGCGGGCGCGGCCGGATGCACGGTGGTGAGCGTCGACTATCGCCTTGCGCCGGAACACAAGTATCCGGCCGCGGCCGAAGACGCGTACGCCGCCGTGCAATGGGTGATTGCCGAAGCCGACCGGCTGGGAGTGGATCCCCGCCGCGTTGCCGTGGGGGGCGATAGCGCGGGCGGCAATCTGGCGACCGTGGCAGCGCTAATGGCTCGCGATCGGCAAGCCCCGCCGCCGTCTTTCCAGTTGCTCCTCTACCCGGTGACCGACTACGGTTTCGACACGCCCTCCTATCGCGACAATGCCGAAGGACACCTTCTGACACGGGCCGACATGCAGTGGTTCTGGGAGCAGTACCTCGATAGCCCCGAAGACGGCACCGGGGCATACGCTTCGCCCCTTCAAGCGGAAGACCTCAGCCATTTGCCGCCGGCATTGATCGTAACGGCCCAGTACGATCCGCTGCGCGACGAGGGCGAGGCGTACACGGCCCGGCTTCACGACGCGGGGGGTGCCGTGAGGCTGTGGCGATACGGAGGCCTGATTCACGGTTTCGCGCGTCGCACCGACCTTTTCGATCGCGCCCGAGTCGCTTTGGGCGAGATCGCCGAGGCGCTAAGGGTGGCACTTGTCGATCCGCGGTAGTCCTGACCAAATGGAATCCACATCACCAACGCTTGACGTACTCGGCCTGGGGATCGTCGCGGTGGACGATCTGCTGTACGTCGACGAGTATCCACCGGCCGATCGGAAGATCCGCGTGAGACACCGCCAACGGCAGTGCGGCGGCAATACGGCCACCGCTCTGGTGGCGGCGGCCCGGATGGGAGCCCGGTGTGCCTACGGCGGAGTGTTGGGAGACGATGAACTTTCGCAATACGTCATCGAGACCCTTCATCGCGAGGGGGTCGATACGAGCCATGGCGTGGTGTGCGATACGGCCGGATGCACTCATTCGACGATCGTCGTGGACTGCAAGCACAATACGCGGACGATCTTTTCCAGCGTTGCCGATCGCGTCGGCGCCCATCCGCGGTTGCCCGAGGCGGGCGTCATTCGCTCCGCGGGTGTGTTACTGGTGGATCACCATGGCCTGGAGGGAGCGTTGCGCGCGGTGCGGATTGCCCGCTCTGGTGGCGTGCATGTGGTGGCCGATTTCGAGCGTGATCCGGGCGAACCGTTTGGCGAGTTGGCGGCCATGGTCGATCATCTGGTCGTCTCGGCCCGCTTTGCCCGGGAAATGACCGGACAAGCCGATCCGGCAACCGCCGCGAGGGGACTCTGGAACGACCGGCGCGAGGCCGTGGTGGTCACCTGTGGCGAGGCCGGGTGCTGGTATCTTGATCACCAGACGCGCGGCACGGCGCAGCATCACGGGGCACTGGCGGTGGAAGTGGTCGACACGACCGGTTGCGGCGACGTGTTTCACGGTGTCTACGCCGCAACATTGGCCCGCGGCATGTCGCTTGACCAGCGGGTCCGTTGGGCCTCGGCCGCGGCCGCGCTAAAAGCCACGCGCCGCGGCGGCCAAACGGGGATTCCCACGACC
>CAYUIQ010000338.1:0-7340 GCA_964444795.1 uncultured Planctomycetaceae bacterium
CCAAATAACCTACCTGGAAGGAACCGGTGAGCTGAACGTTCTCGCCCCCGCGAGGCAATAACTTCCCGCCTTGCCGCGGAATACGGTACAGCAACCCAGCGAGGAGCCTCTCCAATGTCCGACCTCAGGAAGAATCCCCCCGTCTCGCGCCGTGGTTTCTTGAAGACCACGGCCGCCGCCGGTGCTGTCAGCGCGCTGGCGGTTCCCGTCCCGGCTGCCGGTGCCAATCTCAACGGCCGGCTGCGCGTGGCGTTTCTCGGGACCGGCGGGCGTGCCCATGCCCATCTCAAGCGTGTACTGCAATTGCAGCAGGCCGACAAGCCGATCGAGGCGGTGGGCGTTTGCGACGTCTATTCGGTCCATCGCGAAAAGGCGGCCGAGCGGATCAGCAAGGCCGTGGGAACCGAACCGGTGGTCAGCGGCGATTTTCGCGAACTGCTGGACAGCCCGAAGATCGACGCCGTTTGCATCGCCACGCCCGACCACTGGCACGCCAAGATGACGATCGCCGCCCTGGAGGCCGGGAAACACGTCTACTGCGAAAAGCCCATGACCCATACGATCGCCGAGGCGACCGAAGTGGTCGACGCCTGGCGTCGCTCGGGCAAGATTATGCAGGTCGGCGTGCAGCGAACGAGCGACGGCCGCTGGAAGGCGGCCAACGAGTTCATTCGCTCCGGGGGCATCGGCAAGGTCGTTCAGGCGCAGACCGAATACTACCGCAACAGCGGCATGGGCCAGTGGCGTTACTATCGTCTGGACCCGGCAATGACGCCCAAGAATATCGACTGGAAGATGTTCCTCGGCACCGAATTCGGCCTGGCGCCCGAGATGCCCTTCGATCGGGCCCTGTTCGGCCAATGGCGATGTTACTGGCCGTTCGGCTCGGGGATGTTCACCGATCTGTTCGTCCACCGACTGACGCAGATCATCTCGGCGATGGGCGTGCGTTATCCTCGCCGCGTGGTCGGCGGCGGCGGGATCTTCCTGGAGTACGACGGCCGCCAGGTCCCCGACACGGCAACCATCACCGCCGACTACCAAGAGGGCTGCCAGATCCTCGTCACCGCGACGATGTGTAACGCCCACGAGGCGGAGCAGTGCATCCGCGGGCATCACGGCACGATTACGTTCGATCTGCGAAGCGACGGGTTCGAGTTTTCGCCCGAGCGCCCGCAAGTGACCCGCACGAGCACGATCATCCCCAAGCACGTCGAAGCGTTGCGCCCGGACGATGAAACGCTGGCCCATTGGGAAAACTTCCTCGACGCCATCGCCCAGGACGACCAGCAACACTGCAACAACCCACCCGACTTGGGCGCCGCGGCGATCGTCACCGTAACCATGGGCGCCGAAAGCTACCGCCACGGCAAAGTGTACGAATTCCGCAATGGCGAGGTCGTCGAGAGCGGCCCGGAGTACGCGGCCATGTGGGAAGCGATGTCGAAGCGTCGCTCCGCCCCACGCCACATTCCCGGCTGGCAGCCCCAAGACGCCGACCCCATGTTCAGCCGCCAGATCCCCAGCGACTACCAAAAGCTCGAAGGCCCCTGGCCCGACGATCAAACCGATCCGGCCGGGTAGTGAAAAAAGGGGACGGGCTCCGAGCCCAAAACGCGTCGGATCCTCGCGAAAACGTCTGCCGCGAAGTGCCTGTCCCCCTTTTTCACGGCTGATAGTAGCTGCGCCGTCCGCTTGCGCAGAGAAAGAGGCCGCCGGAGCGTCTTCCGGCGACCTCTGTCAACGCAAGGGTGAGTGAGGGGATTTGAACCCCCGACTTCTGGAACCACAATCCAGCGCTCTAACCAACTGAGCTACACCCACCATTTGGGGAAAGGTAGAATATATCCGATGGCCGGCGCAGCGTCAACGTGCGGAGAACTTTGCCGCGGCTGCCACCCCCCCACGCGAGGATCTCCGGCCGTGCCGCAAATGGTACACTAGAAGAAGGTCTTCCGAAGGCCCCCGCCATCCGCCTTGGAGCTGCCATCGTGACGATTCCCCCATATCAGTCAGCCGGGTTGCCCGATGTCCGTGGTCGTGGACGCCTTGAGGTGTCGCCCGGTGCCGGTCGACGGATCGTGCTTTGGATCGGCATCGGCGCGTTTCTCGTGGCCCCCTGCCGCATCGCCGCGGGCGCCGACGATCTGCTGGAAGCGGCCGGGCAACTGCGCGCCGGTTACGCCGGACGGCTCCAGGAACTGGCCACGTGGTGCGATGGCCAAGGTTTGACCGAGCAGGCCCGGGCGACTCGTGCGTGGTCGGTTTCCCCCGGTCCGTCGATGTTGATCATTCCCGAGATGCCGTCCGCCGTCGGTCCGCCGCGTCCTCCCGCCGGCGCTTCGGAGGCCGCCATCCAGTGGTATCACCGTTTTTACGCGTTGCGTTACGCCCAGGCTACGGCGCTGAACGGACTGGCCAAACGGTCGGTCGGCGACTCGAGGTCCTGGCTCACCTTCGATCTGGTCCGCCAATCGCTGCGCGAGAACCCCGATCACGAGGGACTCCGCCACTTGCTGGGCTACGAGCGGCACGAGGGGCGGTGGCGCACGGCCTACGAGATTCGCAAGTTGCGCTCGGGCCAGGTGTGGCACGCGCGGTTCGGCTGGTTGCCCAAGGCATACGTCGAGAAATATGAACAAGGCATGCGGCGATATAAGAGCCGCTGGATCACGGCCGAGGAAGACGCCCGGTTGCACGCCGATATTCTCTCCGGTTGGGAGATCGAGACCGAGCATTTTTCGATTCGCACCAACCACGGCATCGAGGCGGGTGTGGCACTGGGCGTGAAACTCGAACGCCTCTATCGGGCCTGGCAGCAGTTGTTTATCCGCTACTACGCCACGCCGACGGAAATTCGCGCAATGTTCACCGGCCGCGGTACGATTCCCCGCACACGCGCCACGCGGCATCACGTCGTCTACTTCCGCAATCGCGACGACTACAATCGGGGGTTGCGTACCGGCGTACCCGAGGTCCAGCGCACGATCGGCATGTACTTGGGCGATACGCGGCGGATGTATACGTTCGCCGGTCACGAAGACGCCGAGCGAACCCTCTATCATGAGGTAACGCATCAGTTGTTCCAGGAATCGCGCCCCGTGCGCTCGCGCGGCAACGACCGGCGGAATTTCTGGATTTACGAAGGCGTGGCCCTTTACATGGAGTCGTTCACCGCCGGCGACGGTTACTACACGCTGGGCGGATTGGACGACGTGCGGGTCAACGCGGCCCGATACCGGTTGCTCAAGGACGGCTTCTACATTCCCCTGGCCGACTTCACCCAATACACGGCCGGGCGGATCCAATCGGACCCGAAGATCGCCACGCTCTACAGTCAGGCGGCCGGACTGACGCATTTTCTCATTCACTACGAAGGCGGCCGTTACCGCGACGCGGTGGTCGATTATCTCACCGCCTTCTACAACGGCAAAGACGCCCCCGACACGCTCTCCCGGCTGACGGGCACATCGTACGCCGAACTCGACCGCCAATACCGCCAGTTCGCCGAGCGGGGGTACTAAGCGGTTGCGGCCAAAGCGGCATTTCCGTGCCTCGCCTCGACGCACATCAGGGCCAACCGCTGGAAGTCGCTTCGGCGCAAGAGCCGGTCCACCTGTCGCCGCCGGGTGGTGTTGGCCGACTCGCCCGCCAAACGTTTGCGGAGGTTGTCGCGTAGCCAGTCGTATACGAAGCGAGCCCGTTTCTCCAGGGAAGCGTACAGCAGGTCGCCAAACCGGCTCGAGCGCGCGTCTCGCCAGGTGGATTCGATGTACTCGATACACTGCTTTCCCGCGTCGGATTGCCGCGCGCGGCGGACGATATTCTTCCGCAAGTGATTCCTTGCCCGATCCTTGCGCCCCGTCTCTTTCCGCGAGACGTTGCCCGGATCGACGTCCAGGAGATGGGCGATCTGCTTCTGGGAGATCTGGTGGACAAACCTTAGATACAAGAGCGCCTGGTCGCCGGCGTCCATCTGGCGCAGCGAATCGTCGACGACGCGTTGCAGTGTGGACCACCGAGGCATACTCTCGATAACCGGAGCAAGGCGGTCGCTCGGCTCGGGTGTCGACGCATCATCCCAGGGGACGCAGTTGCCGGCCGCCGCGTTTCTGGAACGCATGAGATTTCGGGCGAAGTTTTTCACGACGGTGCCCAGCCAGTACTTCAGGCCACACATTCCCTTAAAGCCGTTGAGTTTGCCGCGCCCGTTCTTTCGATAGCCCCACAGATCGGCCAGGAACGTCCCCCACCAGACCTCCGGCCGACGTGCCAAGGAAGCGTGGACCGTGCCCGCCTGGCGAACGGCGAAGTCGTAAAACTCGGCGGCGAAGAGATTGGATGCCCGCTCGGCGTGCCCGCCGTTGCCGTTACGGCGCCGGGTGGACGGCCGGGCTTTGTTCTCTTCCGTTTCGATTAACACGGCCTGGGCCAGGATCACGTCGCGTAGTGGGTTGCCCCCCAACTGCCTCCCCCGTCGAAACCCCCGGCCCCGGCGAAGATGCTCGACCACCTCATCGCAGCCGACCGGTCGGGCGTGGGCATCGCGGGCCGTTTTCCAGTGATGCCGCAGGCATTGCCAGAGGGCACCGAGGTAGCGGAGATACCGAGGATGGTCGCGTGTCACCGGTCGATCGTGCAGCGCTGCGGCGTATTCTTTCAGCAGCCGCTCAAGCGTCGCCTCAAGGCCGTCGCACCCGTGGTCCCAAGGTTGCATTCCCGGTTGATCTTCGAGCCAACAGCGATCCGACTCGAATAGTCCCACGTTGCGTGCTTCGTTCATTTCCGCGCCTCGCCAGTCAGAGCCCCGTCGTGGATCGACAAGTCACTGCCCCTTTTCGCGGGTTCCGCTTCCGGCCTGCCACCGGTCGAGCGCTGTCCGCTACTTATTCCATCACCATCGGCCGGCGATTTCGGACACATACCGGCGGCGGTTCTCGATTTTTCTTGGGAAATCCGGTTCGCCCGCGCAATGATCGCCCCCGAAATCGGTCTTCCTGACGTGCCCTGGAGGGAGCAACTCGCATCATCACGTCTCCATTAACCCGAGAATTCGAGCAGCGGGAGGTCCTCGGGGGCTCCCGCCTTCATGCGCCCGAGGGATCGCCACGGTGGCGAGGGACCATTGACAGCGACCCCCTAATGGCGGCAGAATTGAGGGGAAAAGCGGTCGAACAAGGCAAGGGCGGTCTCATGGGAAAGCAGCACGATCAGCAGAAGAAAACGCCCGCCCAGCGTAGCATCGGGGCCGAAAAGACGATCGGCGGCGATGCAGCCACTCCGCCCCCGCAAGGCCGGGAAGATACACCCGCTGCTTCCGCCCCCGATGTGGGTGGTTCTCCCGGGGACGTCCTCCGCCAGCGGTACGTCTTGGAGGAGAAGCTGGGATCCGGTGGGATGGGCCAGGTTTGGCGGGCCGTGGACCGGAGTTTACATCGATCGGTGGCGGTCAAGCTGCTGCGCGGAAACCACCACTTACGCGGCTCCGTCGACCGCTTCCTGCGAGAAGCCCAAGCCATTGCCCAGGTGAACCATCCTCACATCGTTCAGATTTACGATGTCGACGCCGACTGGCCGTTCTTGGTCATGGAACTGGTCGACGGATGCAGCCTCGCCGAGTGGTTACACGACGCAGGACCGCTGACGCCGGCCGCCGCGCGGCGGTTGTTTCTGCCCGTTTGCGATGCGCTGATCGCGGCACACGAGGCGGGGATCGTCCACCGCGACGTCAAGCCGGGCAATATCCTGTTGACTCCCGAAGGGATCCCCAAACTGGGCGACTTCGGGCTGGCCCGGCTGGAAACCGATCAGGGCGATCAGACCAAGGCCGGGGCCGTGCTCGGGACGCTCCAGTTCATGGCCCCCGAACAGATGGCCGACCCGCGACAGGCCGACGCCCGGAGCGATATCTGGTCGCTGGCCGCAACGTTCTATCAAGCGATCACCGGCCAGCCCCCTCGCGTGATCCACGCCGATCGGATTCCCGAACCGCTGGCCCCGGTTCTGTTGCGAGCCCTGGAGGAAGAGCCCGGGCAGCGATATGAGACGGTCGCCGAATTCCGCCAGGCGCTGGCCGCCTTGGATCTGGCCGGGGAAGAATCGACGGGTACTTCTCGATCCATCCCGGACAGTACGCCCCGCTGGATGAAGGTGGTTCTCACGATCGGCGGACTGATGTTTCTGACGATGATGATTGTGCTGACGCGCATTTTCGCCACCTACGAGGAGCCGAAGCCGGCCGATCACCCGAGCGACGTGCCCGCTGCCCAAGACGATCTGCTGCTGAAGGAACCGGCATCGCGGATGCTGCCCGCCGAAGATCCGCCCGAGGAACCGGCCCAAATCGAGCCGACCACGGAAGAGCCGCCGATCGCGCCAGCCGGAGTCGAGTTGCCCAGCGAAGATCCACCGGAGGAGCCGACGGAATTCGATCTGCGGGTGAAAGAACCGTTTCCCATCGAACCGGCGCAAGACGATCTGCGGCTCAAAGAACCGTTTCCGATGACGCCGGTGGAAGACCGGTAGGGGCGCGTTGAAAAAGTCGTGTGCCACTGCTTGCTTGCAAGCAGTGCCTTCTTACCGGGTTTTGTGCTCAGAACTGCCGCACTGCTTGCAAGCAAGCAGTGGCACACGTTTTCCGCTAAGAACCGGAAGATCCCCCAAAGGGTGGACACCTGATCGAGCCCGGCGTATCTTGACGGGCGCATTGGCCCGGGGTGGTCTCGGGCGCCAAGTACATCGGCATTCCCGGTTCGACCGAATAGGGGGCGAGGATGGTAGTCCACGTGATGCGAAGGCGGTTGTCGGCGTTGATCTGTGTCGTCGGCCTGCTCTATTGTGGATCGGTCTACTCCGACTGGCCGCCCACGATCCCATCGGGACCCACCGAGACACCGGCACCATCAAAGCCGATTCCCAAGGGGCCGGTCATCAGCGGGGCCATCGAACTCGGCCCGCCGATTGCGCCCCTGGTGCCTTCGGCCGAACCGGATTGTGATGTCGAAGCGGGGCAAACGATCGTGGCCAGTTTGCGTCTGAAGCTGCCGATCGGGCGGTCGGGGAAAAGTGCCGTTGCCTTTTCACCAGACGGGCGCCTCTTGGCCGCGTCGGGCGACGAGAACGCGGTTCTGCTATTGGAACTGAAGACCGCCAAGCCGCTGCACACGCTCACCGGCCATGCCGAGGAAGTGACCGCACTGGCCTTCTCGCCCGACGGAAAGCTCTTGGCTTCGGCCGGTGATCGCCAGATCTGCGTCTGGAACGCGGCCGCCGGCTCCCAGCAACACGCGATCAACACGAGTGACCCCGTCAAGGCCATGCGATTCACTCCCGACGGACAG
>CAYUIQ010000339.1:0-7311 GCA_964444795.1 uncultured Planctomycetaceae bacterium
GTTCCGACCAGGTTTATCGGGGCTGGCATGGAGATCCTCTCTGATGGCTTTCTTCAAAGATGTCGTATGCGACTGTGGTTTTGAATCTACCACCTGCGCCCTTGGAATTGTGAACTCGGATCCCTACGGGCTTTGGGAGGGCGGAGGGCCTGCACCCGCTCTCAGGTGCCCGCAGTGCAAACGCGAAACAGCTCGTTTCAAGAACAGTGGCTTCTAGGAGAATTCCTGATACCTTTTCCTGCTTGCCACAGAATCCGGGGGCATTGGAAAAGGAAAGCGGCGACGAGTCGCCGCACTCCAGAAGGGCCACTACTTCAACGCCGCCCGGGCCTGTTGTCGGATCTTGTCGTGGTGGCGCGACATGTAGTAGAACGACTGCACCGAACTCTTTTCGCCCAGGCAGAATTGGAACTCGATGCGATAGCCGCCGCGAGGCCACTGGACGTTGTCCAACTGCAGGGCGTTGACCACCGTCGACACGCTCTGGCCCGGCTGCAAGACGGTCGGCTTGGCCGGTTTGTCGATCCCCACGGCCGTCGGGACCACTCGGGCTTTGTCCTGGCAAATGATCACCAGGCTCTCGTTCCAGAGGGTCTTCTCGCCGTCGCTCCACAGCGCGGCCACGGTCAGCGGCCGATCGGTCGGGTTGGTCAGCGTGATCCGATACTCGCCGTCGCCGTCGGGGTTGGTCCACTTGATGTCTTTAGGGGGCGGGACCTTCGCCACCTCGAAGCGTATTTCCGCGCCGACCAATCCGGCCGGCCGGCCCGTCTTGCCGCACACCAGTTGCCCCACCTCGACCGGCACGTCTTTCGGCCATGCCTTGGAGCCCATCACCGTCCAGGGCGAAACGGGCTTGCCGTCGACCACCTTCCATCCGAGCGGGAACGAGGCGGCCATCTGGGCCGATTTCAGCAGCTCCGGCGTCGCTTCCTTGATCAGCCCGACGCGATACGAACCCCGGCTCAGCGAAAGCACCACCAGGCACGTCTTTCCCTGGGGAAACTTGGGCTCCCGCATTTGCCGGGCGACGTTGTGGGCCGTCAGCGGTGCGCCGGGTTTGACGCTTCCCCGAAAGACCTTCACCGGCGTCAATTGCAGCCGGTGGGTGTACATCGGCGGGTGCGACATGCCGACCGGTCCCGCCTGCACGCCGGTCAGCCGGGCGGTCATCAAGATTGAAGCTTTGCGAAAGGTGTCGAAGTTGGGCATCGAGCCGACGTCGCCAAGCTGCCCCAGCTTCGCGGCCTCCGACGGAACGTCCGAACCGGGCGCTGCGGCTGCCCACGCCAAGGCGCTCGGGACCGATGCGATGACAGTTACGATGGCGCCCAGGGTCAAAGCGCGTAATGGCGTTTGTGCGGTTCCGTGGGTCATGGGGAATTCTCCACTGAAGAAGGGGTCGTGACGAGGGACGACCGACGAGTTCCCTCGCTTACGCTTCGGGTTACAATGACAAGAGCATTATCCCACACCGTCCGAGCCACGGCAACTGGGCGGTCCGAAGGACGTTGGTCCGCTGAGAAGACGGCCGTTTCGAGATTAGGCGGCGTGCTTGCGGTCTGGGCGAACCAGAGCGATGACGACGCCGACGGCCGTGTAGACAAGGCCCGTCGCAACGATTGCGAACTTTGCCATGGCACACCACCTCGCTACCCCCGGCCACAACTCACCCCCGGTCCCCAAGAGAACCCGAATGAGTCCGTAGTTCTCCACACCGTCGAGCAACGCGGCTGCTATCTGTCCCCAGGCCAACAGCTCGCCGACCGCGGCAAGCGTCTCGAATCGATTCCGCGGACTCCGCGCGACCAACACGCACGCCAGGCCGATCGTGGTTGCATAGCCGACCAGGAAGAGATAATCGAGCCCCAGGCTCAACCCCGCGTAGACCTGTCTCGTTTGTCCCCACGACGCGATGATATCGCGGGCGACAGACGGATCTCCCGCCAACTCCAGTGATACCATCCCGAGCGGCGCGGCCTCCGTCTTCAACGGTTCGTCCAGCCAACACAGCGCCACCATCACGGGCAGCGTGAGAAAGAGCGACGCGACGAACATTCGCTTCTGCTGGGCAGGGGATAGCCACTGGAAAGGATGTCTACACCGCATATCGTGTCAGCTCTCCGGAACGCATGTACTACAAACCGCGTCGTCTTCTCCCGCGGGTATTATTCCGCACCATCCCAGCCACGGCAATCCTTGGCGAACCCAAAAGTGTATCGTCAGTCGGAGCCCTCAGTAATAGTAAACACGATCCGCCGGTAGCGCGTCAGCGGCGGAGTGCCGTCGTCGGTCACTTCGAGGATGACGTGAATCGTCTTGCCCGGTTCGTTGGGAACGACGAAGCTGGCGGCGCCGGTGATGTCGATTGGCGTGGCCGTGTCGACATCAGTATACTGCCACCACGTGTACGAAAGCCGGTCGCCGTCGGGATCGGTCGAGCCGGTAGCGCTGAGCGTCACCTTCTCCCCCGGCTGCACGGTCCGGTCGAGCGGTCCGTCTACAACGGCCCGGGGCGGATGGTTGGCTTCGTCGCGGTTCTTCACGCACCAGTCGGCCCGGGCGGCCCAGTCGTTTTGGAACGCCTCGGCGAAGCGCCAAATCGGTTTGTCGAGATTTCCCCCGTCGCGGGCGCCGCGCCATGTGTTACCGCCGGGTTGCTCCTGGACGAAACGACCACCCCATCCGCCCCAACCGGGGTGTTCGAGGCTCCGCAGACCGACGTCGATCTGGTGCATGAACGACGGCGAGTCGCCCTCGGAGCGAAACGCTCCGTCGCGATGCTCGTAGACCGCACACAACGGGCCGTGCTCGCGCAGGATATGCTTCTCCATCCACGGCCGCTCGAAGTAGCCCTTGGCCGGCGGCGGGATCTTCCTCGCCCAACTATACGCGATGCACGCGAATTGCCGAAAACTGCCCAACACTTGAAGATCCGGCCAGTTGGGCTCGATGTACTGGCGAAACGTCTTGTCCTGATCGAGGATGATGTAAACGATCGCCTTCCGCGAAACCTTCTTCATCTGGTCGGCGTGCTCGTGCTGAATCTTCCACAACGCTCGGGCAATCGTGTTCGTGCCGCCCCAAGCCTGGAGGTAGACCGGCCCCGGGCGGTCGTCCAAGAGAATCTCGACGATCCGATCCGAGCCGGGCGTGTCGCGGCTCATGTCGCCGACGTTGGCCACGTTGCCCGTGTACACGAGCTTTCGCAGTGCATCGGCCGTGGGGAATCCTTCGGCGTGCGTCGACAGCTTGGGATAGACATTCTCGTACAGATCGATCTGCCGGTCGAGCCACACTTCGTCGGCCCAGCCGTGAGGCTTGACGTTCTTGCCGTCGCCTTTCCAATGAAACTTGGAACTGCAATGAATGATCCCCTCGATGTCCCACTCGTTGGCGTAGAGCAGGAAACGAACCATCGAGCAACGGTCGTCAATCTCGCCGTCGGTCGTGGCAATGATACGTGGCCGTGTGCCCACCGGCGGCGTCGGGACGTCGAGGCCGGTGACGGCCGCATCGGTCGGACCGGAATCGGGTGCCGACGGTGCGATCCGGGTCAACTCGGCGGGCACCGCGGCGGTAAAGTTGGGCACGGCCCGGGTTTGGATCGTTCGCAGGGTCTCCAGGCTCAATGCGCCGTCCGTGCCGGTGCGACTGCCGAAGATCCGCACGGCGTGGAGTTGGCCGCGAAACTGGCGGTCGGTGCCGTGACGGTGGATCGTCGGGTTGTAGTTGCCGATGGTCAACAGACCGCTGCCGGTGCCCGTGGGTCCGGCGCCGTACGAGGTCGTGCGGTCCGCCACGGCCGGCGTTTTCGGATCGCCGAAGTACCAGCGGACGTTGTTGGAGGACTTCGTGCCGTCGTAGCTTACGGCAAAGAATATCCACCGGCCCACGCCAAGTTTGCCCGGCGACGAATCGTTTCGCACTTGGTCCGGCCACTCGTTCACCGCCAACCGGAGCCGGCCATCCCGATGATGCACCAGATCGAACCCCGCCCGATTGTAGTTCAGATTGAAAGCGATGCGGTTGCCGCCTTTGCCCGTGTCGAGGCTCACCGGACGGTGCCAGCCGCAGGTCGTCAGCGACTTCAAACCTTCTAACGACCGCAAGGGCTTGCTATTGGCCCCCACCGCGACCCAACCCCACGGGCCACCGCCGGGCAGATTGAGCGTGCCGTCGTCGCTCTGCTTGATATCGCCCAGCAGCTTCACCGGCGTCTGACCGGTTTTCACACCCACGCGGACTAACGGATCGCCCGCATCGGCTCCGTCGGTTTGCCCGGTCCATGCACCAGCGGAGAAAATCGCGAGAACCGTGACGATTGTGGGCTGTAATCCGGCGGACATGGCATTTCTCCCGGAAGTGAACCTCGCTGGCAAGCACCCGTCGGCGACTCGCGACCGAGGTGCCGGTTCACTATAATGGGTCTCTCCCGGGGTGTCCAATAGGCGAACGCCTGAGAGTATTGACGTCCCCATGGCACCCAAGATGGCTGCTATACACGAATCTACGGCGCCGCGGCGACGTGGACCCAGGTATGCACGTGCGGACTGCCGCGGAAGTGCCAGACGAAGGCGGGGCCTTCCAGCCGCCAGATGTCCCATACGCCGTCGTCGCCCAGGTCGCCGTCGCGGTAGAACGCCAGATGGCATCGGTCCAGACCGCCCTGCGCCTTCAGGCACGCCGCCACCTCGTCGCGATCCGACTGCCGGTAAGGTTCGACCAGTTTTCGCAACACGTCCTCGACGTGCTGTTTCTGATCGCCCGACAGTTCGCCAAGCGGGATGCCCGGGAGTTCCTCGCCCGCTTTTCGGAAGGCGATCTGGTTTTCGGGCGGGGCCTCGTCGAGCAACGCCAGCTTACGCTGCCGGTCGTCGAGCATCTTGTAGACGTTGTTGGCCGCTTCGGCCTGATGCCAGAAGACGTTGCCCGGGTGGTTGGGCTTTTCGTTGAATCCTTGCGCGGCGTGTCCGTAGACGATCGGACCGCCGAAGGCCAGATGCTCGGCCGAGTTACCGTCGCAGCGCACGGTGAGATGGCGTCCGGAGAGCACGAATTGGAATTTCTCCCGGCCCGGTTTTCCAAAAATGGCGATGCGCTGCTGCGTGCCGAATCCGCCGTCGTCGTCGGTCATCTGCTTGTCGAGCCGCTCGTGCCAGTCGGGTGCGATGATGCCCTCGAAGATCCGGCGAATGAGATGCTGTTGCTCGGCGGTGTAGAAATCGCTATGGATCGGGTGCTCGGTGATCCGCCAATTGGCCGCGATGAACTGCCGCAGGAGTCCCCGGCGGGGATCGACGTGGTCCCATGCGAAGCAGACCGCCTTCTTCTGCGCCGGCGAAAGCGAATCGTGGAGCAGCCCGACGATCGTCTCGGGCGTTTTCGCCGCTTTGCTCGCTACCGCCGCCTCCAGCAACGGCGTTACCATCGGGCCGGCCATTGCGGCCGCCGCGCCCATGCCGGCCCTGGTCAGAAAGTCGCGCCGATTGACCGACTCGACCGTTTCTCTATAGTCCGGGCAATGCTCTCTCTTGCTGGCCATGGCGATCGATCCTCCCCTTCACCTTGTTGATTTGAAGAACGTGTTCTCGGAATGCTATTCTCCCCATCGTACAAATCGCACGACACCTTCCAGGAACGCCTGCTCCATTATGCGGTCGAGATCGTGCCAGCCGGCTGCTCGACCGTGCCGTACCGGGAAATGCGCCCGATGGACACTTTGTGCAGTCGGGCGATTTCCCGTCGCTTATCGGCCCGGCACGCAACGGTTTGGCAATTCCCGCCCGGTTTCGGTATATTGGCTCGTGACCCGCAAACCGGTGACTCCGGCACCGCAATCACCCGAAGGAAAACCGAAATGCGCCGCAGACCCCTTTCACAATCCATCCTCGCAACCGCGACGATCTTCTTGGCCGCCGCTGGGGCCGCCGAAGCCGAACCGCCGGAGCGGCCGAATTTCGTCTTCTTCCTGATCGACGACATGGGCTGGACCGACGCCGGCTGTTACGGCAGCACACTGTACGAGACGCCGAACATCGACCGGCTGGCCGGCGGGGGGATGCGGTTTACCGACGCGTACGCGGCCTGTCCGGTCTGTTCACCCACTCGGGCGAGTATCATGGCCGGCAAGTATCCGGCGCGACTTCAGATCACGAACTATGGCGGCAAGCCGCTGCCGCTTGCCGAAACGACCATCGCCGAGGCGCTCAAAGAGGCCGGTTATGCCACGTTCTTCGCCGGAAAATGGCACATCGGCGCCGGCTCGCAATACTGGCCCGACCGGCAGGGGTTCGATATCAACATCGCCGGTTGCGGCGCGGGCGCTCCGCCGAGCTACTTTCATCCCTACGGCCGGCCGGGCAAAAGGGGACTCGATTTGGCCGGCGGTGACGAGGGCGAGTATCTGACCGACCGGCTGACCGACGAATCGCTGGAGTTTCTCGATACGGTAGGCGAGCGGCCGTTTCTGCTCTATCTTTCCCATTACGCGGTCCACACGCCGCTTCAGGCGCCCAAAACGCTCGTCGAGAAATACGCGGCCAAGATCGCCGGGCTGCCGAAGCCCCAAGGCCCGATCTCTCGCCCCGAGGGCCGCGGAACGACCGATCTGGTGCAAGACAATCCCGTGTTCGCCGCGATGATCGAGCGCGTCGACACGAGCGTGGGCCGCGTGTTGGGAAAGATCGACTCGCTCGGCCTGACGGACCGGACGGTGGTCATCTTCATGTCGGACAACGGGGGCCTGTCCACCCATGTGCGGATGAAACCGGCCCCCACGTGCAACGTGCCTCTGCGAGCGGGCAAGGGCTGGTTGTATGAGGGGGGGATTCGCGAGCCGATGATCGTCCGGTGGCCTGGGGTCGTGAAGCCGGGCAGCACGTGCGACCATCCGGTGACCAGCACCGACTTCTACCCCACCATGCTCGACATGGCCGGCCTACCGCTTCGCCCCGAGCAACATCGCGACGGCGTGAGTCTGGTGCCGTTGCTCAAGGACGAGGGCGCACTCGATCGCGAGGCCATCTACTGGCATTATCCACACCATCACGGCAGCGGCAGTGTGCCCAGCGCGGCGGTGCGAGCCGGCCAGTTCAAGCTGATCGAGTGGTACGAGTCGGGCCGGGTCGAACTGTTCCATTTGGGCGACGACCTGGGCGAGACCCACGACCTATCGACCGAAATGCCCGAGAAGACGGCCCAGCTTCGCGGGATGCTCGATCGCTGGCGCAAGTCGGTCGGCGCGGTGGTGCCGGAGGACACGCGGTAAGTGTTTGGCAGCCCGTTGAAATAGTAACCCGAAGCGTGAGC
>CAYUIQ010000340.1:0-7306 GCA_964444795.1 uncultured Planctomycetaceae bacterium
CCCCAGTTTGCTGCGATCTGGGGGCTCGCTGCGCTCGACCACCAGGCACCCCATCCACTAATCTGCTTGTTACGCGGTCGCGTGCAATTGGGGCACTTGGTGCCCTTTTGTCCAGCGGGTATAATGTCCCCCTTGCTCAGAGAGTTGCTGAATCTGTCGCTTTATGTACGTTGGCCCTCCGAGGCCGTCGCTGTGCGGACGACCTCGAGTCGACGGCCTCGGAGGGCCATCGTACATGGAAGACGGTTTCGGCGGATATCCCCACCCTTGCACAAACGGCCCGATGACCGAGATCTCCGACCTCCAACCCGAGTCGTACCTGGAGACCTTCGGTCTTCGCACATTTCGTCCCGGGCAGAAGGACGTGATCCAGTCGGTGCTCCAGGGCCGGGACTGCCTCTGCGTGATGCCCACCGGCGGCGGAAAAAGCCTCTGCTACCAGCTTCCGGCCGTGGCCGATCGGGGGCTCACGCTGGTCATCTCTCCGTTGATCGCGCTAATGAAGGACCAGGTCGACCAGCTTCTGGCGCTGGACATCTCCGTCACGTTCATCAACAGCACGCTGTCGATGGACGAACAGCACCAGCGGCTGGAGGACATGGCGGCCGGCCGTTACCAGTTGGTCTACGTTGTGCCCGAGCGGTTTCGTAGCGAGCGGTTTCTCGAAGCGGTGCGTGCGGCCGATCTCCGCCTGCTGGCGGTGGACGAAGCCCATTGCGTCAGCCAGTGGGGGCATGATTTTCGCCCCGACTACGCGCGGCTGGGGCGGTTCCGGCATAAGTTGGGTGATCCCACGACCATCGCCCTGACGGCCACGGCCACCGAGGCCGTGCAAGCCGACATCATCGAACAACTCGAACTCCGGCGGCCGCGGATCTTCATCACCGGGTTTGCCCGGGACAATCTCTTCTACGAAGTGCAAGCCGCGTCCAGCGATCGCCAGAAACAGGATCGCCTGGCCCGGTTCTTACGCGAAACCCCCGGCTCGGGTATCATCTACGCGTCGACCCGCAAGCGCACCGAGGAAGTGGCCGAGGCCATGGCCTCGGAAACCCGGCGCAAGATACTCGTCTACCACGCCGGCATGCTCGGCCACGAACGGCACGACGCGCAGGAGCAGTTTATCACCGGCGACGATACGATCGTGGTGGCAACCAATGCCTTTGGCATGGGGATCGACAAGGCGGACGTGCGTTTTGTCGTCCATTACAACATGCCGGGCACGCTGGAGGCCTACTATCAGGAAGCGGGCCGCGCCGGACGCGACGGGAATCCCTCGCGATGCCTGCTGCTCTACACCGCCTCGGATCGTTACCTCCAGGAGTTCTTCGTCGAAAGCAACTATCCACCCCGCGACGTCGTGGCCCAGGTACATGAATATCTCCGCACCCTGGATCAAGACCCGATCGAGATGACGCAGCAGGAGATCAAGGACCGTCTGGGGCTGCCGATCGGTGCCGACGGGGTAGGCAACTGCGAGCAACTGCTCGAAAAGGCCGGCGTGCTGGAGCGGCTGGTCACCTCGGCAAACATGGCGTCCGTGCGGCTCGATAGCGATCTGCCCACGCTGGTCGACCTGTTGCCCAAGCAAGCGAAGGTGCGCCGCCGCGTGTTGCAGGCGGTCGAGCGATTGGTCGGCCCGCGGCGCAACGAAATGGTTCCTTTCCCCCCACGCGCCCTGCCCGATACGGCTGAGCTTGATTCGGCCGCCGTCGCCCGCTCGCTGACGCAACTCAACCAGCTCGACGCCTTCACTTACGTACCGCCGTTTCGTGGCCGGGCCGTGCGGATGATCGATCGCGACACGTCGTTTCACCGGTTGGATATCGACTTCGCGGCCCTTGAAAAGCGGCGGGCGGCCGAGATGGCGAAGATTGCCCGGGTCGTTCGCTTTGCCTCCGATACGCGATGCCGGCAGAGCGACATCCTTCGTTATTTCGGCCAGCAAGACGCCTCGCCGTGCGGACATTGCGACAACTGCCGATCCCGCGGCACCGATGCGGTGGATTCCCCCGACAACACCACGGCCACCGATCCGACTCTGCTCGAAGCGGTTCGCATCGCGCTCAGTGGCGTGGCCCGCGTCGAGGCTCGCTTTGCCTGCGGGAAGCTGCTGGTGGCGCAGATGCTCTGCGGCTCGGGATCGGCCCGGCTGCGAAAGCTCGGGTTCGATCGGCTCAGCACGTTTGGCCTGCTTTCCTATCTGACGCAGGCCGACGCCGCTTCGTTGATCGACTCGCTGATTACCGCCGGCTGCGTGCGGCAGACCGACGTGGATCGGTCCCGTCCGGTCGTTCAACTCACGCCCAAGGGCCGCGAGGTCATGCTCGGCAACGAGTCGCTGGACGGGCCGCTGCTGATCGACCAGTCGTTGTGTCGAAAGCTCATCGCCAAGGGGGCCGTGCCAAGCGAACCGGTCGCCAGGCCGGTCGACGCCATGGACCTGCCGCCGGTCGATGCGGAGTTGTTGGGCGCGTTGAAGCAATGGCGCAATGCGAAGGCCGCCGAAGCGAATGTTCCGTCGTATTGCGTTCTTTCCAATGCGACGCTGGAGGAGTTGGCCCGTCAGCGGCCCGATTCGCCGGACCGACTGCTTCAGGTGAAGGGGATCGGCGAGAAGAAGGTGAGCCAGTATGGCGATGCGCTGTTGACGCTGCTGGGCGGCCTCGACGAGTCGCCGAGTGCCGCGCCGATGGAAACGGCCATGGCGAATCGAGAGCCGGAGGCGCCTGGCGCCGAGATATTCGATGCCGAGCCGGAACCGTCGACCGATGCCGCGGACATTTCTCCGCCGGACCCGGCCGAAATGCCCGGCTACTACTGGACCTGGCGACTGCTCTCTGCCGGTTTCTCGCCGCGAGAATGTGAAGTGATTCGCGGATTGTCACGCGACACGGTCGTTGAGCACATCCAGCAGGCGAAGCAGCACGGTTTGGAGATTCCTTGACCGAATCGACAAATCACGATAAACTGCATAAGGAGCTTCCGAGTCGGAGGATGTAAGGCATGACCGTCGAAATTCCCCCAGAATTACAGCCGTTTGTGCAACACGTGATCGAGATCGGCAACTTCAGCAACGAAGCCGAAGTGGTGGGCGAAGCCCTCCGACTGCTTCGCCAGCGGCAACTCTACGAATTACGCGCCGATATCGACGCAGCCGTCGTGCAGCTCGACCGGGGAGAGGGAATCGAAATGGAAGGCGAGCAGGCACTTAGAGCATTCTTCGCGGACATCAAGTCCAGCGGCATGAAGCGTTTGGCGGCCAACCAGGACGCCCGATGACAGGCTATGCGATCGCCCCGCTGGCACGAGATGACCTCGGCAATATCTGGGACTACATCGCCGGCGATAATGTATCGGCCGCAAATCGATTACTCGACGAGTTGCACAAGGCGTTTCTCTTGCTCGGCACACAACCGTTGATCGGTCAGACTCGCCAGGAACTCCGCGAGAGCCTTCGCAGTTTTTCGGTGGGCAAGTACGTTGTCTATTACGAACCTGTCGACCGGCGGATCAGAGTTCTGCGCGTTCTGCATGGCTCCCGCGACGTCAACGTTCTGTTTTGAGCGGGGGCGCGTTTTGGTTAGAATGCCGTTCGTCGCTGGGGTCTGGTGCCTGCGATAATGTCTGTCCTTTCCGGCTTCGTCCAGCAAGCCAAGCAACACGGCCTGGAGATCCCTTGGCCGTTTAGCCCAGGCACTTGTGCCCGGCGTTTCAAAGCACTTTGTCCCTCCCAACACTGGGCACAAGTGCCCGGGCTAAACAGATCTCAATACTCCACCACCACAATATCACTCAACCCCAGCGGCAACTCGAACTCGACGCGAAGTGAACGTCGCGCCGTGCTGGCGGCCTCTTGCTCGATCAAGGCAAACGGCACGTTGCCCGACTCGCAGGATACGATCTTCTTCACCGGTTTGTCCACGTCGAGCCGAACCGCGAGCCGCTGGATCGGCTCGTACGTGAAGTTGGCCAAGACCAGGGCCGTGCCTTGGGGGCCGTCGTAAACGCCCGCCTCGACGACCGGGTGCGAGAGATCGACCAGAGGCGCGACATGGCGCCCGCGGGCCGTCCCGGTAATGAGACGCCGCAAATCGCCCGGCCACTTCTCCTTCAGTTCGGCCGGCACGAATCGGGCTTCCTTGATGTACGCCAGCGCCGGACATCCGCCCAGATAGCGCGCTTTTCCTCGGCCGAAAGCATGGTCGACCACCGCCGGCGAATCGTCGGAAAACCGGCCAAGCACTCGGGCGGTTGTTGGGGTGAAACGCACTTTGGCGCCCAAAATGCCCCAGGAAGGCTGCTGCTGATCGGTCGCCTCATCGTCGAAGGTCACCCGATCGAGATAGCGCATCCCGTTGAGCGCCCCGCGAATGTGATACCGGCCCGGCTGCACTGCGACGTCCAGCTTCGGTTCGATTCCAAACACTTCGGCGAGGATTGCGGAAGGTTCATCAAACTCGTTGCGGCTGCCGGCGGCGCAACTGGCCTGGAGATGGCCGCCGCCGGCCACCCACGCCTTGATCTTCGCCGCCGCCGTGTCCTTGATGCACGGGTCGGTAACGTAGAGCACGTCGTAATCGCCCAGTCGCCCGGCCTCGACGTCTTCCTCGGTGAGCATGTCGACGGAGTATTGCTCGTGGACCAGGGCGAGATATGTCCCGCGGCGCTGGAGCATGTGGACGTAACCCCACGGCTGCCACAGATCGGACGAGATGCTGTAGAGCAGGGCCACTCGCGTGGGGCGCGGCTTGCCCGGGGCGAGCATGTGTTCGGCCGCGGCCAACTGCCGGGTGACGGCCACGATGCCGTCGTACGAACCGCGAAGATCGGACCAGTAGTTCTCGGTGCTCGTGGCGGTCGGGCCGTAGGTCCAGTAGAAGAAGTGTTTCGCTCCCTGACACAGAGCCGAGGCGCTTTTCAGCCGCAGGTTGGTTTCGTCGCTGGGCGTGATCCAGGCGATAATCGGCATCGATCCGCGACTGCCGCTGCGAAACATGGCCGCCTGAAAGCCCATCAGTTGAAAGCCCTCCCAGGTGGTGTTCGGGCCGTACATGTATTGCAGGCCCATCCAATCCTCGATGCCCGCCAGATCGACCGCCCGGCGACGCGCCAAATCGAACCAATCGGCGGCCAGCACGACGCGTCCCCAAGTCGGGTTGGGGCCCGTGCCCATCCCCAGGCCCGTGCCGCTGAAGTACGGATGGTCGGCCACCAGCGTCGAGGTTCGCGGATTCGGGCCCAGATGGCGGTGCAGCGATTCGGTCAGCCAGCGGAATCGCTCGGTCGTGGCTTCCTGCCGGAAGCGAGAGGAATAGTAGAATACCCGATTGGCAACCGCTCGGTTCTTCTTTTGACGCTCGCGAAGTTCATCCAGCGTGTCGATGGGCACGACGTCGGTCAGTAACTTCGCCCCGAGGTCCCGCGGGTCAATCTTCTTCGCGGCGAGCCAACGATGGAAATGGGCAATCGCCTTGGGGTCGTCGCCGATCTCAGGTGCCGTGATTTCGTCGCGCAGTCCGAACGGCACTCCCGGCGCCAATCCGTCGGCAAACTTCGGCGCCACCCGGGCGATCTGGGCGCCGACGTCTTCGCGTGTCACCCGAGGGCTGAAGTCGACCGAGTGGGTGTGTCCCGGGACGCGGAACTCGAACTCCCGGCGGACCGCCTCGCTCTGGTTGCCCACCACGTTGAACCCCAACAGTCGCAGCACTTCGGCTTCGCGCAGGTTCAACTCCTCGCGCTGCGGCGACCAGAAGCTCGTCTGCACGATCAACTCCTTGGGCGAAACGGCACGGCCGCCGCTGGCTTCACGTGCCCAACGCAACCGTCGCGCGGTCATTTGCGCTGCCGTTTCGAGTTGGTCGGAATCTTCGGCAAGCCGGGGCGAGACGAGAAAACTCGTCTTCGCACCACGAAACGACTCGGCAAACCGTTTGACCAGTCCGTCCGAAGAGGCGGCTGTCGACAGTTCGATCACGACCGTCCGGTCCTCGGCCGTCTGGTCGGTGACAAACTCGGCCGTCACGTTGGGAAACTCGGCCACCCCGCCGGACCGCGACATCCGGCCGTGCATCCGCGCCCCGGCATGTTGCTTCAAATCGAACCAGGGCGTGAACTCTCCGCCCGCCACGCGAAGCGCCGGATCCTTGTCGGCCCCCGCGGGAATGACTGCCCGGGGTAGATACCAGGGGCTCTTGTGAATATACCCGGCCAGACGCACGTGGTAGTTCGTCGCACGGGGTTTCTGCAGTTTGAACCGCACGAAAACGCCGTCGGCCGCCGTTGCCGCGGTCGGCTGCACGAGAGCGGAGATACCGAGCAGACCGACCGTCAGGCAGGCCGCGAGAAGAGACTTGGAAGGTTTCATGTTCGGTTGCCTCCGGAGGATTTTGCGAACACCGTCGATAATATACACCCGGCCGGTTGAAATGGGTATCACCCACGGGCGAAACTGTGTTTCTCACACAACGACCTTCTCTGTTTCCTCTGTTACCTCCTGTTCAAGAAGTCAAGATTGGAACAGGAGGTAACAGAGGAAACAGAGAAGGGGAAAGAAAAGAATGTGTCTTCGGCCGGGAGCCATGGAGAAGGTCTTGTGATTCGTCCGAGGGAGGATTATGCTGCGTTACGAGAGCCCGAGTGTCACGCGGCTTGCCGTGGCATGGGTCGGCGGTTAAACTGGCCTTGCTCCGTCGCTTCGTCGCAAGGAGATCGCGGAACCATGCACGGACTCACTTTCATCCTCGCCGCAATATCACCCGTTTCGCGGAAGCGATGGCGAGACGAAGACGACAGACGCCGGCTCCGGATGGATCGGTTTCGGGAAACGATCCTGCACGTGCATCGGCGCGAAAACCTCTCCGACGAGCAGCGGCAACTGCTGGGGAGCATCGAAACGCAACTCGCCGCAGAGGCTCCGATCGTTTCGGACCGACAGTGCCCTGAGTGCGACCGTCCGCTGGTCATCGTTACGGTCCATGGCATCGAGATCGATTGCTGCCGTTGGTGCCGGAGCATTTGGTTCGACCCGGGTGAGTTGAAAGGGTTCTCGCGCCAAACGCGAGACGTTCCTTCGGGCCCGTACCAACACCGCGACTCGCGTTACCGCTGCCCCGTCTGCCGGGAGGAGATGACCGAACACGTTTTCCTCAATCCGTATAATCTGTTGGTCGATCAATGCCCCCGCGGTCACGGCGTTTATCTTGAGGATCGGGAATTGGAGCGGGTGTTTGAGATTGTCTGAACGGTTCACGCGAGAGGGTGCCTGGGGTCGAGCGCAGCGAGCCCCCAGAGGGCAACGATC
>CAYUIQ010000341.1:0-7286 GCA_964444795.1 uncultured Planctomycetaceae bacterium
CCACCTGGGCCGAGTACAAGAAGTATTTCGAGAAAGACGCTGCCCTGGCCCGCCGCTTTCAGGTGGTCAAGGTCGAGGAACCGACCGAGGACGTGGCGGTGCAAATGATGCGCGGCCTGGCCGGGACGCTTGAGAAGCATCACCAGGTTCGCGTTCTCGAAGAAGCGGTGGACGATGCCGTGCGCCTGTCGCACCGCTACATTTCCGGCCGCCAGTTGCCCGACAAGTCGGTCAGCCTGTTGGATACGGCATGTGCCCGGGTCGCGCTGGGGCAATCGGCCATGCCGCCGGCGGTGGAGGACGGGCGACGACGAATCGACCAGTTGACCCTGGAGATCGAGATTCTCTCGCGCGAGAGTCTCACCGGCGGCAACCATCAAGAGAAGCTCGACGAGTTGGCCCAAACCAAGCAAGAGGTCGAGCAGCAGCAGGAGGCCTTGGAAGCGAGGTGGAAACAGGAGTCCGAACTAGTCACCCAGATCCGCGATCTTCGCCGGCGTCTGGAAGGTGGCGCCGAAGAAACACCGCCGGACGCCGCCGACAAGCCGGAAACCCCGCCGGAACCCCTTTCGGACGGCCAGCGAGACGAACTTCGGGGGCAGTTGGAGGATCTGTCGCGCCAACTTGCCGACCTGCAGGGCGAGACGCCCCTGATGCAGGCGTGTGTCGACGGCCAGGCGATTGCCGAGGTCGTGTCCGGCTGGACCGGGATTCCCGTGGGACGCATGGTCACCGACGAGATCCGCACCGTGCTGGCCTTGAAAGAGCGAATGGAAGAGCGAATCATCGGCCAGTCGCACGCCTTGGAGGCCATTGCCCAGCGGATTCGCACCTCGCGAGCCGACCTGACTGATCCGCGGCGCCCGATCGGCGTGTTTCTGTTCGTCGGTCCCAGCGGCGTGGGCAAAACGGAAACGGCCATCACGCTGGCCGAGTTGCTCTACGGCGGCGATCAGAACATGACGGTGATCAACATGTCGGAGTTCAAGGAAGAGCACAAGGTGTCGCTCTTGATGGGCTCGCCTCCGGGTTACGTCGGCTACGGCGAGGGGGGCGTGTTGACCGAGGCGGTCCGCCGCAAGCCGTACAGCGTGGTCCTGCTGGACGAGATGGAAAAGGCACACCCGGGCGTGCAAGACATCTTCTACCAGGTGTTCGACAAGGGAACCCTCCGCGACGGCGAGGGGCGGGACATCGACTTCAAGAATACGGTCATCCTGATGACGTCCAACGCGGGGACCGATCTGATCATGAAGTTGTGTGCCGATCCGGAAACGTGTCCCGACGCGGCCGGTTTGGCCGAGGCGCTGCACCCGGAGTTGCTCAACACGTTCAAGCCGGCGTTCCTGGGGCGCGTGACGATGGTACCGTATTTCCCGCTGACCGACGACGTGCTGCGGAAGATCGTCGAGTTGCAGCTTGGCCTGATCGCTCGCCGGGTGAAAGAGAACCACGGAGCCGAATTTCATTACGACGCCGAGCTGGTGGCCGGTATCGCCGCCCGATGTACCGAAGTGGCCAGCGGGGCGCGCAATGTTGACCATATTCTCACCCGCACGTTGCTGCCGGAAATGTCGGCTGAATTCCTGGGCCGGATGGCCGAGGGCCAGGCGATCAGTTCGGTCGGCGTATCGCTCGACTCCGACGGGGCGTTTCAATACGAGATTCTGTAGAGAGGAAGAGAGAGAGACGATAAGTCTCCCGGCTCAAGCCCTTCTCCGGAGGGGGGGCAGTCACGATTGGCGACTTTTTTCACAAAAGGAGGCAACTTCCTTCCACATGGCACGAAAATCCTATTGAAGAGAGGCGGCGGCCATCCGAAACCTCCGGGCAAAACCGAGGAATCGGATGCCGATCCAACGGCTCAAGACACACGGTATTCGAGGTTTCTTCCGCGTCTCCGCGTAGCGGAATCCGCGGCCAACGACCATTTTTTTTTCCTAAGAAGGAGCGAGTCATGGCATTCGACTGCTTTTTGAAGATCGATGGTGTACCCGGCGAGAGTAGCGACGACAAGCACAAGGAATGGATTGAAATCCTCTCTTACAGCCACGGCGTGAGCCAAGCCTCCAGCGGAGCGGCTAGCAGCGGCGGCGGCCGGAGTGCCGAACGGTGTGACCATCAGGACTTTTCCGTCGTCAAGACGCTGGACAAGGCGAGCCCCAAGCTGTCTCTGTTCTGCTGCAACGGCACGCACATCAAGGAGATCAAGGTCCAGTTGTGCCGGGCCACCGGCGACAAGCAGAAGTACTTGGAATACGTCATGAACGACGTGATCGTCGGCAGTTGCCGTCCCGGCGGGTCGGCCCAGGGTGGTGAAGCGTTGCCGTTGGAGGAGGTCAGTTTCAATTACGGCAAGATCGAGTGGATCTACACCGAGACGGACCACAAGACCGGCAAGCCCAAGGGCGACGTGAAGGCCCATTGGGATCTGACGGCCAACAAGGGTGGATAACCCCACGGTCCTGGTGGACCGATCCGGTCGCGTTGTACCCCAGCCACGGGACGGGAATGTCCATGCCCGTTCCGTGGCAGCCGTTCGTTTCACTCGGCCGTGCCAAGACCATCACCGAGTCGGCGAGGCGGGAGCAAGCGTCTCGAAACGACCACCCGAGTAGCGATTGTCTGCCGCGACCGACCCCCGAGGTCTCGCCTCGTTTTTTGCGACTGCCCGGAGCCGACCATGCCACCGATTACTCAGGAAGACCGACAGATCGCGGTTGAAACGCCGTTGGGTCCGGACGTGCTTGTGTTGACGTCGTTCTCCGGCGGCGAGGAAATATCGCAGCCGTTTCAGTTTCATCTCGAGATGGTCTCGGACGAAGATTCGATCGCCGCGAAGGACATCGTCGGCAAGAAGATTACCGTCCGCGTCCGTCTGGCCGACGGCACTTCGTTCCGCTACTTCAACGGCATGGTGAGCCGTTTTTCCGCGGGCGGTCGCCAGACCGGCCTGCGCCGCTATCAGGCGGAGATGGTGCCCTGGCTCTGGTTCCTTTCCCGCGGCGCCGATTGCCGCGTTTTCCAGAATAAATCGGTGCCCGACATCATCGAGGAGATCTTCTCGGACCTCGGCTTCTCCGACTACGAGATTTCGGAGGTCAAGGGGGAGCATCCGCCGCGAGACTACAGCGTTCAGTTTCGCGAGAGCCCGCTGGCGTTTATCTCCCGGCTCATGGAAGAAGAAGGGATCTTCTACTTCTTCAAGCACGAAGACGGCAAGCACACCCTCGTGATGGGCGATCAGAAAGGGGCCTATCAGGACTGCCCGGAGAACGAGGTCGAATACCAGTACAGTTACGGCGGCCAAACGCCGGCCAACCGGCTCACCGGCTGGGAACACCAATACGAGTTCACGCCCGGCAAGTGGTCGCAAACCGACTACAACTTCGAGGACCACCCGGCGCGGAGCGAACCGACGCCGGCCAACCTGCTCTTGACCAGCGCGCCGACGACGATTGATTTGGACAATATCAACAAGTTCGAGATCTACGAGTACCCGGGCGCGTACGGCGACAAGTCGACGGGCGAACGTTACGCGAAGCTTCGCATGGAAGCGGAAGAGGCGGCCCACGACGTCGTCTCCACGGGCGGCACCTGCAAGACCTTCGGTCCCGGCGGCAAGTTCACGATCACCAAGCACGATTGCGCCGAAGAAGAGGGAAAGGCCTACGCCATCACCTCGATCCAGCACTCGGCGTCCCAATCGGTCGAGGCCGAGGCGATTCGCGGCGGCGGGGCCAGCTACGAGAATTCGCTTACCTGTATTCCGGCCGATGTTATTTTTCGTCCCCGGCGCACCACTCCCAAGCCGGTCGTTCAGGGAGTGCAGACGGCCGTGGTGACCGGACCGCCCGGCGAGGAAATCTGGCCCGACAAATTCGGCCGCGTCAAGGTGCAGTTTTTCTGGGATCGACACGGCAAGCGCGATGAGAACAGTTCCTGCTGGGTTCGCGTTTCCCAGGACTATGCCGGCAAGAACTGGGGATCGATGAACATCCCCCGCATCGGACAGGAAGTGCTGGTCGAGTTTGTCGACGGCGACCTCGACCGCCCGATCATTACGGGCCGCGTCTACAACGCCGACCAGATGCCCCCCTACTCGCTGCCGGACAAGAAAGTGGTCAGCGGGATGATCTCCTACAGCAGCCCGGGGGGCGGCGGTTACAACGAGATCTCGATGAACGACACCAAGGACGACGAACTGATCACCATTCACGCCCAGTTCGACATCGACACGACCATCGAAAACGATCTCCGCGAGCACGTGCTCAACGATCGAACCCGCGACGTAGCCAACGACGAGACCATTTCCGTCGGCAGTAACCAGACGCTGGACGTGGGGGCCGATCAGGCGATTACCGTCGGCGCCGCTCAGACAATTACCGTCGGCGGTAGCCGGACGCAGGATGTCGGCAAGTCGGAATCTCTGACCGTGGGCTCTTCCCAGACTCTCGACGTTGGCACGTCGCAAGACGTTACGGTGGGTACCGCGATGTCGGTTTCCGCCGGCACCGGCATCACGCTGGAGGTGGGGCCGTCGAAGATTGAGATTACGCCCCAGGGCATCACGATCTCCGGCCCAATGGTCCAGATCCAAGGGTCGGCGCTAACGGAAGTCAAAGGGGGGTTGGTAAAGATCAACTGACGGGGAGATCCTTAGCCGCCGGCGCCTGAAACACGCGAGTCAAGCAATGCGAATCGTCCTCGAAATCGCCTCCGGAACCGAGACCGGCCGAAAAGTCCAACTCGGCGCCGGCCAGCAGTTGCGCGTCGGACGGACCCACTGGGCCGATCTGGCCGTGGAAACCGACGGACACATGTCGGGCGTTCACTTCGCGCTGGAGACCGACAATGTTGCTTGCTACGTCAGCGACCAGGGAAGCAGCAACGGCACCCTGCTCAACGACGAACCCGTCGGGGAGCGAACCGTGGTGCGCGACGGCGATACGATCCTCGCCGGAGAAACCCAATTCATCCTGCATGTCGAAGGGGACAGGCCCGAGAAAACCGCCGGCGCGGGTAAATTAGGGGATTCGTCGGTAGGCTTCGCCGGACTCAAGACGGCCCTGTCGCAGGTTAAGGCGACCTACGAGATGGAAGCGTGCGACAGCGGCCTGACCGTGTGTCGCGGCGACGTCGCCGAAATCGGGCCGTCCGATCTGGCCGTCCGCCTCACCCCGCACATGCCGGCGTTTCTGATCGTCGATCTTCAGAAGCTGGACACACCGCCGGAGGACCTGGCATCGCCGGACTACTTGTTCGACTGGCTTCCCCCGGAAGCCGCGGCGGTCGCCTCGCCGGTGCTCGTCGCGCCGGAGGAGACCCCCCAGTGGCCCAAACTTGTGGCCGCCGGCTGGGGAAACGAAGCCGTGGTCACCCTGTTCTCGCGAATGGAGAAGGCGGCCCTTTTGGCCCATCTCCGCCGCGCCTTGCGAGCCAAGCCGGGACGCGAAGACGCCAGCGCCGGGATCATCGGCTTCTGTTGGCCCGGCGTCATGGCAATGCTACTGGCCCATCAGACGGCCTGTTTCGTCGAAAAGTTGCTCCAGGGCATCGACGCGGTGCTCGTCGAACTTCCCGATTTGCCCGAAAGATGGCAGCTTTTCGGGCAAAGTTCGATTGCCGATCTGCTCGACAAAGCAGGACTGGTCCGGCAGACCGAAGAGCGGGCCCCTCAAGAAAGTAAACAACCACCGGAGGAAAGTGAGCAACCCCCTGGAGAAGGCGCGTAGAAGATGGACAAACACCAACCGAGGATCGCATCATGAAGCCAGCCGCCAGACTGGGCGACATGCACGTCTGCCCGATGGTCACACCCGGTCTGCCTCCCATTCCGCACGTGGGAGGTCCGATCACCCTTGCCGCCGCGACGGTGCTCATCGGCGGACAACCCGCGGCGAGATTGGGCGACATGGCCACCTGTGTGGGACCACCTGACTCGATCGCCTTAGGGTCGGCCACGGTGCTGATCGGCGGCCAGCCGGCGGCAAGGATGGGCGACATGACTGCCCACGGCGGCTCGATCGTCGTCGGATTACCCACGGTACTTATCGGCGGATAGCAGAAGCCACGAGCACCCCGTGGGTCAGCCGGCGGTTCCGGAAAACGGAGAAGAAACCACGCAACCGGCGACCCCAATCACCGGATAATAGGGTATCGGCAAGAGACGAGACACGGCCCGCAGACGGTACAACCCGCAGGACCGAGACCGCCAGCCCCCGTTTTCCCCCGAGAGATGCGTTGAAGAGGTAACGCAAGGCGGCTTTTTTGGACATGGCTTGCCCGGGCGTCAACACCGGCATACACTTCCCTGGGGGGGTGAACAACGACCGTCAACGTCATTACCAAACAGCTTTCGCCACAACCGTACCGAGTAGGAGGCACCCGTCATGAAATTTTCGATCCGCCGCGCCGTAGCGGCCTGCTTGATCTTGGGGTTTTTGGTCGCATGGGCGGCGCCCCGAACAGCCCTATCGCAAGAATCTCGCGTTCGGGATCTCGTGCGCAAGTACGTCAAGGAGAAGAAACACGACGAGTTGGCTCAACTGGTCGGATTTTCGTCCAGCGTGGAGCATGTCGTGGCCTTGGACTATACCGTGCTGGTTCGCACCAATGGCGTGGAGACGGCGGTCGACCCGATGAAATACGAGTTCACCGTGGGTGACCAAATCCGCGTGCGAATCGAGCCGGTCAACGACGCCTACATCTACATCTTCCACCAAGGAGCCAGCGGCCATCGCATCTGCCTGCTGCCAACCGAACAAGAGAAACCGCCGAAAGTTACCGGTGGCAAGCCGTTGGACCTTCCCGACGACGGATACTTCGAGTTCGTCGCTCCGCCGGGCAGCGAGGAGCTTCTCGTGGTAGCCACCGAGGAGCCGGCCGCCGATCTGGCCTTGCTCTCCAACGTCGTATTCGCCAAACCGGAAGACGAATTGACCGAGGAGGAAAAGAAGCTCAAGGCGACGCTCCAGAAGACGGTACAGAAGACGCTCCAATCGATCCAGACCCGAAGCCGCAGAACGCGCGCTGCGTTTTCCGAGGAGGTCGTGCGGGAGGCCATGCGCGGCCAGACCCGAGGTATCCTCGAAGAACCGCCCACCGGCGGCGAGAAGAGCAGCTTCGCGATGGCCGTCAGCACCGAGCGCGGCGATCTGTTGAGGCTCTACGTGAAGATTCCGTTGAAGTCGATCGCTTCCGAACGCTAGGATTCAGCCAAAGTGGAATGGATGGGTGCCTGGGGTCGAGATGCGAGGAACGAGCAGCGAGCCCCCAGATCGCAA
>CAYUIQ010000342.1:0-7232 GCA_964444795.1 uncultured Planctomycetaceae bacterium
CTGGAACCACGGGAGCGGCCGGGACAACCGGCGGTGTGGTGGTTTCAACCGGCACCACGGGCGCGGCCGGGACAACCGGCGGTGTGGTGGTTTCAACCGGCACCACGGGCGCGGCCGGGACAACCGGCGGTGTGGTGGTTTCAACCGGCACCACGGGCGCGGCTGTTTCGGCTGACTCGGCCGGAACGAAAGGTCCGGCGATGATCATCACCGCGAGAATGACACACGGGAGAAATCGACGCCACGTAAATCGGCCGACGGTCGGTTTGATGCAGTACACGGTTACGCTCCCCGGCGCGAACGTCTTGGCAGACGCCCACGCGGTTGGTTCGAGTGACACAAGCCCAGCACTCCATACTACTTCCGGGCCGCGCCGGCGACCAGAGTGTTTCACGTTTTGGGGGATGAGTTGGGGGGGTGAGACACGGAGATTTGCCTCAGCAATAGCCCTCGTGGGGGGGCTCGCGTGCGCGACTCGACAGTTTGCCGCAGCGGCACAAGAGATCCGTGCCCGGTATCAGGGAAGTGCTCGACCGGGTAGAGCACGGATTCGGTCCCGATTATCCGAAAACGGACGCCGCTCCTTTACGCCCGTCGCCGGTACCGCCCTATGATCCGCGTAATCCCAGGCAGGCCGACAGGACAATTCGTCCCCCACTTCCGCCGAGGTGAAGCCTCAGAACTCCAGCCGGCGGAACGCGCGAAAGCCCATGCGGAGCGGCAACACGGTCGCCAGAATCCCCAGCAGGAGACTGGCGCCGGCGCCGGTGAAAAACCAGAATTTTGCGCGCGCGGGATCGGCCAGGAAGCTTAGGAATCCGCCGCCCAGATTGTGCTGTTGGGCATGTTGGGTGAGGACGTAGTAATGGCAGGGCAGCGCCGTGAGCAGAACGACGACCAGGATATAGACGGTGCTGAGTACGAGGTTCAGTGTGCCACCGAAACCGGCCGCGATGCGCGCGGGCGATTGCTCGCGGAGGTTGGGCATCTTGGCGCCCAGCCCCACGGCAATACTGGAGAGCCCCGCGCAGAGAATGACGCACGTCAACAAGTGGCTGGCCAGCACGACCGGCGCGACGCGCAACATGCCGTCGCTGAGTAAGACCAGCGAAATGCAGGGGATAATCGATCCACCGGCGGCAAAGAGAAACTTGCTCCAGAGAAGCCGCTCGCGGCGGAGCGGCAGCAGACCGAGGACCCAAAACCGTCGGGCTTCCAGGCTGATCATCGGGAAGATGAATCGCGTGGTGAAGGTCGAGAGAATCAGGCCGATGACCGAGACATTGAGAAAGCTGATCACGTTGACCCACCCGACGTAATGTCCGGAATAGCTGAACTTCCGGATATTGAGGAAGTAGAGCCCCAGCAAGCCGAAGAAGATCAAACCCTGCGACCACTGCATCGGATCGCGGCGAAAGAGTCGCAGATCCTTGACCAGCAGGAGCCGCAGTTGCAGCGGGAGCGGCCGCGTGGCCATCATGACGGCCCGGTCGATCCAGGCGACGTTGCCGCGCCGGCGGATACCGTGGGAGCCGCAAGCGGCATCGAACGCCGAGCGATAGATTCGTCCCGCGGTGGCCACGGCAAGCTGCCGCAGCAGCAGGGCATTGGAGATCAACAGGGCCAAGAACAGAACGCTCTGCGACCATTGGCCCCGGGCCGCTTCGAGCAATCCCGAGCTCAACCACCAACTGGGCAAGAGACGCTGCTCGCTGACCCGCAGACGTTCCAGCATTTCCTGAAACCAGGAGGGCGTCAGCAGGTTGCTCCCCGGCGTCGCCATCACCTCCCAAGCCCACCACGCGACGGCCACCAGGATGAGAATACCCGCCACGGGAAGCAGACGCATCTGCCTGCGCGGTAGATAATGTACGATGGCAAAGCAGAACAGGGCGCCCAGCCCGGCCGGAATATAGACAAACGCGAGCATGCACGGGATCAGCATCGCGTAATAATACCACGGGGCCGACTGCACCATTCCGTAAGCCAGCAGCATCGGGCTGCCCAACAGGAGAAAACCCCAACTGCTGAGCAGGACGGCTTCCTGGAACTTATGCAGAAAGATTCGTTCGGCCCGCACCGGAAGCGTCATCAAGAGCGAGATCTCGCGCGCCCGGAATAGCGAACCGTAGAGAATGATTCCCGCCGAAAAGACGAGCATCATCAACAAGGAAATGAAGAACACGTTGAACAGAACACGCACCGTCTCATCGTGCATCGACGACTGGGGCATGACCTGCTGAAGGAACAGAAACCCGTCGAAAAACAACCAGAACAAGGCCGCCCAGAACAGCAGACTCAACGACACGACCAGCGAAACGCGAAACCGCGACTGCGAGAGGGTCTGGCGAAGCAGCGTCGAGACGAACTGGAATCGCATTCTCCAGAAAGCGCGGGCTTCCGCCTCGACGCTCAGCAGACCGGCACCGGCGCGGGGGGAAAGCCCGGCGGAAGATGGGGTGTCGGTCATTCGCCGGCTCCCGGCGAGGTGGTTCCTGGCAACGGGGCATTGGAGGTCGACGGCTTCCCGTCTCCGTCGGCCCCATCTTCGCCGGCTCCATACCCGTTTGCCTCGTCGGTCACTTCCAGGAAGAGATGCTCCAGCGACCGATGGTGCAGCGACAACTCCCGCCGCAAACCGTCCAGCGTGCCCAAAAACTTCAGCTTCCCATGATCGACGATGCCGATGCGGTCGGCGATTTCCTCGGCCACGGCCAAGGTATGGGTCGACATGAAAACGGTCGTTCCCGCCGCGGCCAGGCCGCGAAAGAGGTCCTTGACCAGCCGCGAGCTCTTGGGATCGAGCCCGACCATTGGTTCGTCGACAATCAGCGCGGCCGGGTCGTGTAGCAGTGCCGACGCGAATACGGTCCGTTGACGCATTCCGTGCGAATAGCTCTCGCTCAAATCGTCGAGAAAACCGTCGAGGGAAAAGCGGGTGCTTTCCCGGGCGATGCGCCGGGCCGCCAGGACGGGATCGAGTCCGTGCATCCGCGCGACGAACTCGAGAAACTCGCGCCCGGAAAGTTTGTCGTAAAGGAACGGTTCGTCGGGTACGTAGCCCAAGGAGGCGGCGGCGCGGCGCGGATCGGTCGCCGTATCGCACCCGCCGATGCGCACGGTCCCCTCGGTCGGACGCAAGAGGCCGACCAGCATCTTGATGGTCGTTGTCTTGCCCGCCCCGTTGGGTCCCAAAAAGGCGAAGACTTCGCCCGGCCGGATCGTCAGATCCAGCTTCGACACGGCCACCTTCGAGCCGTAGTTCTTCGTCACGCCTTCCAGCTTGAGCATGGCACCAGATTGGTTAAGTTGATCAAATGATGGGGCGATTTTCATTATAGGCCACGACGACTTGCGGCGGAACCAGTCGGCGGAGAACTCGCGGCGGAGCTACCGAACCGACGACTCCCGCACCGCGTCCGAGCCGCCCTTCGGCTCGCCGCCCGCGGTCGGTTCCTCGCCGGTTTCCGTCTCGGGGGCGGTTGCGGCCGGCGGCGCGCCAAACGCGGCCTCGCGGACCGGGCCAATCTTCTCCCGCGGCAGACGATTGAACGTCATCGTCGCGCCGAACAGGCGAACCTGATGCTTCAGCACCATGCCGTCGCCACGAACCCAGAGCCTCGCGCGGATGTCGCCGTCTTCGGCTTTCAACACGACGTGCCAGACGTTCAGAAACCGGTCGTTCCAGGGAAACTTCCGCTTCCCCTGGACCGACGCCCGAAGGAGTTCCACCGGCTCGCCGGCCGGCCCGAACAGCGTAAACGCGGGCATGGGCCATTTCAGCCGGCCGTGCAGGCCGGGGAGCAAGGGTAGCGGGGTCAAGACGTTGATCGGCAACGCGTCTTCCAGCAGTTCGGTTTCCCTCTTCAGGCGGATTAGCGCCATGGAGGACGAAACGTTCATCGTCTCGCCCTCGATCTCGCCGTGCAAGCTGGCGAGATTGGTCAGCGGCCCGACCCCCAGCGTGGCCTCAAAAGCCGTCAACTGGTCCGACTCGTCGATCGTCATCGCCGAGGTCAGGTCGGAGGGCAACTGCTGAGGGGAATCACCCAGAACCCGAATCAACTTGCGAATCGCCGGCGGAACGACTCCCATCAACGGGTTCTCGTTGAAGTGAACGCGCGCGTCCAGTCGCGTCGGCTGCCCGTCGGTCTTGGTCATGCTGTTGACCGCCCAACCGACTTCGGCGCCGTTCCAATCCGTCGTCCAGCAAGCAATATCTTCGCCCGGCCACTCGCGGAGCATCGTTCGATACGTCGGCGGGTCGGCCGACCATCCGGCGTCGACCGGCTCGACGCCCACGGTGGCGGCCAACTCGGCGGCGGCGGCGGCCGGTAAGCGGTCAAACGTCATCTTCGAGCCGAAAAGCGATACCTCCTGTCGCAACACGGTCCCGTCGGGCCGAACCCAGAGCCGCGCGCGCGTCGTGTCGGCACCGCCCAATTCCGAGCCCGGGTCCGATCGGTAGACCACCAGGAACGTCTCCAGCACCTCGTGGTTCCAGTCGATCGGCTCGATGCCCGTGACCCGCGCTTGGAGCACTTCGGTCGGACTGTCCTGCAGACCGGGCAGGCGAAGGAAACTGTACGTCTTGACCGTCCACGTCTGCCCCGTTCGCAAACCCGGAAGGTGCGTCTGCGGCGAAAGCGAGTCGCTCAACAGGGCCTTGCGGGGAACGTACGTCTCGACCGTCTTGGGAAGCCCCTCGAGTTGGACCAACACTCGCAGGTGCTGGCCTTCAAGATGACCGCGGATCTTGACCACGCCCTCGGCCGCGTGCAGCGTCGGATCGACGCCCACGGTCGACTCGAACTCCGTCAGATGGCCCAGCGAATCGATCCGCACCATGCTCCGCACGTCCATCGGTACGTCGTCGGGCACCGCAGCCACTTGGCCCAAGAACGCGCGGACCAAGCCGGGAGCCATCTCCGTTAGGGGGAATTCGTCGAAATGGACCCAACTCCGGACCTCGACGAAATCGATCTCCGAAATCGCGTCGCGGGTCTCCTCCGTGGTACACACGGCCCAGCCCAGCGAACGGTCGTTCCACGACATCCGCCAGCAAACCAGCGGATCGGCCTTCTGCGCCTCGACGATCGTGCGATAACTGGGCGGATTGCCTTCCCGCAGCGGCGGCAGCACCTTGGCCATGACCAGCCAGGTCATCATGCCCACCCAGAGCACGAAGATCGCCAAATTGAACCAGCGACTATACATCGTTCGATTCACCCCCCCACGGCGTCGTCCCAGGCCGTCTTCACGTCCCACCCTTGCGCCATTGTACCGGCCAAGCCCCCCGGCGGTCAGTCCCATTCCCCCTTTTTCGCGTTCTTCCACTCACAGCCCCGTCAGGTGGGACAAGCGTAGCGCCGGCCTACCATCTTGCCGGCCGGGTCTCGCGTGCCCCCCTCTTCAGGTGGTCGCGGTCGACCCGCGTCCCGAAAATTCGGGAAAACGGCGGAACTTCAAGCGGCCGTAGATCGTCTCATCCGTCAAAGGGAGGTATTACGCCATGATGCGATTCAGTCAGCGATTCGTCGTCCTTCTGCTCGTCGGTCTGTTGGCCGGCTCCTTGATCGGGTCCCAACGGGCCTCGGCCCAAGATCCGTCGGACACGGTCAAGCAGTTGCTGGCCCTGAAAGAGGCCCACGCGAAGCAGCAGGCGGAATTGGCCGCCTTGCGGGCCGAGATGCTCCAGAGCCAGGCCGAGCGAGACAAGCTTCTGGCCGAAAACGCGGAACTCCAGCGGGCGGCGGCCCAGGCCGCCGAGGTCCGGAACGAAGCTGCAACGGTGAACGAGGCCGCGCGGAAGATGATCGCGGTCCTCCAGCAGCAAGTGGCCGCGTTGCAGAAACAACTGGCCGACTCCAGCGCCCAGCGCGACAAGAACCTCCAGTCGGTCGTCGAAATGACCGACCAGTTGCATCAGGCGTTTGCCGAAGTGAAACAATTGAAGGCCGAAAACGCCCGGCTTGCAGCGCTAGTTCCCAAAGAGGTCGCCGAAGCCGAGGCCGACAAGCCCCCGGCAACGCCGACGTCCGAACCGCCCTACCTGTTCGGCGGCCAGGTTTTGTCGGTCGCCGAAGACGGTCAGGTCGTGATTTCCTTCGGCGCCAACGACGGTCTGACGCCCGGCCATCGCCTGGAAGTCTACCGCCAGACCGGCCACGGCGGCATCTACGTCGGCCGCGTCGAAGTCGTGCAGACCCAAGCCGGCGAAGCGATCTGCAAGCCCGTCCTCCAACAAGGCACCATCCGCAAGGGCGATCGCATCACCTCGAAACTCTGAGCCGTATAGTAGCCATCTCGCTCCGCCGAGATGTAGCCTTTCGCGCTGCTCGGCGCGTGGCCGTGCCCGTCAGCCAATGTGTGCCACTGCTTGCTTGCAAGCAGTGCGTGACCAGAGAACGGGTCTGCACGAGAGAGAGTTGCCGTATCTCCTCGGTCGCGAGCCCTCCAGCAACAACCGCCGCCGATAGCGGAAAGTCGTCACGCACCGCGCGTGAAGATGCGTCGCCGGGCCATGATTCCTGATCCCCTCGCCACTGGGCGGCCGCCACCCTCTCGTTGCTTCACAACCCCGACGATTCTCCGAATGAGTTTTCTCGATTGGATGGCCCACTCCGGAGAATCATCGGGGCCACCCGCGCGAACCATCCCGACTCGGCCCTCACATGACATATTGCGGAATCTTCATAAGCTCCCCGTCCCGCAGCGCCGATTGGTGGGCCACGATGCCGGAGACGGTCATGTTTAGGGCTTGGACGATATCCACCAACGGCTTGCGGTCTTCGAGGATCGCGGTGACGAAGTCGTTCATCAGGTAGCCGTGCGATCCGCCGTGGCCGCCGCCCTTTACGCCGGGCGGTAACGGCGGTCGGTTCGTCGCTGGCAAGTTCTTTTCCTGCCCTTGATATTGACCATAGAACGTGCCCTTCTGTCCGCGGACGCGGCCCATCTCGCCGCTGTAGCCCGGCGTGTCCCAACTGACGGCCATGCGTGACATGCCGCCTTCGCTGGTGCGAAACGTGGCGATTTCCGTGCCAAAGGGGTTCTTGTAACGATTGTTCGCCGCCTGCAACCACGGAGTGAGGCTGGGCATTCCCATGCAGCAGACTTCGGTAAAACTGCCCTCGGTGACGCCCATGTAGTAGGCGTTCGAGTGCGTGGGATACCATTGCGGCGGGCTGCCGACACGCCAGTTTTTGTATGATCCAATCGGGTCCTTTGTG
>CAYUIQ010000343.1:0-7167 GCA_964444795.1 uncultured Planctomycetaceae bacterium
CGTGCTCGAATCCACGGCACTGCTTGCAAGCAAGCAGTGGCACACATCCCGGCAAAGTCCCCTTCTTCAACGGACGGTAGGCGTCCGGGCACGGTGTCAGAAAGGCGGGAATCTGGTTCCTGGCCAAGCTCAGTCCCAGGCGGTTGCGTCCTTGCCCATGTCGATGTAGCGATCGTGCGGATAGAAAAGACGACCGATGCGCCCGGCTAACTCCGAGACGAATTTGCGTTGGAAGGCCCGTTGGCCGGAGTAGGTGGTCGGCGTGTGGGGGTACTGCACCTGAATCGGATTGTCGTAGACCTCGCGGCCCGTGGTCGTGCAGTCGAACACCTTCACGTTGGCCAAGGCATTGCCCTGGAACAACGTCTGATCTTCCAGCAGTCGATATTCCTCCAGGTCGATCCCCACGACCATCTGGGCATTCAAGGCTTCGCCGATTTCGGTGTATTCTTCCCACTGATGATTGTCGAGCCAGTCTTCCACCTCGCGGTGGTCCACCACATCGACCGATTCCCCAAGGTTTCCCTTGATCAAGCCGGCGACTTGTTTGGCCAACGTTCGCGCGACGTCGGAATCACTGTAGTGAATACCGGCAACCGGCCGGCACACGACGACCACGCGTTTTTCCTTCAACCCGTCGTAATCGGCGGGCTCGTCGTTTCCTTTGATCAAGTACACCCCCATGGTCAAGACATGGCAGCCGCCCACAGCGGCGAAGATCGTCACTGCCCCAGCAAGAAGGGCAAGATAGCGGCAGCGCGATACGCAACGAAACATAGGAACACCTCGCTATGGTTTTGGCGGCTGGGGGGAAGGTCGAGCGGACAAGGACCGGCGGTCTTTCCGCCTACGGATACTCATCCGCGGAACCGCGCCACGACGATCCAAGGAGGCGGGAGCATAACGAGGCCGCCCGCCCGCCACAAGACCGGTTTTCCTGACTCCACCCAGAAGAGGTATTCCAGGGGCGGCCGATGAAGAACTTGCCGATTTCGATCCGCCCGGCCCGGGGGGCCCCTGGTGCTACGAGGGGGTTTGAACCAGCGCGGCACAGCGGTCGGCCTCGACTCGGTCTACCGCCAGACGGCGGATTGCGCTGGCCCGGCCGGTCGATGGATCGCAATCGACAATCGTACCGTGCAGGCGAACGTCTTCGGTGGCCACTTCGAAGTGGGTAGGCCAACAGGTTCGGGCCGTTTGCAGCACCCGATCGATTCTCCGTCCGATAATACTCTCGTGGGGACCGGTCATCCCCACGTCGCACTGGAACGCCGTGCCACCGGGAAAAATCTGTTCGTCGGCGGTGGCGACGTGGGTGTGCGTGCCCAGAACGGCAGTCACGCGGCCGTTGAGATGCCGTCCCATGAGCTGCATGTCGCTGGTCGCCTCGGCGTGGAAGTCAACGACAATGTTCTTCACGCCGGCGGGCAACAGGCCGAGAACACGATCGGCCGCGTGAAAGGGGCAATCGACCGGCTTCATGAATACACGGCCCAGCAAACTCACCACGGCGACGCGCAAGCCGCCGCGGGTCTGAAGGACGGTGAACTCGCGGCCGGGCGCCTCGGGGGGAAAGTTGGCCGGGCGAACGATGCGAATTTCGGTTCGCAAGACCGAGGCGATCTCGCGACGCCGGTAGACGTGATCGCCCATCGTAATGCAGTCGACGCCCGCGGCGATGAGCTCTTCGTAGATCTCGGGCGTCAATCCCGATCCTCCGGCAGCGTTCTCCGCGTTGGCCACCACCAGATCGAGGTTCTCTTTTTCCCGAAGCCCGGCCAGCGCGCGGGTAACGATCTGGCGCCCCGGCTTACCGACGATATCCCCAATCAGAAGAAGCCGCACGGCGTCATGTCTTTCTGGTGTGGTCCCTAGTCCCTAGTCCCTACCTCGCCATTTCCGTATGGCGGGTCTCGCGCAAGACGGTCACCTTGATTTCTCCCGGATAGGTCAGCCGCTCCTCGAAGGCCTTGACGATATCGCGGCAGACCTTGGCTGCCGATTCGTCGCTGGTATCCTTGGAGCTGACGATGACGCGGAGTTCGCGGCCGGCCTGAATGGCAAACGCTTGTTCCACGCCGGAGAAACTGCCGGCAATGGACTCGAGTTCTTCCATCCGTTTGACGTAACGTTCGAGCGTTTCTCGCCGCGCTCCGGGTCGCGAGGCGCTACAGGCGTCGGAGGCCGCCACGATGGCCGTGTAGGGGCGGTCGACCCGGAGATTTTCGTGATGGTCGGCGGCCGCGCGGATCACATCGTCGGATTCGCTGTAGCGTTTGAGTAGATCGGCGCCGATCTTGGGATGCCCCCCTTCAGCCTCGTGGTCGGCGGCTTTGCCGATGTCGTGCAGCAGGCCGCAACGCCGGGCCAGCGCGCCGTCGAGTCCCATCTCGTCGGCCAGCATCCCGGCCACGTAGGCCACCTCGACGCTGTGCCGCAACACGTTCTGGCTGTAGCTGGTGCGAAAGCGGAGACGTCCCAGCAGATGAATGATCCGCTCGTGCAGCCCGTGAACGTCGACCTCCTGGCAAGCTTCATTGCCGAGCTTCTGGATGTTGCGATCCATCTCGCGCTGCGTGGCGGTAACGATCTCCTCGATGCGCGAGGGGTGGATTCGTCCGTCGGCGATCAGCTTATCCAGCGAGATTCGGGCGATCTCGCGGCGAATCATGTCGAACCCGCTGACAATCACCACCCCGGGCGTGTCGTCAATGATGACATCCACGCCGGTGGCCTTCTCGAAGGCGCGGATGTTTCGCCCCTCGCGGCCGATGATCCGGCCCTTCATCTCGTCGTTGGGGATGTCGATCGTGCTGGTGGTCGTCTCGGCCGTGTGCGCGGCGGCATATCGCTGCAACGAGGTGAGCAGCACTTCCCGGGCTTTCTGATCGCACGTTTCGGCGGCCTGCTTCTCGTACTTCATCACCAGCGCGCCGGATTCGCGGCGCAACTGGGTCTCCAGGAGCTCCAACAACCGCGAGGTGGCTTCCTCCCGGTTCAGTCCGCTGAGTTCGTGGAGGGTCTGCCGCTGCAGGTCGACGAGTTTGGAGAGTTCGTCCTTGCGTTTGTCGGCATCCTGGATCCGCTCGGTCAGCTTGCGTTGGGTGCCCTCGACGATCTTCTCCTGCTTTTGCAGTTGGTCGCCTTGTTTCTCCAGCGTATCCTGGCGGCGGTCGAGCATCCGCTCGCGTTCGTGCAACTCCCGGCGAAGCTTGCGGAGGTCTTTTTCGCCTTCGGCTTTCTGTTGCAGGGCCGCTTCCTTGAGTTCCAGCTCGGCCTCTTTGCGGCGATTCTCCACCTCTCGCTCGGCCCGGGCCACGATTTCCTGCGAGTCGCGTTCGGCATCCCGGCGACGCAAATGATCGAGAAATTTGACCAGGATGAAGGTCATCACGGCCGCCGTCGCGGCGATGCCGATCACCAGGGTCGCGTCGCCACCGGTCAGGGCCAGCGGCAAACCGGCAAGGAGCATGGGTTGTCCAACAGTCACGGCGGGCTCCCCGTCTTCGTCTTAGGGCAGCAAAGTGACTGGACGCAATAGGCCGACCCCCCGAGACAACTTCGCCGCCGGGCTTCGTTGCCGGGTGTTGTCAACAGTCGACCGGAGAAGAGATGAGGGAACGACCGGCGTTCAACTCGAATTCCGCTTCCTACGAGTCGCCGGGGCTCTGCATGGGCGCCAGTGGCGCCGAGTCAGACCGGCAGCCCTTACCGTACCGGCCCATGACGTTCCCAGGCGTGCGGCTCCCCCTTTAGGGGAGCTTCCGCCGGTGGGATATCCGCCAGATACCAGTCGGACAGACTACCAAACTTACTCCACTGGGAATCAACGTGCGTCAAACCGCCGTACGGAAGGTGACGGCCAACGGGCACACAACGGCGCGAATCGCCTTTCGGCGGCACCGGAGCCAACGCCCACTGCCTCTGCAACCACGGCCAGTGGCCGATCTTCGACTCGCCAAAAACCATGGCGACGATATAGCGAAGAACGATCGTTAGCCGGTACATTGCCTCACACCTCCCAGTCGCGGGGTGGTTTTGTTCTTGCTGCCCAGAGACACAGATCCCGTTGGGAATTCGCAATCGAACCACAACTCGGCCGGCCCCCAACTTTCTGGGGTCACCGATAGTCACTCTGCATTCGGGTTTTTTCTATCGTAACGTGCGTCGGACCAGCGGAGGTGCCAACGGCAAACCGACCGGTCCAGTGCATCTGCCATTATTGTCGCACCTGGCGTATACTGCAAGTCGCCGACACCAGAACTCCCCATTTCGAGATAAATATGTCGTCCCGGGAGCGGCTGGCGCAAGGTGGGCAATTCACGAGGAGTTTATCGGCAGTCCGAGGGCCCCTGCGTGAAGCGATTCTCGCAGTCACCCTGGGCCGCAGGACGCTGGGCCGCCAAGAAGTATCTCGAGAAATTGCCTTAACTCCTTATACAGAAACATATTCCAACCATCCTCCCAATGACCGGATCGCAAACCCCCGAAGCACGTTTCGCCGCTGCCTGGAACCCCCTCCATTGGCGAGATCTTACGGTGGTCCTTGCCATTTCCGGGGGGGCCGACAGCGTCGCCCTGCTGCGATTGGCCACGGCGGTCCGAGACCGGGGGCCGGGGCAATTGATCGCCGCCCATTTCAATCATCAGTTACGAGGCGATGAGTCCCGGGCCGATCAGGACTTGGTCCAACGGCTTTGCCGACAACTGGACGTCCCCTGCACGGTGGGCGATTCCGCTCGGACCGAAACGACACCGCCGGAGGGCTCCAACGGTGGCGAGGGCCCTGAAGCGACCGCCCGCAGGGCCCGATACGCGTTTCTTCACGAAACGGCCGCCCGGTGCGGCGCCCGTTATGTGGTCACCGCCCATACGGCCGACGACCAGGCCGAGACGATCCTCCATCGCATTCTCCGCGGGACGGGCATCGGCGGATTGAGCGGCATGCATCGAGCCCGAGCGCTGGACCCGTGTACCACGCTGCTGAGGCCGCTGCTGTCGTTTCATCACCGGGAGTTGGTCGCCTATCTCCAGACGATCGGCCAGCCGTACCGTGAGGATTCGAGCAATCGGGACTCGCGTTTCACGCGCAACCGCATCCGTCACGAACTGCTGCCGCAATTGGCCCGGGATTTCAACGCCGACGTCGGCCAGGCGCTTCTCCGTCTGGGCACGCTGGCCGGAGAAGCGCAAGGGGTGATCGACGTGTTGGTCGACGAGCTTCTGGGGCGGTGCGTTACGCGCGACGAGCCGGCCGTCCTTCGCATCGATCTGGCGGAGTTGGCGTCGCGACCGCGTTACCTGGTGCGCGAGCTGCTGATGGCCGTGTGGAAAGACCGCCGTTGGCCGATGCAGTCGATGGGATTTGCGCAATGGGAATCGCTGGCCGCGATGGCCACCCCGGGCCCAAACGATGCCCCTTGCCCGGCATCCAAACAGACGCTGCCCGGCGCGATTCGGGCGGAAGTGGTCGGCGGGCGTTTGGTTCTGCGGCAGGGGTGATCGTGTTGGCCCGGTTGCCTGCGACGGTTACCCTCGTTTGAACCATACCGGTATTCTCCGCAATTTGCCGCAAAGGAGGATTCCGCCGGAGTTGGCTGCCGAAGAAACAAGAGGGACCGCCATCATCTCCCGAGGAGAACGCCGTGAAGATACATTTCCTTGGCGCCGCACAACAAGTGACCGGCTCGCGATACCGCCTGGAAACCGACACGACCCGGGTGCTGGTCGATTGCGGGATGTTTCAAGAGCGGGAATTCTCCTCGCGCAACTGGGAAGCGAACCCCAAGGCGGCCAAGCAGCTCGATGCCGTCTTGCTCACCCACGCCCATCTCGACCATTGCGGCATGTTGCCCAAGCTGGTCCACGACGGGTTCGACGGCCCGATCTATTGCACGTCGGCCTCGGCCGATCTGGCCAAGCTGATCCTTCGCGATTCGGCCGAGATTCAGGCGGAAGATGCCGCGTATAAGAAAAAGCGCCACCGCAAGGAAGGCCGCAAAGGAAAGCATCCCGAGCGACCGCTCTACACGCCCCGAGACGTCGAGCGAACGCTGCCGCTGTTTTCCAGCGTGCCCTACGGACAGACGGTCACGATCGACGACCACACGCAGGCCGTGTTTCGCGACGCCGGCCATATCCTGGGCTCGGCCATCGTCCAGCTCGACGTCACCGAAGGCGACCGCTCGCGGCGCGTGCTCTTCTCCGGCGATCTGGGACAGCGCGATCGGCCGATCGTACGCGACCCGGCCGTGTGTACCCAGGCCGACGTCATCGTCATGGAATCGACCTACGGCGATCGGGTCCACGGAGAGGCTGACGATGCCGAAGACGAGTTGGCCGCGGCGATCAACGAAACAGTCGCCGCCGGGGGTAACGTGGTCATCCCGACTTTTGCCATCGAGCGGGCCCAGGAGCTTCTCTATCATCTCGGCCGTCTGGTCAACGAGCGTCGCATCCCCCCAGTGCCCGTCTATCTCGATAGTCCCATGGCGGTCCACGCGACCGAAATCTTTCGCAACCACCGCGAGTGTTTCGACGAAGACGCATGGAACCTGATCAACGCCGGTGAGCGGCCCTTGCGATTTCCGGGGCTGACCATGGTCCGCAGCGTCGAGGAGTCGAAGTCAATCAACCGGCTGCGCGAGCCGGCGGTCATCATGGCCAGTTCGGGCATGTGTACGGCCGGCCGCATCAAGCATCATCTGGCCCACAACATCCACCGCTCCGAATGCACGATCCTCTTCGTCGGTTTCCAGGCCGACGGCACGTTGGGCCGGCTGATTCTCAACGGCAAGCCGGAGGTTCGCATCTTGGGGCGCGAATACAAGGTCCGCGCAAAGACCGCCCGCATCACCGGCTTCTCCGGCCACGCCGACCGCGACGCCTTGCTGCGCTGGCTAGGGCATTTCAAGCAACCGCCCGAGCACCTGTTCCTCACCCACGGCGAGCAGGACGCCGCGAAGAGCCTGGCCGAGGCGATTCGCGAGCAACTTGGCTGGAAAGTCGTCGTGCCGGAGTACCAGCAGGTGGCCAGCGTATAGTAGCCATTTCACTGGGGTGAGACGTAGCCTTGTGCAACCCGTTCAGGGTTGGCGTTCGTCAAATACACCGTACGATGGGCCTCCGAGCCCGTCGCTGTCCTCGCTTCATTTCGACGGGCTCGGA
>CAYUIQ010000344.1:0-7120 GCA_964444795.1 uncultured Planctomycetaceae bacterium
TCAGAAACGTCGTCTTTCTCAGCCTCCCGGCCACGGCATCCGACGCCGACTTGGTTCACGTTGCCGAGTGCCACGGACTTCGCGTTCTGTGCTTGATCGGCACCCGGGTCACCGATGCGGGGCTTGTGCATCTGACGGGATTGTCGGATCTGCGAAGGTTACTGCTTGGGAAGACGGCGGTCACCGACGCCGGCTTGGTGCATCTGACGGGATTGTCGGATCTGCGAAGGTTAACGCTTGAGAAGACGGCGGTCACCGACGCCGGCTTGGTGCATCTGAAGAATCTCACCGCTCTGGAAAGCCTCTCGTTGACCGACACCCAGGTTGGCGACGCGGGACTGGCGCACCTGGAGGACTTGACCACTCTCTATTCGCTGGAATTGGCCAACACGCAAGTGACCGACGCCGGGCTGCTCTACCTTCGGAAGATGACCAATCTGGACAGTCTTGATCTCGACAATACCCAGATTAAGGGTCCGGGATTGGAACACTTCAGAGAACTCCGAAGCCTGAGGCGCCTAGATCTCGATGGGTGCCCAGTGACCGGTCCCGGATTTGAGCACCTCAGCGGACTGCCCAAGCTTGGGGACCTACACCTCGGCGAGACGGAGATCGACGACGCAGGATTGGCCCACCTGAGCGGGCTAGCGAACCTTGATCGCTTGATCCTCTGGCACACCAAAGTGACCGATGCCGGGCTAAAACACCTGCAAGCACTTCCCAAGCTGAACACTCTATTCGTCGGCAAAACGGAGGTAACCAAGGCAGGGGCCTATCAGTTCCGCCGGACCTCGGCCAACCGGTGCGTCGTTCACCGGTAGTGAGGAAAGCTCCCGCAGAGGCAACGGTGTCTGCAGCGTGACGCGAAAAGAGCACGATCCGCGAGCAGGCTGACGCCATTTCCCCCATCCTTCGTTCTTCGTGTTCTTGGTGTCTTCGTGGTACTGCAATCGTCCTGCCGTCTGCCCAGATCGGATTTACCACAAAGACACCAAGGACACGAAGTTGTACGATGGCTCTCCGAAGCCGTCGTTGGATCTGTCGTGGTTCCTTTCGACGGGCTGGGAAGCCCATCGTACAAGCTCTCTACGACGGTCGCGGAGGATCGTCGTACAACTCCAGCACGATACGGTCAATCTGCCGATCGAACCGCTCGGCCGTTTCCGCGTCGGGTGCGTTCTGGAGTTGCTCGACCAGTTCGACCAGGCGGTCGTGGCCGCGGCGGTCGGCGGGGTGGGAGAAATCGATGGTGCGGATCGGCGTTTGGACCAGTACGCGGCCGTTGATCTCCAGGCCGACGCCGCGACGCTTGGCGTGGTGCTCGTACCATTGCCAGAGGAGCCGGCTGTTGAGCAGTGCGGCGAAGTAATGCGGGTTCTCTTGGGTTGTCTCGGAGGGTACGAACACGTTGGCGCTGAACGGTACGTACACCGGCCCCATCGCCGCGACGAACGACGGGCGCCGGGCCATCTGCACCGAGATCACTTTGGCACTCTGCCAGAGCCGCTCGTCGCGGGGCCAGTGCAACTGCCACCATGAGCGAGTGCCACGCCGCGTCTCCCGTCGGGCTTCCATCACAGGCCGGAATCGCTTGAGGTGGGCTCGCAGCGAGGGAAATGCTTCGATGTCGGGACATGTCTGCTGGGTCGAATAGATCAGCATCCGCGACGGCTGCGGGGCGATACGGTAACGGCCCAGGTCGCAAAGATCGTGGTACGGACGCAACAGCCGCTGCTCGTGCGGGGGTAAGTCAAGTTGGGCCACTTCGACCGGTGTCAGTGTAAACACACCTTCGCTCGTGGTCCAACGGTTGGCGAACTTGCGATTCGTTTTGGCGTTGATCGTCGCCGGGTTCTCGGCGATGCCCTGTCGCACGATGCCGAGCGTTTCCAAGGCGGGCCATCGGGCGAGCTTCTCCAGCAGCCGATCGGCCGGCGGTTCCAAGTCGAGTCGGCCGGCGCGGAAGAGTTGCTCCGCCGTCTTTCGATACGTCGCGACCGGCGATTCGCCGCGAACGAACGGTTCGGCATCGGTCTGGATATCCGCCGGCGCTCGCTTGATCGTTGTGAAACCGGCCACCGGCGTCTTGCCCAGCCGTAGGATCATGTGCCGCCCCGACACGCCGGGGAAGATCTTCAGCTTCTCCAACAGAAACAGTTCCTCGATCCGGGCCGACTCGCGCAACGCCGCAATCAACCGCTCGGCGCCGCTGCCGGAGGACCAATAGGCGTTGACGATGTAAGAAAGCGTACCCCCTTCGCGCAACAGTTCCAACCCGCGATGGACGAAGTAGTACCAGAGGTCCATTCGCGGCGCCCGATAACGCCGGCCGAACTCGGTCCGGGCGATGCGCTCCAACACGTCTTTGCGGTCCAACTCGCGCAGATAGGGCGGGTTGCCCAGAACCACGTCGAAACGGCCTTCCTTGCCGGCCAGTGGCTCGCCCGTCAACGCATCGCCGGCCGTCAGGTTGACGGCCAGCGTCTCCTCGTGGGTGCCTGGGGTCGACGGGCACCGAAGCGCAGCTTTGGTCGGCGAGCCCCCAGAACGCGACGAACTGGGGGCTCGCTGCGCTCGACCCCAGGCACCCCACCCATCAATCCCGCCGTCACTGAGTACCAGCAGGTTGTCGCTTGGCATCTCCTCGCCGGGCGTCATTGCCTCCAGCCACAACGATCGCCGGGCGACGGTGACCGCCCCGGCGTCACGGTCGACGCCATGAATGTGGTCGCGAAGGATCCGCAATCGCTCGGCGGGTGTCAATTGCCAGCGGCCGTCGGAATCCCGGCGGAGCACGTCGGCCCGATCCGCGACACTCCCGGCGAGATACTCCCGCCGGTACGCCCGGAGCAGATAACGATACGCGCCGATCAGAAACGCCCCGCAGCCGCAAGCCGGGTCGAGAATCTTTGGCCGTGTCTCGACCCGTCCTTCCAAGCACCGGGCGACGATGTAGTCGACGACGTACTCGGGCGTGTAATAGATGCCGCGGGCGCGACGGGCCCGCGGATCGAGCTCGACCTGTACGTTGCCCGACCCGAGACGGCGAATCCGCCATCGCAGCAGACGATGGTGTATGTCGCCCAGTAGACCGGTCGCCGGCGGATGCTTCGGCGCGTGCTGGTCAAGCCGGTCGATTCGCCGGACCAGTTCGTTCGGTTCGATGGGAAGCCCGGATGCGGCACGATCGAATACCTCGGTGGTTGCCATGCCGCGGCGACGGCAAAGCCACAAGAAGGCCGTCAGATCGATGATCCGGCGGACTTCTTCCTCCCATTGCCCCTCGGACAAATTGCCACACTCTCCGGCGATTTGCTCGGCGATGTCCGGGACCCAGCGATCGATCTCGCGTAGCATCCGTTTACCCGAGTTGTTCCAGCGCCGGGAACAGCTTCATCAAGGCAATCCACCCTCCGGCGACCAGTAGCCCGAAGGCGGAGATCCACAGGAACAAGTCCCAAAGGCGGCCCGGGGCGATCCGCCGGTCGCAGCGCCGGTAGCGGAAGTAGAGCGTGGCGGTGGCCAGAATGGGAAGCATGATCGCCTGGGCCACGCCTCCGGCAAGTACCAGCTTCACCGGGTTGCGCATCAGAATGCAAACGCTCACCGAAAAGACGGGAAAGAGGACGCAGAAGGCACGGATCCACCGCAACCGGGCTCGATCGGTCCGCGCACCGACGCCGAAAACGCGCACCGCGTCGGAGGCCACCCGGGCGTGGCCGGCGTTGGCGACGAAAAACGTCGAGTAGAGCACCGCGAACGCGCCGAAGAGAAACAGCATCTGAGCCGAAGGGCCGAACACGGGCACATACATTTGCCCCAGAGTGCGAATCATCCGGCTGCCCGCGGGATCGTGGTCGGGATAGAGCACGGCGGCCCCCAAGAGGTAAAAGGCGACCGTGGCCAGGGTGAAGATGAGCATCGAGATGCAGGCGTCCCATCGCATCACTCGCAGCCATCCGCGAGCCCGCTCGGCCCACTCGGGCGTTTGATCCCGCGGACCGGTGAACCGCGCGTAACCCTTCTCCAGGCACCAGTAGGGATAGGTGATCAGTTCGTTGGCTCCCACGCCGATGATGCCAAACGTGGCCAACGCGGTGGCCAGCGGCGATTTGGCCAGGTCTTTGACCGCGGGCGGGAGTTGGAAGCGGAATCCGTCCTTCAAGTCGCCCCAACCGACCGCCCACTCGGCGTGGCTTTGCAGCGCGCACAGGTTGAAGATGGTCACGGCCGTGAACGAGGCCACGAAGAACATCGAAACGCTCTGGATCATCCCGTAGCGGCCGTTGATCAGCACGGCCACCGTGACGACGGTCACGAGGATCGCCCAATAGATGTCGTCGGTCCAGAAGTAGCCTGGGGTTTTCCAACTTGGTCTGGCCCGGCCGATCCGCTGGGCAAGCTGCTCGTCGCTTTCTTCCTGCTCGAGGTCCGGGCGGATCAACGCGGCTTGGGCGTCCCAGTCGTCCTGCAATTGGAGCAGGCGGTTGAAACTTCCGTCGATCGGCGCGGTCATGGCCAGCGATTGCCCCACGCCGCCGACGATGCCGCCGAGTTGGGCCAGCGTGACGATGAACATGACCAGCCAGTACCACAAGACCCAGTTGGTCCCCCGCCGCGGGCCGGGCACTTCGTTCAGCGCCTCCATGGTTGTCTTGCCGGAGGAGATCGCGTATCGGCCCAATTCGATCTGGGCGAAGACTTTGATCATGCACCCGACGACAATCAGCCACAGCAGGCAATAGCCGGCCTGGGCTCCCGTCTTGGTGGTGGCGATCAGTTCGCCCGACCCGACGATCGATCCGGCGATAATCAGCCCAGGCCCCAATCGCCGGCAGATGCCGATAATCGTTCGTGGCGGCGGCTCAATACCGCCGGGGTGGGACGGGCCTAACGAGGGTTCTGATTCGGTCATGCGAAGATTCTCGACAATCCGCGCACGGATTGCAAGAAATGCGAAAATTTTTCGCACCGAGACTTCGTTCCCATGCTCTGCGTGGGGGCACTGCCGTAGCCACGTTCGCCAGAACGTGGGCGTAACCCTTGGCCCACTCCCACGTTCTGGCGAACTAGCTACGCGGGCGGGTTAGTGAGCGGAAGACCGCATCGCCGGACGACTCGTCCAGGTGGTCTGGGTGGCCTGGCGGGGCCGAGCGGATCGAGTCACCGGTTGGGATTCCGGCTCGACCGTTTCGGAAATCTTCTCGTCGGTCACCGAAAGGACTTTGCCCGGGATGTAGCCCATGCCGGGAACCACCTGTCCACCGCTGGGCGCCAGCCGTGGCCCCGATTCGGGGGAGAGTGTTTCGATGGTCTCCATCTCGACCGGTTCGAGAATCGCAGGCTCGCCGGCCGCAATTTCCTCGCCGTCCGGGGCTATTTCGGGCGGGGAGAACATGACTCCACCGGAAAGGGCAGAGCCCAATCGAGCCAGCGGGTCACACTGTCCGCCACACTCCCCGCCGCACAACGGGCCACACTCGTCCGAAGGATCGGCGCCCATCCGGCATCCAAGAGAAGAACCGAGAAAACCAAACGCGAGAATCATGATTATCAAACGCGCCATCGGACTATCCTCTTTTGGCTGGCGGGGATCGGTTCGCGGGTTGTTCTTGAGTTGCCCTGGGATACAACGGGATACAAGGGTATATTCGGCCGGAAAGTTTGCCTAATCCGCACCTTTTTCCAGCATCCGGCCCAAAACGGCAAAATGGGCGACTCTCAAGTACCGAATGAAACGGCCTCGTCTACCCAGTCTCACTGGATTAAGGCTGCGATCTGGGGGGCCATGGTGGTCGCGGTCGCAATTCGCGCGCCGGGGATTGACCGCCCCCTGCTGGGGAATTTCGCCACCAAGAACGTCGCCTATGCGATGATCGCCCGAAATTGGGCTCAGGGGACCTCGGAAGGATGGTATCCGACGCTCGACAAACTGGCCGGGAGCGACCGGTCGCTGCATCTGCTGGAGTTTCCCGCCTCGGCCTACCTGACCGGCTGGCTGTGGAAAACGGCTGGCGGCTCGTTGGACGCCTGGGGACGGGCCACGTCGGTGGCCTTCAGCGTGGCCTCGGTCGGGCTGCTGTTCCTGCTGGTCCGTCGTCGGCACGGACCGGCCGCGGCGGTGGGAGCCGCCTGGATGTTGGCCCTGGCACCGGTGGGGATCATCTACGGCCAGAGTTTCATGCTCGAAGCGTCGCTCGTGGCGTTGGCGTTGGCTACGATTTACTCCACGGAGCGGTGGAGTCTCGGGGGTCGATTCGGCTGGCTCGCCCTGGGCGCCGCGTGTTTTGCGCTGTTGCTGCTGACGAAAATCTACATGCTCGTACTGCTGTTGCCCCTGGCGGGCGTGGTGTGGCGGGCCGCCGCCGCGTGGCCGAGACGAGCGATTGCGGCGGCGGCTTTCGGATTGGCCCTGGTGCCGGCCGCGCTATGGTACGCCCACGTATGGTCGATCGCCGCGCCCGACGGACCGATGGCCGAGCGCGTCTATTACTCGATCCGGCGGAGTGCGTCGGTGCATGGGCTGCCCAGTCCGCAGCTTTCCTCCGCGGATTTCTACGTGGGAGTGTTCGATGATCTGGCCGGAGTCGTGCTTACGCCCGTCGGGCTGATGTTTCTGGCGGTCGGGTTTCTCGATCGCCGCTGGCGGGTGTGGGGTTGGTGGTTAGCGGCCGATGCGGTGTTGCTGCTGGTGTTGCCATTGAAGTTTCACGAGATGAACTACTATTGGTTGCCCATGCTTCCGCCGCTGTGCGCTGTGGGCGGTCTCGGCATGGCGCTGCTCTGGCGGCGTTTGCGCCCCGGGCGATTGGCGCTGGCTCTGTTGTTGCTCGCATCCGTGGCCGTGGCGATTCGCTACGCAGCGAAGCCGGCCTGGGTCACGCCGCCGGAAGATCGATCGGTGCTTGCCGCGGCAGCGGCCACTCGGGAACTTGTGCCGGAGGATGAACCGGTGGTCACCATGCACGGATCGACGATCGACCTGCTCTACTATTGCCGGCGTACCGGCTGGGAAGTGTCGCTGGAGACCGAGAACCTCGATCGGCTGCTTCGGTCGTATCACCGGCAGGGGGCTCGATATCTGGTCGTTGCCGGACTGCGGGCCGATGGGGAAAAAGGG
>CAYUIQ010000345.1:0-7072 GCA_964444795.1 uncultured Planctomycetaceae bacterium
AGTTTACCAAGTCTTCGCGATTCGCCAAGGTCAACGACAAGCCGGCGGGCCGATCAGTTCACCCAAATCGGGCTGCTGATCGCCTCCTCGCCGTTGGTTTGCACGACGCGAACGTAGTAATAGCATGAGCCATCGGGGTCGAACTCCGTGTCTCGCCACTCCAAATGCACGCCGAGTGCGTCGCCGGAGTGAACATGCACCACGCGGCTGTCCTTCTTGATCTCGACCCGGGCAATCGGCGAGGTGCCGACGACGTCGACGGCCAGCAGCGGCGCCTTGGCCGTGCGAAATTCGGTGCCCATCGGATGACCGTCGGCCCGCACGTCGAGAACGATCCGGTCGCCGCTGGTGGCATAGACGCGGCGGTTGTACAACGCGCGGAAGATCGACTCGCGCGTGTGCTCTTCGGCGTAAACCGCCACGGCCGCCATGCCGATCTCCTGGGTGTCCCATTGGCCGGTGGGCTTCAAGTAGCCGTAGCCCGGGTTGCCGAAATGGCAATCGGTGCTGGCCATCACGCCCACGCGATGCCCACGGGTGAGAAACGAGGCGGCCCAATCCTCGCTGCGGCGATGTTCGCTGAAAATCTCGATCAGACGCTGCACCTGGGGGTCGTGCCACTGTGGATTCCCGCGACGGCCGCCGAAATGGGGAATGCAGAAGACGTTTTCGTCGTCCAGATGCGTCCGCAGTCGCTCGAACACGCCCGTCACATGCGGTATTCTTGGCGCCGGGCCGTGATCGGTCTGCAAATTGCGGGGATGGTAATAGTTGTCGGATCGGTAGAGCGGCGGATCGTCGTCGAGAAAGTAAGCATTGTGGTCGCCGCCGTTGGCCGTGTTGCCGCTCCATTCGTAGGCCTGAAAGGTAACGAACCGGCCCGGGCGATTGACCCGATTGGTCACTTTCTTCGAGTGTTCCCACATCGCGTCGGTGATCTGAAACGCATGGTCGCTCACAGCGCAGAAATCGAGTCCGGCCACGCGCCGGCCGAAATCGTAATACTCCTCGACCGTGCCCCGGCCGTCGGAATGGAGCGTATGGCCGTGCAAGTCGCCCCAAAGCAACAGCCGCTCGGGTTGCTTGGCCGCCATACACGCGGGATTGGACGTCGCCCGAAGCGTGCCGTCGGAGGCGATCATTCGCTGCACGGCAAGATCGCCCGGCACGATGTTCTCGAACCGGAAAACGCCCCGATCGGCCGCGGTGAACGTATGCGACTTCGGCACTTCGGCCTCGCGATCGGTCGATTGCAGACGGACGGTGCCGCGATAACCGGCCGCCGGGTTGCCGTAACGGTCCTCCGCCCGGACGAGACACCAGGTTGGCTTTCCCCGCACGGCATCGGAGGGCATCACTGCCGCAAGCCGCGTCGCCGGGCCGGCAATGATTTCGATCGCCGGGCTGTCGGCCAGCGGCAGGTAGTTGTCGTCACCGGTGGCATCGACGTACACCTTGAAGACGAACCGCGTCTCGTCGAACGGCTGGATCCGCACACCCGGCGACCCGGCCGACCGATCGCCGTAAGTCAGCCGTAGCGTTTCCCCCGGCCGCATCCCCCGCTCGGGCAAAATCACCTCGACCATGTTCTGCCAAGCGAAATACTGCCCGAAGAAACTTCTCGGCGCTTTGCCCGTGTCGATCTTCGCCGGCTGGCCGTCGAGCGTTTTGACGGTGAAATAGCCGCGAGCCTTGGGGTCGCCGGTTTGTGGTCGCGTCCAGTTCAACAAGTGTCGCATGCCGACGCGGATCCCGCCGCCCGGCTTGACGCCCGCGCGGCCGGTCGTGTAGACCAACGTCCAACTCTGATCGCTGGCCACTTCGACCGTCGCGGGCCCTTCCAGCCCGGCCGAACCGATCCCCAGTTTCACGCCCTCGGCGATCGCTTCGGATTCGTTTTGATAAGGGGCCGGCGCGTGTTGCCCGTCGGCCCGTGCGAAAGTCGCGGCGGCAATTACGGCAACGATGATGACGAGACGCATGAGGCTGTATCCTTGGAGTGCGGCGACTTGTCGTCGCTTTCTTTTCCCTTGGAGCTGGGATTCCTCGTACTCTGACGCACTACGCGAAAGAAGGAAAGCGACGACAAGTCGTCGCACTCCCAAGTCGTTTCCAATGCCGGGCACAAGTGTCCATACTAAAGGTCTAACGGTTTCCGCCGATTTCCTCGCATACGTGTCGCACATCTTGCCACAGGCGGGCCGACACGTCATGAGGATGGCCGGCAACGACACGACGCAGACTCTCACCCGGGCTTTCCTCTTGAATAATCGACAACGCCGCGGCAACCACCGCGGGAGACCGGCTCATTCCGGCCCGGCAATACACCAGGGTCGGTATTTCCTCCTCCAGCAGAGTGACGAGCGCCTCAATCGCAGTACGCAGCACTTTCCGCGAATCTTGCTCGCCATCAACGATCGGAAAGCGACAGTAGACCATACTCCGGGGCAGCGTGGGGGGCAACTCCTCGTGGGCAAGGTCGACGACGGCCAGGATACCGGCATTCAACACTTCCCGTGGATCGGAGAGATCTCCCACATTGCCAAGCCAGAGCCGATCAGGAAGAACTTCTCGCATCGGATTCCTTCTCAACACCTGGCACAAGTGCCTGGGCTAAACTCACGGCGCGTACAACTCAATCTCCCAAATCCGCGAAACGTCGATCTGCGTGGCCTCGACCATCAGGCGCACGCGTTGCGCGGTCACGGGCGGAAACTTGCACTGCCAGTCGACCGCTTCGTTGTCCTTGGTTCGCGTGGCGACAATATCCTGCCAATCTTCGCCATCGTGGTATTGCAGAACAAAGTCAGTCAGCGGGGCTTGTACCTCGCCGCCGGTGGCGAATCCCGAGATGATCCGCGCGGCGGTGATCGCTTGCGGCTCGGGCCACCCGAGTTCGATCCAATTGGGCGTCTCCGCCGCGCTGAGCCATCGGCCCGAGTTGTCAAGCAGATCGGTCCGGCCATCGTTGACCAATTGCGGAGGCGACTCGCCCGGTTTCATGTCGCCGGAGGAGGTCGCCTTGGCCGCCGGGGCGGTGTTCTTACCCACTTCGTCGCGCCACGTCGGCGGTTTCAGCACGGCCGACTCGGGCGGTTTTCCCACGCCTTGGGTCATCAGCCCTTTGAGTTCGTCGAGATGCTCCTTGTACACCCCACGCGGATCCGTATCGTGCTCTTTACAGAGCGAGACGGCCATGCCGACGATCTCGCCCATGCAACCGCCGGTCTTCATCACCCGCACGGTCCCCAGCGCGTCGTGCGTGACGCTCACGTCGCGGCCGGCCATCAGCAGGTTGTCCACGTTGCGGCTGTAGAGACAGCGGTACGGTACCCAATAGGGCTTTGGATAGTCGGTGAAATGGGCTCGGGCGATGAACGCGTCGCCCTCGAACCCCTTCTCGTATTTCGGGTCGGGCAGATGCACGTCGATCTTCCACCCGGTGGGCACGCACCCGTCAGGAAACACGCGGCTGGAGAGCAGATCCTCCTTGGTCAACACGACGTCGCCCAACAGACGCCGCGACTCGCGCTTGCCGGAGATGTGGGCGGCCCAGTTGAGCTTGTGGTTCGGGTAGAGCCCGTCGACATTCTTCAGTGCGTCCCACGCCCCGTACATGGCGCGGAAATTCCAATCGCGGATGTACTCACGCTTGGCGATCGGATCGTGATCGAACCCGCTCTCCCAGTACCAGCCACCCAACGCCAACAACCCCCGCCGATCGCCGCCACGGCCGGGAAACGGCTTGTCGCTTAGGTCCAGCGCCCAGGGACACCGGGGAAACGACTGCGGCTCGTCGGTCTCGGCCGCGTTCCACAGATTGCACCGGCCCATGTGTCCCTTGAGCGTGATATCGTAATCGGCACCGGCAAGAAACCCGACGGCTCCGTCGCCCGTGCAATCGGCGAACCAGCGGCCGGCGAATCGGACGCGCTGGCCGGTCCTGGTGTTCTGAGCTACGACGGCCGTGATTCGCCCGGCGTCGGTTTCCGCTTCGTTGACCCGATGATCGAGAAAGAGCGTCAGGTTGGGTTCCGCCCGAACCAGGGCGATCTTCCTGTCGTCTTCGTACAACTCGGCCGTGTTGGTGGGTCCGTAGTGGGCGCTCTTTTTCTGCTCCAACTCGCGGACCACGTCGCCCACACGCGGATACGGCGGCTTGTTTCGCGTCCCCTGTAGCCAAACGCGCACCTCCGAACTGTTGTTGCCGCCCAGCACGGGCCGATCCTGGATCAATGCGACTTTTAACCCCAGCCGCGCGCCCGACAGAGCCGCGCACGTGCCGGCCGTCCCACCGCCGGTGACCACTAGATCGAACGGCCCGGCGTCCTCGGGTGTTTCCGAAAGCCCCAGCAGCTTTTGCCGGAATGCGCCCATGGCGGGATCCGCGTTGGGCGGTGTGAATTTGAGGTCGGTCGTCAACAGGATGGCGTCGCAACGGCCCTCAAAGCCGGTCAGGTCGTGCAGCGCGATCTTGGCTTTCGTGCCGGCGATCTCCACGGTCCCGCCGTCATGCCAATGCCACGCGGCGCCCTCGGTGCCGAATACGGTCGGCAGCGTCTTGCCCTCGATGGCCACTTGAAACTTGCCCGGCGCACCGGGCGCTTTCCATGTGGCGACCCAGTCGCGCGTGCGAACCAATACGCGATACGTGCCTGGGGTGGGAAACTCGACGGTCGTCACCGCGTCGGCCACCGGAACTCCCAGCCCATGGGCCAGTAGAAACGGCGACCCCATTTGGTCCATGAACTGCGAGTCGGCTACCCAACCGCCCCGCTGGTCGAAACCCTCGGCCTCGACCAACACGGTATGCGTCTCGGCCGACAGGGCAGGGGCCCCGGCGACGGGCAAGCCGCTGGCCAGACACGCCGCGAGAAGGACGGCGACCGGATTCACCTTTGCCGGAAACGTGTTCATCGGGTCATCTCCCATTGGTAGCTACGGTCGCCAGACCGTGGTTCAAGCCGCATCCCACCGTCTCGCCGACGGTAGCTACGGCCCCCATTTCTTCCGCGATCCTCACGCCCCGTCAACCGACCAATCGGCTTCATAGACCAGATAGCCGGCTTCGGCCATCCCCAGCCGCCCGTACGTCGCCCGGGCGCGGTCGTTGTTCTCTTCCACGTACAGTCGCAATCCGCAGACTTGCGGTGTCGCCCGAGCCAGACTGGCAATGTGCCGGTAGAGGGCCGAGAAAACGCCCTGACGCCGATAGTCGGCCGTCACGTACACACTTTGCAGCCACCAGAACGTGCCGTCGCGCCAGTCGCTCCATTCGTAGGTAATCATTGCCTGGCCGATGATCCGGCCGTCCTGCCCGGCGAGGAAATAGCGGCACAGGCCGGGGTCCTCCAATGCTCGCCGGACACCCCGTTGCAGCGGGTCGGGGTCGAGTACTTTCTCCTCCGTTTCCAGGGCCAGCAGGCGGTTGAACTGGACGACCGTCTCGGTGTCGGCCGGCTTGGCATCGCGGATCACGCAACTCGTTTCGATACGGCTCATGGCGTCGTTTGATGGTTCGGTGGCGAGTATGACCAGAATACGTAAGATACCCAAATCGACCCGCCGCTGCAAAAGGGTTGCGGTTTTCGGCAAAACAGATATCCTAACATCTTACACCCCACGGGTCGAAACGATCGGCTCGCCATCCGGACTTGGAAAACAGGGAGTGGGACACAAGCCCCCCAGCCACAAACCGCAGGAGACAAGACATGGCCACGGCCCGAGCACGTCACATTCTCGTGGAATCGCAGGCAGCTTGCGAAGATTTGAAGACCCAGATCGAGGGCGGCGCCGACTTTGGCGAGATAGCCAAGCAACACTCGAAGTGCCCCTCCGGCCAACAGGGCGGCGATTTGGGCGAATTCGGCCAAGGCCAGATGGTGCCCGAGTTCGACGCCGTCGTCTTCAACGAGGAAATCGGCAAGGTCCACGGCCCGGTGAAGACCCAATTCGGGTTCCATCTGCTGGAGATCGTCAGCCGTAGCGAGTAGCCTTGTGGCAGGCTACATCACGGCACCGGGACAACAGGCGTACCGGCCGGAACCAGCGGGCGCTTCAGCGGATTGCTCGCCGCGCCGTCGCCGCGAACGACGACCAATTCCATCTCGCTGGGGCCAGCCAGCAACAGCTTCGGCAGCTTGACGTGGACGCCCAGGTCGTACCAGCCGGCGATCTCGGCGTCGAGTTCCAAGCCCTTGACAATAACGACCACGCGACCGGGCTCCGGGCCGAATCCCTCGCCGGCGATGCTGATCATCTCGCCCGCGACACCCGTCTCGACGTCGGTCGAAAACGCCGCCGGATCGACCGGCAAGACGTCGCCGCGGGCGATCATCGCGCCGTTGTTCTCGTCGACGGCCTCCGAGACTTCGTCGTGGCTGTCGACCCAGGCGTGCAACTGGGCAAACGGCGCCGGCTTGCCGTCGGCATCGCGGCCCATCGTGGTCACGTCGAAGGGGAGCCGGAGGTCGACCGTTTGGGTCTGGCCGGCCTCGATCGATTCGACGCGAACTCCCGCTTGAGGCGAGGAATCGTCCAGCTTCTCGTCGTTGGCGGCCAGGACCATCACGTTAAACGGCGTGACGATGTCCTGCGCGCTGGCGTTGCGGAACCAGACTCGATATCGCGGGCCGAGTTCTTTTTCCGGATGGCCCGGATCGACGAACCGCACGGCTAGCAACTGCAGATCCACCGCACCTGGCGCCGGTGCCGCCTTGGGCACATCCACCCAGGTCCCGCTGGAAACCACCGGCAGCGAATTCCATTGCGGATAGACGAACACCGACAGAGGCGGGCATGGATCGTAATAGATCGGCCGGCAGAAAACCGGTCGCGGATCGTAATAGGGATGACAGTAGTCCCACCAGGTCCAGCCGACCCAAGACGTCCACCGCGGGTACCAGCAGCGGCTCGGATAAAGACGCGGGCCGGGGTAGCAGTGGCCAAAGTGATAGCTCGTAAAACCGTGCGACACCGGTCCGTAGTGGCGATGATGCCGCCAGCCGCCTTGATGGTGTATCGATTGGTCCAGGTGCATACGCCGGGCAACGTCGCCGTGGCGGTTCATGTC
>CAYUIQ010000346.1:0-7070 GCA_964444795.1 uncultured Planctomycetaceae bacterium
ATCTCAGGCACGTTGGAATTCGACGGGCTGGGAAGCCCATCGTACAAGGTTTGCTCGCGGAGAATCGTATTTCAAAACACGTTCCAAGATGTGTGCCCTCCGTTGCTGGGGAATGTTCGTATGCCGGAAGTGGCCCCAGGGTCCGATGATTCGGTGACCGACAACTCGGCCGCCGCCGAGAAAGCGCGGTCGTTTCCGCAGTCGCCGGGTGTCTACCTGATGAAAGACGCCGCGGGCCGCGTGATCTACGTGGGCAAGGCGAAGAACCTCCGCTCGCGGGCGGGCAGCTATTTCCTCAAGGCGGCGGCCGAGGAGCGCCGAACCGCCACGTTGGTCACTGAAATCCGCGACATCGAGTATCTCGAAGCGGAAAGCGAAATCGACGCCCTGTTGATCGAAGCCCGGCTGATCAAGGACATCCAGCCCAAGTTCAACCGCGATCTGCGCGATGACAAGTCGTTTCCCTACCTGGAGATCACCACGCGGGAAGATTTTCCCCGGGTGCGGTTTACGCGCGAGCCGCGATCGCGGGGCACCCGGTTGTTCGGGCCGTTTGCCAATCCGGCCGGTCTGCGGGGCGCGATCGGCGTGTTGCAGAAGATCTTCAAATTCCGCACCTGCACTCTGGATATCGACGCCGGCGACGACCGCTGGCGCTGGTTCCGTCCCTGCCTGTTGGCCTCGATCGAATTGTGCTCCGCCCCGTGCAACCTGCGTATCTCGAAGGACGACTATCGCAAGGACATCCGCCGCTTGGGGGAGTTTCTCAAAGGCAACAAGAAGAAACTCCTGAAGGAGTTGCACCGGGAGATGGCCGAAGCGGCCGATGCACGCCGTTTCGAGGAAGCCGCCCGATTGCGCGACGAAATCCAACTCCTGGAAACACTCGACCAGCGCGGCGAACTCGATACACACGTGCAGCCCGAGGTCTTTCCCATCGACCCGAAGAAGGGACTGGCCGGGCTGCGGAAGATCCTGAAGCTCCAAGAGCAACCGCGAACGATCGAAGGGATCGACATCGCCCATCTGGCCGGCCGAGAGACGGTTTCCGGGTTGGTGCAATTTCTCGACGGGCTGCCTTTCAAGCCGGGCTACAAGCGGTTTCGGATCCGCACGGTCGAGGGTGTCGACGACTACGCCGCCATTCGCGAGGTCGTCATGCGGCGATTCGGGCGGTTGCACGAAGAGGGCGAGGTGTTTCCCGACCTCTTGCTGATCGACGGCGGAAAGGGACAGCTTCACGCCACACTGCAGGCCTTCGAGCTGATGCAGATCGAACCGCCGATGGTCGTCTCGCTGGCCAAGCGCGAGGAAGAGCTTTTCATCATGGGCGCCGACGAACCGCTCCGCCTCAGCCGCCACAGCTATGCTTTACGTCTGCTGCAATACGTCCGCGACGAATCGCACCGCTTCTCCCAACACTACCACCACATCCTCCGCCGCCGAAAGACGCTGCCGGAGGAGTAATGAGAACGCAGTTCTCGCGTAGGGTGTCGCCTTGAATCGACTCGAAAAGCAAGGATTCACGGCTCGACCGTTTCCCCAGCAGATTCGCTCAGCCCCCCCGCAATAAGAGGGATTGACTGGCGGCGGCTGAAATGCTAAAATTTTGGCACCAAGACCGTTTCCTGCCGCTCCGGCGCGGCTCCCCATAATCCGCGGAGGTGCGCTATGAACGTTGTATCTTTCGTGCGTTGCCGGATAGCGACGTTCGCAATCCCCCTGTTTGCAGCCGTCCTGTTTTCATCGGTCGGCTTGGTGCCGTTGATGGCGGCTGAGAACGAGAACCTCGATGAGGCGGAGGCCGAGGCAAAACAGCTCGGCGAGCAACTTCACGACTCGTCGAACCCGGCCAAACAGATTGAGGCCGCCGGGGCGCTGGGGCGTCTGAAGCACGCCGAAGCCGAAGCCGAAGTGACGCTGACGTATGCCGTGACGTTTCTGTCCGGGCAGGTGAGGGTCGCCGCCAAGGAAGCCTTGCGTCAACGGGAGGGCGTCAAAACGGCCACCTCTGATCGGGCAGCCAAGTTGCGGACGTCCGAAGACGTCAAGCAGTTGGTTGTCGATCTGGGGTCGTCGTATCCGTCGGTGCGGGTTTGGGCCTGTCGGGAGCTGACGAAACTGGGGCCGCGGGCGGCCGGCGCCGTGCCGTTCTTGCTCGACGCATTGGAGGACGACGCCTACGAATGCCCCGACGATCTGGCCGACAAGGTCAGTTTTGCTGCCCGGCAGGCCTTGAAGGGTATCGGCCAACCGGCGGTTGAACCGGCATTGGCCCGCTTGAAGCATCCCCGACCCGCGGCGCGTGCCTGTGCGGCGGGAATACTGCGTTATTTGGGCGATCGTCGGGCGATCGGGCCGCTGCTTGCGGCGTTGGGCGACGACGACCGCGTGGTGCGCGACAAAGCTATCGTCGCGTTGGCCAGCTTCAAGGACCCTGCCACGATCCAACCGATCTTGGCCTTGTTGGACAAGGAGGAGTACGGCGAACACACCGATGCGGTGGCCACAGCGATGACGATTTTCGGGCCGGCCGGCGTTGGGCCGTTGGCCGACATGCTCTCGCACAAAGACCGGCGGGTTCGAGAGACCGCCGCGTCTCGCCTGGCCTATATCGATCACCCCCGCGCGGTCGACCCGTTGTTGAAGGCCTTGCAGGACGATTACCACCACGTCCAGGGCTACGCGGCGCAATCGCTCTACTGGATCCGCAAGCGGCGGGGACCGCAGCCGATAATCGACGTGCTGGCCATGAAGGACGCCTATCACGAGGTACGTCGTGTGGCGTTGCACGCCCTACAGGGTCATCCGCGAGAAGTCGAGTTTCTCAGCGAAGCGCTCTCGGACCAAAGCAGGGACGTCCAGTCCCACGCGGCGTGGCGGCTGGAGCAGCTTCGCCCGCCGGCGGCGCTGGATGCGATGATCGCGGCGTTGGCGGAATCGAAGTACTCCGACGTCCGTGGCGACGTTGCCGAGGTGCTCGGCAGGCTCAAAGACCCGCGAGCCGTCGAGCCGTTGATTGCCGCATTGGACGAACCGAACTCGCTGGCCCGGGGCCAAATGGCGACGGCCTTGGGACGGATCGGCGACGCCCGGGCGATCGGGCCGCTGTTGGCGGCGCGGCACCGGGAAGGCTGGAGCGCTCGCGTCGGCGTGGCCTGTGCGCTAGGAGAGTTCGACGATCCCCGCGTCGTTGCCCCGTTGCTGGAAATGCTGGCCGCTAGGGAGTCGACGGTACGCTGCGGCGCGGCGCGCACCCTGGCCAACGTGAAGGCCGACGGCGTGGTCGACGCGCTGATCGAGAGGCTCAAGCAGGACGAAGACAACTACGTTCGCCAGCACGTCGCCGAAGCCCTCGGCAAACAGGGCGACCGGCGGGCGATCGAGGCGTTGACCGACGCGTTGGACGACAAGCAAGGCAACGTCCGCGGCGCCGCCGCGAAAGCGTTACAGAACCTCAAGCGGCCGTAAAGCCGCCAGCGGTGGTCGCCGAGCTATCGGGGGATTCAGTTCCCGATTCCACACTCGGAGACATAGTAGTCGGGATTGAACGCGGCGAAGGCTTCCTTAAGCTGCTCGAGCTCCGCGGCCGGGCCGTGGACCTCGATCCGCGACAGCTCGGCGATCTTCAAGAATTCCCCGAGCGGCGGACCGCAATTCTCGAAGTGAGCCTTGACGGCGTCGGCATTCTTGTACGCCTCGCGGCAACACAGTTCATTGCCCTTGAAGGTGAAGTTGTAGAACAGGCACCCCTGCTCGTTCTTGCCGACCAGGTCGCAGAACTGCGTCAGGAAGCCCTTGGCCGCCTCCATGTTCTCGTCCGTGATCTGGAAGTAGGGGTGGATGCTGACGGCGTTGTCGAACGTGCTCATGCGGAGTTCCTATTCGCGTTGGGTTGTGGGGTAAGATCCGACATTTCCTGTAGGTCCAGATTTCTTTCCTGCCGAACTTTCGCGAAAACCGAGTCGCGGGATTCCCTCGTAACTGCAATCGTGCCCCCGGCGTCGCTAACGCTTATGGTCCCATCCTACCACTTTTTCAACGGACCGCTACACCTTCCACGGATCGCGGTGGGGGTAGTCGAGCCGGGCATTGGCTTCGGCGTCGGTGAACCGTTGGGCCTTGGGGTCCCACTCCAGCGGGCGGCCGAGATCGAGGCAGATGCCGCCCAGCAGGCAGACGCTGGTCGAGCGGTGGGCTACGTCGATCGGCGTGATCGTCTCGGTCGTCCCTTTGCGGATACAGTCGATGAAGTTCTTCTCGTGTTGGGCCGAAGCATACAGCCGCGTGTCGCTCTCCTTAATCTCGGTCTGTAGCAGGTTCTTGTCGCTGGCGTCGATGCCGGAGCGGGTGTAGACCCAGTCCTTGCCGTTCTCGTGCATGAACTTTACACCGTGGCGGTTCTTGCCCGTGTCGGTCATGACGATCTGCCGACCGTCGGCATAGGTGAAGGTCAACTCGTAGTCGAGCACCGTATTGAACAGGCCCGACTTGGGGAACGTGCCGCGCCCTTCGATGCGAACCGGGCCCGTGTTCTCCAACCCCAATCCCCAATGGGCCAGATCGATGTCATGCACGCCGTAGCCGGCGACCCAGCCGGCCAGCGAGAACCGCTTGACAAAATACCAGCCGCGCAGCCCCCGGCCGGGAATGCCGCCGATGATAGTCGGCCGGTAGTCGATCGGTTCGACGGGCCCCAGCCACATGTCCCAGTCGAGCGTCTCGGGAACCGGTGCCGCCGGAACGTCGCCAATTGCATGGCCGGGCGGAGAGCCGATGATGACCTTCTTCACATTGCCAAGGTAACCGTTGCGAACCAGCTCGCAAGCTTTTCGGGTCGCGGCCAGCGAACGAAGTTGGGTACCATGCTGAAACACGACGCCCGTCTCGTGGATCGTTTTGACCAGTGCCTGGCCCTCGGCGATGGTGTTGGCCAGCGGCTTCTCGCAGTAGACATGTTTACCCGCCTTGGCGGCGGCGATCGAGGCCGGTACGTGCCAGTGGTCGGGCGTGCCCACGAGCACGGCGTCGACGTCGGCCAACGCCAGCAACTCGCGGAAGTCCTGGAAACACCGGTCGGCCGGCACCTGGAACGCCTGGGCATAGCGACCCGTGTTCGGCTGGTTGGGATCGGCCAGCGCGACGATATCGCACGCGCCGTGGCCGCGAAGGTTTCTCGTACCGCCGAAGGCCTTGCCGCCACAACCGATCACGCCCAGCCGGACACGCTTCGAGGGTGCATCCTGACCGAGAACGCTGGAGGGAACGATCGCAGGCGCCGCGACGATCGCCGCACCAGTGCAGAGCATTTGACGACGGGTCAGGCGGGATTTCATTACGGAGACTCCTTGGGATCGGGGAGGTGTTGTCGAAGTGGTAAGGCTTGATGTACTGCGCCGGACGGGTGTGCCGGTGCGGGCGGATCGTCCTGTCGGTGCCGGGGGATTTCGTGGAACTCCATCCAGCCCGTAGCCTACATCCGGCGAGTGGTTCTTGCAAGAGTCTGCCACGATCGGGACCAAGGTGGCAGTGGAGGGAGGCGTGGCTACTCTGCAACCTTCACGCCGAATACCAGAAGAGCCCGTGCCCTCTACGCCGCTCGCGCCGGCCGATCCAACGGCACGCTGCGGCAATCGGGCCAGCGGCGAAGAGCGACCGCGGCCATGTGGCCGCCGAAGGCGACCGAAACCTTCAGCGCGTGTTCCAGGTCGACCGTGCGACCGACCAACGGGATACAGTCGAGGTCGCATTCGGGATCGGGGTCGGTCAGATTGATCGTCGGCGGCGCGAAACCGTCGCGCAGGGCCAGCGTGGTTACGGCCAACTCGACGCTGCCGGCCGCGTTGACCAGATGGCCCAACATCGACTTGGTCGAACTCACTCCGGTTCGCTCGGCCGCCGGTCCCAACGCTCGCCGGATGCCGCGCGTCTCCATCACGTCGTTTTGCTGGGTCCCCGTTCCGTGGGCGTTGATGTAGCGGATCTGGTCGGGGGCCAGCCGGCCGGCGCGAAGCGTTTCGCTGATCATGTAGGCCAGCCCCTCGGCATCGACATCGACGCCGGTCACGTGATGGGCCTCGGCCTGCATTTTCCCGGCTACGACTTCAGCGTAGATCGGCGCGCCGCGCCGCAGCGCGTGGTCGAGCCGTTCGACGATGAACATCGCGGCGCCTTCTCCCATCACGAAGCCGCTGCGCTGGCGATCAAAGGGGCGGCAGGCCAGGGCCGGATCTTCATGGTGGGCCAGCACGCGCATTCTCTCGAAGCCCGCGGCAAACAGGGGGTGAACGGCCTCGGCGCTGCCGGCCAATGCCAGATCGCATTGCCCGTCGCGAATCAGGCGCACCGCGGCGAGAAAGTCGATCAACCCGCTGGCGCAGGCCGTCGAGTGGCAAGTTCGCGGGCCGTGCAGCCCGAATCGGGTGGCGACTTGCCAGCAACCCGTGCTGGGAAACCACTGTTGCCACCAGTCGATCGCATCGGGATCGAACAGATCGCGCCGGCCCATGTGTCGCGGTACGAACCCGGCATCGCCCATGTGTCCGCTGACCGCACACCCGAAACGGTCGCAGTCGACGGCGCACAGGTCGATTTGAGCATCTTCGATCGCCTCGGCCGCGGCCTTCAGGGCCAGTGCGATGACCTTGAGTTGGCCCGGGAATTCCAGTTCGATATCCACCAGAGCCGCGATGCTGAGTCCTTCCGGGACACCGGGTTGCCCGGCCACCCGACGCACTCCGCTGGTGCCCTGGCGAACCGCGCGCCAAACGCTCTCGCGATCGTCGCCGACCGACGCAATCATTCCCATTCCGGAAATGACGACGCGATCGTCTCGATCGGGCGTTGTAGAAGGGCGCACGCGCGGCATGGGCCACACTTCCTTGCGATGTGAAAAACCAGCCCGAGAGGACGTCCAGAACGGACGCCGCCTCGGCGCGGGGACCGCTGCGCTGGGGGGATACTCCGACGATGATCTTCGACAAGGGGCGGGAGTTTACTGGAATTGTTTTGCCGAACAAAGGTGGATTTTTCGTGATATTTCAGAGCTTGGTGGCCGAAATGGCCAGAGC
>CAYUIQ010000347.1:0-7005 GCA_964444795.1 uncultured Planctomycetaceae bacterium
AGAAGAACGATGTGAAGATCGGCCAATCCTACATGGCCAAGGTAACCAACAGCGTGGTCCCTGTCCGCATCGACGCGGTGAACTCGCACGGCGGCTGGGACGGCAAGAACATCGCCTCCGGCCGCAAGGTGCGAATCAAGTCGGCCCAGCGGCTCCGCCGTAAATGCACCGAGGCGGACCTGGTGGGATTGAAGCGCCCGACGGCCAAGCGATCCAAGAAGGTGGCTAAAGTCGCCATCTCTTCGCCCACGTCGCCCACTGTCGCCAAGCCGTCGAAGGAGTCGACTAAGGATGCTGCCAAGGCCAAGGGGCGCGACACGGGCCAAACGGGGGCGAAGGTGGCCAAACCAGCCAAGCCCAAGCGGATCTCGGGCCTCACTGCCGCCTTCATGGTCCTGGTCGACGCCGACTCGGAACTCGGCGTGAAGGCCATCGTGAAAATCGCCGCCGAGAAGGGCTGGTGGGAATCGAAGGCCAAAACACCGCACGCGACAGTCTACTCGGCAATGATTCGTGAGATCGCCACCAAAGGAAAGGCCTCCCGGTTCAAGCGAGGAACCGCGCGAGGCACGTTCCGGGCACTCTGCACACCGGAGCAGAAGCGAGAGCTGTTCGGCACGAAGGCGTAGCTTGGCAGCCAACCTTTGATCTCTCCTCCCACGCCCGGTCCGCCGGGCTTCTCTCGTCATGCTGCCTCCTTCTGCGGCGCCTCGATCCGCTGGGCCTTCCGACCGCCTGGCGACTGTGCAATTTGCACAGTCGATTTCGATTCCGAATGGGTACGGGCATTCTGACTGTCAAATACTGACAGTGATTTCAACACTTGTCGGTACAACGGCCAGTATGGGCGGCTCCGTGCCGCCATGATACGGACGTGACTACGGAATTTCCGCAGTGACGTTTGTTCCGCTGTCGCTGTCGGACAGGCAGAGAGCCTTGCCACCCAACTACGTGTCCGATTCCTCCGGGCACTGAGCCACCGCAGGATAGGCTGCCCCCGCATATTGAGCCAGCGCGCCGCTTGGCATCGTACGGGGGCCTCGGCTCGGCATTGACGACCGGTTTCTGTTCCCGTTGGGTGGATTTCTCACTGGGACAATTCCCCAGTGAGGAACGTTGGCTGGGGATTGCCTCGTGATCGCCACGAAATGACTGCACGGATTGCACAGCAACATTCGATTCTCACTGGTAACCGTTTCCAGTGGTCCGACCGTTCTTGCTACATGCTGGGAATCCGGGAGGGGCCTCAGAGTGAGGTGGAATCTGCCCTCGCCGGCGTCCGCGACGCCTGTCCGGCTTCGGTGATCCGGCGCCCATCTTCCGGTGTTGGCCGTCGCGACTATCACCTCTTGTGATAGTGTTCGACGGTTCTTGCACGGACACCTGCCGTACGAGGCACTGCGCGAACCCAAGAATTGTCGGATTTGAAATCAGCTCAACCCCCGACAAGACCGGCCACTCTGGATCATGATCATCGTCGCAAAGGAAACGGGGCTGCGGCAATCGCGAGTGGGTGGTTGCCTCCGATCGGCGAGTTGCCGTATCCACCGGATTGGCTGATCGCCGAACTCGACGCGGCGTTCGCGGCGAAACCGGCCAGTGTGCCTCCGTCGGCCAGCCCAGTGATACCTTCCGGTAAAACCGATGTCATCGCGCGCGCTGTTGCGTACCTGAATGCCTGCCCTCCGGCTATCAGCAGCCAAGGCGGCCACAATCAGACGTTCGCATTGGCGCAGGCCCTGATCAAAGGCTTTTGCCTGGAGTCGGATACGGCGATGCGTCTGCTTCGGGATCACTACAACCCACGATGCAAGCCTCCTTGGTCGGAGAAGGAACTACAGCACAAGACAAATTCGGCACTGAAAAACCGGTCGGAGAAGCCGCGAGGCTGGCTGTTGGATGATACTGGGCAGTCTGGCGCCGACGGTGTCCGTGCGGACGTCTCGGCTCTGGTGAGCAAGCTCACTACATCCCCCCTCGAATCGGGGCGGGCTGTGGAAGAAACCCAGCCGACGGAGTCTCGCGGGGTCGAGCCGGTCGACGCGCGTTTCTATATCCGCAACGAGCCGCCAAATATCGAGACGATCATCCCATTCTTGCTGGATCGGGGCGACAAGATGTTCATCATCGGGCCGCCGAAGGTGCGCAAGTCGTTCTTCACACTCCAAATGGCCCTCTCCATTGCCGGTGGCATCGACTTCCTCGGGTGGCCCATCCCGGAGCCGAAGCGGGTTGGCTTGGTTCAGTTCGAGATCAAGGCCGAACACTTTTGGCGGCGGGTACGGCGATTGGCGCGCGGACTGGGGATTGACGCGAGCCTGTTGGATGATCGGCTGCAGATCCTCAACATGCGTGGCAAGCCGCCGAGGCTGGACGTTATGCCGGGTGCCTGTGACGTGCTGATTTTCGATCCGCTTTACAAAATCTACGCGGCCGTCGGCGCCGATGAAAACGCGGCCACCGAGGTCGGCAAGGTGCTGGGGGCGGTGGACGGTGTCGTCGAAACCCAGGATGTCGCTGCCGTCCTCGTCCATCACGACGCGAAAGGCCGGCCTGGGGATCGGGACTCGCGCGATCGTGGGGCCGGCTCGGGCGTTCTCTCCCGGGATTACGATTGCTGTCTGACGCTCACGCCTCACAAGGATCACCCGGAGGACGCAGTGGTGCTTGAGGTCCTCCAGCGGAACTACAAGTCGCCAGAGCCTTTCGTGGCCCGGTGGTTCGATGACCACTTTGCGGTGGAGGACGAATTGGCCCCGGAGATGGAGACGACACGCTCGGCCATGGTCCGCAAGCAGACCGGCCCGTCGATCGAGGAACTGGTCGAGCGGGCCAAGGGGATGGTAACCGAACCCATGAAGTCTGGGGATCTGCAGTTTTCCCTCAAGGAGCAATTCGGCATCGGCAAGAATCGCGCCCGGGAAGTGGTCGCTCAACTGGCCGACTCCACCGAGTTCACGCGATGGAAGACTTCAACCTTTCCCAGCGCAAACATGATCGGTCCCACGCAGGATGTCCCGCCCGAGACCCGTGAGGTTTGAGCAGTGTGCCCGCTCTGGCAGCCCATGCTCCCACACTACACACCGGCCTCTCTCTATTTATAGAGAGGGCCGTGTGGCGTGTGGAGTGGGCGGATGGGTTGCTGTGGGAATCACGGCTGTAGAAAGCCGGATACGACAGGGCGTATGTAGGCGCCCGTGACTTCATCACTATCCAATCACTTTGCCGGAGGCCTGCGCCGCAGAACAGTGTTGAGACGCCCTCATAAAACGGAGATCGACTTGTTAATAACTAACAAGTGGGCGCCTCGCACCGGTGGGGGGCGGCCGGAAAGCCCTCCGTTTCCAGCGTGCAGTAGGTCGGACGCACACGGATTGCCCCGGCGAATACCTGGAGAGCTTGGGTGCGGCCGGCTCAGGACATCACAACATGTTGGCGGCAAAGGCCGGAAGCGAAGTGTGGTGCAAAATGCACCACACTCTGCAACACGAAGATGTCCGTGTGTGCAGATGTCCTTATAGCCCTCCTGCTACTGCTTTCACGTGCCAGGGACGCCTGAAATCTTCTGTCAGATTGGTGTCGCGTCACCTGACAAATATTGTCACCTGCACCGGCGCGGGCATTGGGTCACCTGGCTAGTTTTGCCAACTGCGCTAGTGTCGCTCACCGTGTTTGGCCAACTCTTTGTGTTTCATTGATGAGGAGAGAAAAAGCATGAAAAAGGACAGCTATACGAAGATCCTGGTTTCGCTGCCACCGAGCCTGAAGGCGAGACTGCCCGGCGGCAAGCTTCCGCCGGAGTGGATGCGGGTCTCGTTTATCGATGAGGAGAGCCCGGGGCGTGATATCGATCGGGTCCTCCTGCCCCTTGAGGCGTTCGGTGACGCGACGGGATTGTGCCTGTGCGCATGCCACGACGGTGTGCCTATCGTCCAGAACGCGGGGCACGTCTACGTTCCGGCAAGCTGGATTATGCGGGAGGTGCCAGGCGTGGAGGAGCAGGTCAAGCTGATCGCCCGGCGCGTGATTACGTTGAATCGTCAAGCCGTGGGGTGAATTGTCTGTGAGCCAAAGTAGTGGCCAAGCGGCGGCCGCCGCAGTGGCCGACACGTTACCAGAAAGGAAAGATATATGTCCGGATTTCAAGAGAAAAGTTCCCTTCTTAGGATCGTAGCGACCCCATCGCCCAGCGAAGTAGAAGAACTGCACGGCGGGAAGCTGCCGCCCGAGTATCTGCGCACGTCATTCTTCGATCCGGAAAGTCCGTACCGGGATATCGACAAGGTGTACCTGCCAATGGGCGCATTCGGCCACCCGCCTCGACTGTTTCTACACGCATGCCTCGAAGACGTACCCATGGTTCAGCATTTGAAGCACGTCTTCGTTCCGGCAAGCTGGATCGTGCAAGAGTGCCCGTATGCAAAGGATGCGATTGGGGCAATCGTCAAGCGCGTGGTGAAGAGGACCAGCGAGGAGGCCGGGTGAATCCCGCGAGCGGTTCCTTCGCCGGAAACCCTTCTTCTGAGGGCCCGGGAACGGGACGCCTTGTGGGACAGAGTTTGTTGCAGGGGTGACGTTTTTTCGACCTCGGGCACGTGTGCCGGTTGCTGGGGGTGAATGTGTACCAAGGTCGGGCTACTGCTCGAAGTGGGCAGAGGTTGGAGGCGTCCCGGGAGATCTTGGCAGTCCACTGGCGTGGTTCGGCCCGGCACCGGGCCAGGGCCGTATCGACACCGGGAATCGCCGGCGCCTGTGGTAGCCGGCGGTGTGAGTCGTTTGGTGCCGGCTTGAGCCGGCTTCTCGTAGTGTAGGGTCCAACGAGTGATCGTTGGCTGTTCATTGTTTGTTTAGCTGGAGGAGTAGCGTATGGAAATCCACGTAGACAATCTGATGCCGATCTCGAAGCGATGCACGGACGGACCTGCCCTCGTGTGCCCTGTGTGCGGTTTTGGCTATGTCAGCCCTGTGAAAGCCGAGATCGTCTCTCCGGGCCAGAAATTCGGAAGAATCACCGTGGATAGCCACGGGATTCATCTCAATCCGAATCATCCCCCAATGGGGCGAGGTTGTGTCGTGTTTCTCGGGTTCCAGTGCGAATCTGGGCATCAGTTGACCTACGAGTTCGCGCTAAAGGAGGGGCACACGACCACCAGGTTGGTGGCGCGTTCATTGGGAGATGACCGGCCCGAGGCGATCTGGCGGGACTAGTCTGTGGGCACGCGATGTTCTTGAAGGCGCGGGGCTGCTGTACTCACTGCCCTCTTGGCGCAGTGAGTCTGGCCGGCTGCGCCCTGCGGAGCCAAGCACTTTGGGTTGGTCGTTGCCGGGGGGCTCGGGTGCGGATGGTATGCGGTCGTTCGCATTGTGCGAGACGTCCGTGGTCAATTCGAAAAACACTGTTTTTGGGAGGATTGCCGGTGGTTGCCAGTAACACAAATATGCGGCTATTACTCAGTGCTGCCGAGGCAGCGAATCGTTGTGGATGTTCGGTACGCACCTGGCGGACACGGGATCGATCCGGCCTGACGCCTCCGCCGGTCCGCATCGGGCGCGCGCTGTACTGGCGACCGGAGGACCTCGTCGCCTGGGTCGAGGCCGGGTGCCCCGACCGGGAGACGTGGATTGCCCGGAAAGATGATTAAACGGGGGCGACTGGTGAGAGTGTGTCCGCGGTGGGGCAAGGCTTTTCCAGAATTTCCACCCGATTGACGAAACAGCGCTTGATCTTCTCAGCAACGCCGTGCTCACTGTCACCCCGTTGTCCGACACTTTGAAAACCAACATCGAGAAGGAGACCACTGTGGCAAGTCTGTACAAGAAGCCGATTGTCGTCCGGGATCCGAAGACGGGCAAGAAGATCAAGAATAGATCGAAGAAGTGGTGGGGCCGTTTCACCGATTCGCTCGGCCAGGAAAAGCGAGTGCCCCTTTCCCCGGACAAACGTGTGGCTCAAACCATGCTCAACGATCTGGTCGCCAAGGTCGAACGCCAGAGGGCGGGGCTGGACGATCCGATTGACGAAGAGATGCAGAAGCCGATTGATGTTCACCTAGCCGACTTCGAGAAGAGTCAGAAGAGCAAGGATGACTCGCCCCGCTACGTGCTGGAGATCATGGGCAAGCTTCGCCGGTTCGTTGACTCGTGTGGTTGGCGTCGCATCGCCCAGATCAAGGCCACCGACGTCCAGGGCTTCTTGGCCGACCTGCGGGAAGACGGCCTGAGTGCGCAGACGAGTAACCACTACCTGCGGGCGATCAAGAATTTCACGCGGTGGCTGGTGATCAACCGACGGCTGAAGAGCAACCCGCTGGACGGCCTGTCGATGCTCAATACACGAATGGATCGTCGCCACGACCGTCGGCCGCTTTCACAGGAGGAATTCACCCGGCTGGTTAAGGTGGCGGAAGTGGGCCCTCCGGCAGTTGGGCTGTGTGGCCGGGATCGGGCGATGCTTTACATCCTCGCGGCATGGACGGGGCTGCGACCCGGCGAAATTGGCAGCTTGACACTTCGCAACTTCCGACTCAAAGCGAAGCCACCGACTGTGACCGTGGCAGCGGCCTACAGCAAACACCGTCGCGAGGATAAGCAGATCCTACATCCCGATGTCGTGCGGCGGTTCCGACGCTGGATTAAGGATCGCAGAGCGGAACCTGATGAGATTCTCTTTCCCATTCCGGAGCGTACATGTGGCATCGATCGCCGAACGTCAGAAATGATGATGCAGGATCTCGCGGCGGCGAGAGCCATCTGGATTGACGAAGCGGCCAACGACAAGGAGCATCACAATCGCGAGAAGAGCGACTTCCTCAAGTACCGAGATTCCAGCGGCCGGTTCGCCGACTTCCACAGTCTGCGACATACGTTTGTGACGAATCTTTGCAGGGCGGACATCTCTCCCAAGACGGCCCAGACCTTAGCTCGCCACAGCGACATCCGACTGACGATGAACGTCTACAGCCACGTCGAGGAGAAAGAGCAGGCGGATGCGATCCAGAAATTGCC
>CAYUIQ010000348.1:0-6979 GCA_964444795.1 uncultured Planctomycetaceae bacterium
ACGCCGCGAAAGCCGGCGCCTTCGGCTGGGCGTTAGACGATTACACTAAGTAACATAAACCCATCGCCCCAGTACCGTCACCGGCACGAGCAACAGCAGGATCATGACGGCCCACACCACGCCGCACACGGCAAAACAGACGGCCGCGTCGAGAATCACCAACGACAGAATACACTGCCGCACGGCCATTTGCACCCGCCACGGGACCGGCTCGACCACCGCCCGGGAACAGCGCCAGGCAATCAACAATCCCAACACGGTCATCAGCGTATCCCAGCGATGGGGCTCTCGCTGCAACAAGGGCACCAGGCGATCGGCCCAGTGGGGAAACCAGGCCAACAGGCCGATGCCGGCCATCATCACCCCGATGGCCAGGGTCAGGTGCAGGCGGCGGCTCTCCCGGGCTTCGGTCCGCGCGAACCAGGTCACGCCGGTGATGTACGTGCCGATGCCACCGGCCACGAGCCCATGAGCCGGCCCCCACGAATCGATCCCCACCACGCTCATCCCCAACAGCACGTTGAGCATGCGACAGGCACCCATGGCCGGCGGACCCAGCGGTGTTTGTTTCAGCAGACCGTCGTACCCCATGACACATCCGGCCAACGCGGTGGCAACCACGCCGGGCCAGAAACTGCCGGCCAACGCGGCGGTTACCCAACCGGCGGCCGTGCCGGCGATCAGCAGTTGGCTGCCGAACCGGCATGCCGCGCTTCGCGAAATGCGACCCGAGGCCAAAGGCCGATCGGGGCGGTTGCCCGTGTCGAACTCGTAGTCGAACACGTCGTTGAACACCATGCCGGCCGCATACAGCAAGACCGACGCAACGGCCAGCGCCGCCAGGACGAGTCCATCGCTCGCCTCCCATGCCGTCTGAACGAACAGAAATCCCATCGCCACGTCGGCCAAGGCCGTGAAGACGGCCGGCAGCCGCACCAGTTGGGCGTAAGCCAGGAGCGTTCCGTCTTGCGGGGTTTCGGAAGATTCAAAGTCGATCACGGTGGTTTCTTTCGCTTGTTTCGGAATTCGGGCGTATAGTAGCTATCTCTTCCCAATCGCTTCCAAATATTCCTTCGCCTCGCGTCCCGCGGCATCGGGGTCGTCGATGTAGGGGTACAGCTCGACGGTCACCCAACCATCGTAACCGGTGGCTTCGATCTGGTTCAACACGGCCTCAAAATCGATCGCCCCACGACCGGGAATCATGTGCTGGTGGACTCGGCTGGAGGCGATATCCTCGATGTGGTAATGTCGCGTGTGCGGGGCCATCGGTGCGATCCACTCTTGCGGATCCTCGCCCACGCAATAGGCGTGTCCGATATCGAAGTTCAATCCGACCCAGGGCGAATCAATTCGCCGGACGAATTCGAGGTACTGCCCGAACGTCTCGATCATCAACCCCGGTTCCGGCTCGATCAACAGCAGCACCTCCAACGCTTCGGCCACTTCGACACAGGGCATGAGTTCTTCGCGAAAAAGGGCGGCGGCGTCTTTCCACGACTGACCCTCTTCCAGCGGTCCGCCCGGTTCGGTCTGGATCGACGGCGCGCCCAACTCATGGGCCAGCGCCAGCGCCCGGCGGGTGTGTTCGCGGCGAATGGCCCGATAGTGCGGATCGGGTCCGATCCACGAAGGATACCAGTAGGGCTGCCGCGGATCCGCCACGGCGTTCATCATGAATCCGTTGACGTTGGCGATCTGGAGTTGATGTCGGGCGAGGCAATCGCGAATGGCCCGCCGGCGCTCGGGCAGTAGTCCGGCGGGCCAGGCGTGCGGCACGTCGGCCAGCAGTTCGAGTCCCCCGTAGCCCAGCGCGGCGATCCGCGCGATCGTCTCCTCGATGGAGAAGTGCATGTAGGCGTTGGAGCTGTAGGCGAGTTTCATGGTCTTAGCTACTGGCACTTCGATACCCCAAGAGCGAACGATTGAACACCCAACGAGAAGCCAGCAGGCTGACCGCCGCGGCCACGACCGTAAACCCCGGCAACAGCCAATCGCCCGGGACCCGCGGACGGAGCGGTTTGACCAGCAACTGGGCCGGCACGTTGACCACCACCAGCACGGGCACGATGAACGTGAAGGCATGGCGCAACGGCGTTCCGATCGGACCCTTGTAGATCTCCATCGGGTAACGGGAGAAGTTGGTGATGTAGAACCAGAAGTTGTAGAGCGTCTGGTTGCGTCCCAGCCAAACGCTGGTCGCCGCGAGGCTGATCATCAGGCTGTAGAGAATGGCCACCCCGCAAAGGAGATAGAACGGATAGAGGATCACCTGCACGATCCCCGGCACGTACTTCACCTCCGTCAGCGCGTATCCCATCAGCACCAGCGCGAAGAAGAAATTTCCCAGCGAGGCCCAGTTGACTCGCTGCAACGACACGAGAAACTGCGTATCGATCGGTTTCAAGAGCGCGAAGTCAAGCGTCCCGGTGCGGATCAATTCGCTAAATTCCGCGGCGTTGGGCATGAAAAACGCTTGCACCAGGCTATTGACCAACAGCGTGGTGGAGAGAAAGAGAAAAAACTCGTACTTCCCCCACCCGGTATCCAGGCCGATGCTGTCGGTGTTCTGGAAGATGAGGATGTAAAACCCCAGGTTCATGCACACCCAAGACATCGACGAGACGACCTCGATGAGAAAATTGCCGCGAAAGGTCATGTCGCGCACGAGGCTGTTTCGGGCGAACGTGTAGAACACGCGGAAGTAGGAAGGATGTTGGCTCATCGCGGTCACCCTCCGAATCCACTATAGCGCCGCACGCCGAAGTGGAACGCCACCCGGGCGGCCACCATGAAAAACACAACCCACCCCAATTGCACCCAAAGGCCGTACACCAGATCCGGTCCCGTGATCTTGCCCAAGAACACGGCCGCCGGAAAGTAGGCCAGGTAATGCAGCGGGAGCAGCTCGACCAGATCGCGCCAGATGCCGGGCAGCATGTCGATGGGAAACATGTGCCCGGAGAAAAAGAAATTGAACAGCATGTAGACGAACAACAGTGAACTGACCTCAAGGAACCAGAACCCGATCATCCCGATCGTCGCCTCGAGAAAAAATCCCAGCAGAAAGGCCATCAGCAGCGACAGCACGTAGGCGATCATCGTCGTCGCATCGGGCCAACCGCCCTCGAAGTAGCCGCGGCAGAGAATGAAGACCAAGGCAAACGGTCCGATGGCCACGAGATAGTAGACCGCCTTGTGCGCCATCCGCCCGAGCAACAGGAAGCCGAGCATGTCGATCGGCTGAATCAGATATTTCTTCACCGTTCCGTCGCGAATATCCCGGGCGATCCCCGAGGCCAGCCCGGGCATACTGGAAAACGCCCGGCTGATCATGGTCAAGAGGTAGTAGGCGATGAAATTGGGCAGCGTGTACTTGGCAATCGTCTTGGGCTCCTCGCCCGTGGTCTCGATGGCGGCGAAGACAGCCGTCCAAAGAAAGATCTGCGTGACGATCGGCATAAAACGCATCAGCGTGCCCAGCGCGTAATCACCCCGATACACCAACCGCTCTTCCAAGCAGATGCGAAGGATGGTCCACCAGGTTGTCACACGGGCGGCAATCATTGGCTCATTGTTCGTCCAGCAATTCGGGGACCTGCGACAGGTCGGGCTCGGCCGGTTCGTCGCCTTGAGAAAACATCTCGGCAATGACGTCTTCCAGCGGCGGATCCTCGACGCTGACATCCGCGACGTCGTGCCCGGCCAGAACCTGGGAGAGCATCTCCGGCACGTCGGCTCGACTCACGCGCAGCCGGGCGCGGGGACGTTCGACCGAGAGCACCTCGCCGAAACGCGACAGGTCGTCCGGCATGCGACCATCGGCAAATTGCAGCGAGATCACCTTGTCGCCGCCGAATCGATCGATGATCCCCGAGAGCGAACCGTCGTACACGATCCGCCCCAACATGATGACCACCACCCGGCGGCACAGCGCGGCGATGTCTTTCATGTAGTGGCTGGTCAGCAGAATCGTGACGTTTCGCTGCTCTTGGTACGCGCGAAGAAACGTCTGGATGTTGTGCTGGGCCACCACGTCCAGCCCAATGGTCGGCTCGTCGAGGAACAGGACGTCGGGTGAGTGAAGCAGGGCCGCGGTCAATTCCATCTTCATCCGCTCGCCCAGCGACAGCTCGCGCACCGGCTGGCTGAGCAGTTCACGAACTTGGAGCATCTCGGTCAGTTCGTCGCGGGTCCGGTCGAACTGATTCGGCTCGATCCGGTAGATCTGCTGGTGCAGGCGAAACGACTCGGCGGCGGGCAGATCCCACCAGAGCTGATTCTTCTGACCCATTACCAGGGCAAACCGGCGGCGATAGGCATTTTCCCGGCGCCAGGGAACGAACCCCATCACCCGGGCGGTCCCGCTGGTGGGGGTGATGACGCCCGAGAGAAGCTTCAGCGTGGTCGTCTTGCCCGCCCCGTTGGGCCCGAGAAAGGCGACGAACTCCCCCGCTTCGACTTCCAGATCGATCGCTCGAACCGCGTCGATCTGACGGTACTTACGTCGAAACAGGCCGCGAATCGACGCCGCCAGCCCCTCACGTTTCCGATACACCTGGTAGGACTTCGACAGCCCCTGGATTTCAATGATGGCCATAGCATCGATTATAGATGCCGGGGAGCGAGGCGGGAAGGAGCGTGGAAGAATGCAAGGGATAGGTAATTTGAGTGCAACTGGAGTAGTAGGGTACGTCTTGGCCACTCGAAGTAGTGTGCCCCCGGCCCGTGTCATCGGCATCACCCACCACGTCACGGGCCAGGGGCCCATGCTACTTCGTGTGGCCAAGACGCGCCCTACGAGTTAGGGAGCCCCCAGTCCGCGTTGTCCGCGCGAGCGTCGCGCGATATAATTCGCCGCGTTACGCTGGTTTGCCAGATCGCACAGACCCTGGAGGTGGAGTCACGCACACGACACGCGTTGGAATCGGACACGACACGCATCGGCTCGAACCCGGCGGACCCCTTCGCCTGGGTGGTATCGATATGCCGTATGACAAGCAGGCCGTCGGGCACAGCGATGCCGATGTCTTGTTACACGCCGTGACCGATGCCCTGTTGGGTGCGGCCGCGTTGGGCGATATCGGGCAGTTGTTTCCCGACGACGACGAAGCCAACCGAGATCGCGATTCGGCCGAGATGCTGCGGGCGGCATGTCGAACGGTGGGCGAGGCGGGTTGGCGAGTCGGCAATATCGACTGCATCGTGTTTGCCCAGCGTCCCAAGCTCACCCCGCATTGGCCGGCGATCCGGCGGCGACTGGCCGAGATCCTCGACGTGGCCCCCGATTGCGTGGGATTGAAGGCCAAGACGGGTGAAGATCTGGGGCCCGTGGGTCGAGAAGAAGCCCTATCGGCCCAGTGCGTGGCGTTGATTTTCCGATTGTGAACAACCAAGAAACGATCGATCATGATTCGAGTTTATAACACGCTGAGTAAGTCGAAAGAACCGTTCGAGCCGGTCACGCCGGGCGAGGTGGGTATCTACCTTTGCGGGCCGACCGTCTACAAGCCGAGCCACATCGGCCACATGGTCGGGCCGGTAATCTTCGACACGGTCAAACGCTACCTCACCTACAACGGCTTCGAGGTGACCTGGGTGGTCAATATCACCGACGTCGACGACAAGCTGATCGTTCGATCCGGCGAGTTGGGTACCTCGATGGCCGATCTGGCCGCGAAGATGACCGGCGATTACTTGCATTGCCTGGAACTGATGGGCGTCGACACGATTGACCATCAGCCCCGGGCGACCGACCACATGGACGAGATCATCCGCTTTACCTCGGAGTTGGTCGAGAAGGGATTCGCCTACGCGTCCGAAGGCGATGTCTACTTCGAGGTGGGTAAGGATTCCGAATACGGCAAGCTGACCAATCGCAGTGCCGACGAAATGCAAGGCGAAGGGGGTGGCACCGCCGGACGCAAACGGGCGGCGGCCGACTTCGCGCTGTGGAAATCCTCCAAACCGGGTGAACCCTCCTGGGAAAGTCCCTGGGGACCCGGTCGGCCGGGGTGGCACATCGAGTGCTCCGCCATGAGCCGGCGGATTCTTGGTAAGACCTTCGACATCCACGGTGGCGGGCTCGATCTGACTTTCCCCCATCACGAGAACGAAATTGCCCAAAGCGAATCGTGTCACAGCCAGCCGATGGCCAAGTACTGGATGCACAACGGGCTGATGCAGGCCTCCAGCGAGGTCGGCAAACTGGGCGGCCGCGACACCCGCGCCGCCGACATGAGTCAAGAGGAGCAAGAGGCCGGAAAACTGGCCGGCTCGCAGGGCGCCCAGTCGTTTCTCGAACTGCTGGGGCAGAACAATCTCGAGCCGGAGACGGTCCGATTCTTTCTCCTTTCGACCCACTATCGCCGGCCCATCGACTTCAGCGTCGAGCGTATTCGCGAGGTGGGCAGCGGACTGGAAACGTTCTACCGCTTCTTCAAACGATTCCAGCGGATCACCGGCCGAAGCGTCTACGACATCAGCCCGCCGTCGACACGGGAAGCGGGCAAGCTCACCCCGGGCGACGACCCGCTGCTCGGCACCTTGGCCGAACATCGGACCCGATTTCTCGACGCCATGGACGACGACTTCAACACCGGCGGAGCGGTCGGCAGTCTCTTCGAGTTGGTTCGGGCGCTGAACAAGTACTGCGACGGTGAGAAACTGGAAGAGGGCGAACCGCCGGCCGAGAAACTCGACACGTTGACCGCCGGAGTCACCACGCTGCGGGAGTTGGCGGCCATCTTGGGCGTGTTCCGCAAACCACCGCAAGAGACCTCCGGCGCCGACGACGAAGTGCTCGGCAAGCTCATGGAACTGGTGATCGACATCCGCGCCGAAAGCCGCAAGAAGAAGGACTTCGCCACGGCCGACAAGATCCGCGACGGGCTGATCGACATCGGTATCACCCTGGAAGACCGCCCCGGCGGAACGGATTGGACGTTGGAGTAGTTTGGAATCGTTGAGATCGGAAGAG
>CAYUIQ010000349.1:0-6711 GCA_964444795.1 uncultured Planctomycetaceae bacterium
AGCAGATACGTGGGACAATACCGACCTCCCCAGTGGCATCGTACGCCGCCTTGATTGCGAGTCGAAATGAAGGCAATACCGCCGTCGGGAAGATAACACGGGTCGTAATCTTCGGTCACCACGGTCATCCGCCCCCGCAGACCTTCCCGGCGATCGCGGGGGCCGCCGGTGAGCTGGCGCAGGCCCGTGCCGTCAAGCTCGGCCTCGTACAGGAAGAATTGCCGCTCTTCGCGCCGCGGCGCGTGGTCGCAGTAGGCGAACACCACGCGCCGGCCGTCAAACGAGACGTCCGGGTGCATCATGCAGCCGGGCGGCAACCGATCCTGGAGCAAGACCGTCTCCACGGGTTTCTCACTCTTCCACCCGTCGAGGATCGTCAGCCCGGGGCCGATCCCGTTGTTGATGGCATAGTAATTGTCCCCGGGCGCGCAGAGTATGGGCGGCGGACGTTTGGTGAACAGAATGCGGTCGAAGTCGAGCAGGGGGTGGGAAAAGATGATTCGCCGGCGCAATGTGGCCGCGGCAGCAAAAAGCTCTTGGGCCGCCGCGGAGCCGGGTGCCACCGCCACCGAACCGGCAAGACGCTTTTCCAGAGCTTCGAGCTCCTTGGCCATTTCCGGCCGGGGCGCCGTCTGCTGCACGAGTTCAAGCGTCTTGCGAGCCAACTTGAGGCGCTGTCGGGCAAACGCGAGATACTTCGCCGCGATGGCCGACGCCGCCGGGATTTCGCGCCGCGACCACTGGGAGACGCTGCTCTGAGTTGCCGGCCGGTGCAAAGCCAGATTGCGATCCGATCCAGCGGCGTAGACTTCGATCTCGTCGAGATGCAAGTACTCGACATAGGGCAACTGGACGCGTACGTGCCGCGCCTCGACGTCGTGCAGCGGCACGGTCAGCGGCTGCTTCGGTCCGCAAAACATCGACCGGTCATGGCGATAGACTTCGGTCCACTGCTTGGCGTCCTTCGAGACCAGCACGCATAGCCCCAACGCCCGCTTGGCGTCCGCCGGCGTGCTGCCGTTATAGATGACCGTCCGGGCCAGCTTATGCGGCGTCCCCAGATCGACCTGCCACCAGGGTTTGTCCTGCTGGTTCGTGTGGAATCCATAGTAGCCGACGTTCTTTCCGTCCTTCACGCCGTCGCAGCCGCCGACGGCGTCTTCCTCCGGCGTAATCTCTCCCGCGGTGTTCCCCTTCGCTCGCCCCCGTTCCTGCAGCAGCCAGTCCGCCTCGATTTGCTCCCGGCGAAGCGAATTCTCCATCGGCTGCTCGCCACCGCTCACCGGTGAGCAGAACGCCGCGAGCAATATCAAGAAGAACGCCCAGACGGTATGTGGCATCGCTTTCATGAAGGGCCCTCTATTCCAGCACGAGCGGATATTCATTGTCACCTTCCGTTACTTCACATTGTAGCGGAGAATCTGATTCACGGGAGTACTTCTCGGGGATGAGGGACTCGGGGACAACCATCTGCCGTTCTTCCTCGGGCCTGAGCGGCCGACGGCAATGGACCATCACCCGGTGCCGGCCGACCGCCGCGCCGTCGTGCCCAATCGTTTGCATGGGAAACGTGCTGGTCTTCCCCGCGAAAAGTGGACAGTAACAGGGGAAGACGAGGTCGGGCTTTAGAGATTAAGTTTACGCTGAAGGCTACTCGGATTCGCCGTCTTGCTTCGCCTCGGCCGGCTTGGGTTGGAGAATCAGCGTGACCGGGGTTCCGCGCGGGGGAATGCGCTCGGCATAGCCCGTGTATGCCAAGGCCGCGTTGCCGTCGCTGCTGGGGATGGGCAGATCGAGCATGGCGCTGGCGAAGTTCGAGACGCAGATGAAATCGCCGTCCTCGGCCATGTAGTGCTGCTTCTTGCTGAACTCGTCGGTCCAGAAGTAGCTGCCGCCGAAAACCCAGGGGTGGCGGAGCGGTTCCCAGTAGTCGACCATGTCGGCCGGGTCGAGCTCGTCGTCGACCCGATTGGCCGCCACGCCGTCGAGGAACCGGTAGATGGCCGAAACGTCGCGTACCCAGTCCTGCGCGCGGGCTTGGCGCCGCTTGCCCCGGGAATCTTCCCAGATGAGCGTGATTTCGATTTCGCTGCCCGAGGCCGGCTCGTACTTCGGATCGAATCGAACCGGGTGATTGGCCTTCGCCCCGATGGCCAGCAGGGCGGCGTGTACGAAAAAGGCCTTGGTGGGCACGGAGACAACCGATTCGTGTTCCTTGGTGCCCCGCAAGCAGGCAAACATCTCCAGCGGTACTTCCCGTTTGCACACCCGACCGACCATCACGACACGTTTGTTGGCTATGTCGAGCCAGACGGGGTAATTCGGAGCCAGCTTCTTCATGCGCGCCAGATTGTCGACCAGTGGCAAGCCCATGTCAACGATGTCCTGGGCCAGCGCGTCTCGATCGGCCTTGAGGCCCGCCTCGATTCGGGCTTCATCTTCCGGTGTGATCTCGAACGAACTGCCTTCTTCGCTGTCCTCTCCGTCCTCTTCTCGCCCTCGGTCAGCGATCGGGTGGTCGTGCTCCGCCTGTGCGTGGTCGTGACCTGCGTGATCGACGTGGGTGGGCGATTTCTCTTGATCGAGGTCCTCCTCAGGGGCATGTCGCCGGTCCACGATATAGCCGGAGGTCTCGGCGGGCTCGGTTGCCACGCCTGTGGGGGGCAAGGATTCGGGGTCTCCCGCGGCGGCAGCTTTCACGGGCGGATCAACCGCTTTCTTGCCTCGTTCGGCCGGCTCGGCGGACGACTCCGGCTGGGCGGCAGCAACCGGCATATTGACGGGTTCCTCCGACCAACGGCAGCCGGCAGCCGCCGTCAGCGCCATCACCACCCCCACGGCGGACAAGTTTCCGAAGATCGCCGAGGCACTGCATTTTCTCATCGCTTTTCCATGGGTTTGGCCGAAAAAACCGGGGCAATTGTCACCCGAAAACCGGTCGCAAGGGCAGCCAACCGGGCGACCGCTTGCTAAGATACTAGCTTGTCGGGCGATGGCTCGCCGATGGGGATGCCCGCTTGGCACCCTTATGGAGCCTACCCGGCTATTCCACCGAAAGCAAACCCCTTATTCCCCATACGACGCACGGCAATGACAGCGAATCCCCCTTCACGGCGGGACTTGCACCGCACCGGTAGCAAGTCACCTCGGCTCTCGACCCCGGCGATGTGGCACAAATCGGCCCCACGCCGAATCGTGCGACAACTGGAAATCGGCGCCGACGGCGACGGCTGGACGGCCTGGACCGAGTATCTGCTGGGCCGCGAGTTGGGGACCGAGCACCGGAAACGCTCGCCCGCCGGCGTTTCACCCCTGCAATGGGCGCTGCCCGAGTCAGTCAGCCAGTCCGAAACGCCCGCGCTGCTCGGGCGGCTGCATCGGCTGCGCATGTCTCCCCCACGTCGCGGCAAACGGGCCCCGGGCCAGTCGATCGAGGACCTGGCAGGCAAGTGGCTCGACGACCCGGCTCCGTCGGCACCGGACGCCGGATACGCCTTGGAATCGCTCGCCTGGTGCGGCGCGTTGCCGCGACTGGCCGGCCTGGTCTCGCCCCGGTTGTGGTGGACCTTGCTGGAACATCTTCTCGCGACGGCGGCCGACGGCGATCCCCTGGTGCTCGACGAATCGCCGCTGGTGCATCAACTGACGTGCGGCGAATTGGCTCTGACCTTGGCCGCCGATTTTCCCGAGATCGGCCCCTGCCGCCGTCTGGTGAAAACGGCCCGGGCAAAGCTGACCCACGGCCTGATCGAGTTGCTTGACGGCGAAGGGGTGATCGCCGGACAGCATCTGGACCATCTCCGTCCGCTGCTGGCCTGCTGGACTCGATGCGGCATCACCGGCAAGGCATGGAGCAAGGGCTGCTGGAGCAACGCGGCCCAATATCAGTACGAATGGCTCGTTCGCCATGCCCTGCGGATGACCCGATGCGACGGCTCACAAGTGCTCGGCTCGGGCACCGCCGGCGCCTGGTGTACTGAGTTGTTCGAAGCGGCACTGGAGCAGGGCGGCGACCGCGACGACCGCCGCATCGCTGCACGGGTACTTCCCCGGACGTCAACGAAGCAGGGCAAGCATGCCAGCCTGTCGTCGCTTCCCGAGGCGCCAACCGAATCGCAATGGGCGCAGACCGCCGTGCTCCGGACCGATTGGGCACCGAAGAGTCCCCGCGTGGCCGTGGTCTACAACGACCGCCGGGTGCGCATCGAATTGAACAACGACGCCCATGTGCTCTGGTCGGGCGATTGGCGCTACGACATCACGCTGGACGGCCGGTCCCTGGAACCGGCCGGGGCGTGGGATCAGGTCTGCTGGGTCAGCGACGACGACGTCGACTATCTCGAACTGGAGATCGACCTCACCGGCGGTCACCGCCTGCAACGCCACGTATTGCTCGCCCGCGAGGATCGATTCCTGATGCTGGGCGACTCGCTGTTGCTTGGCTCCTCGGGACGGATCGAGTACCGGGGATCTCTGCCGCTGGGTCACGGCGTGGCGTTCGACGCGGCCGAGGAGACCCACGAGGGATTGCTCGTTGCCGGGCGGCATTTGGTCCCCATCTTGCCGCTGGCGCTGCCGGAATGGCGGACCGGCCGGCCGATCGGTTCGCTGGCCGCCGACGGCGGTGTCTTGGAATTGAACCAATCGGCCAAGGGGTCGGCCATGTTCGCGCCCCTGTTTCTCGACCTGAGACAAAACCGGGCCACCCGGCCAACGACCTGGCGGCAGTTGACCGTCGCCGAGAACCGAGAAATCGTCCCCGCGGACATCGCCGCCGGATTTCGCGTGGCCATCGGCAAGAAGCAATGGCTGATCTACCGCTCGCTGGCCCGGCGGGCCAACCGCACACTGCTGGGCCACAACCTCTCGACCGAAATGCTCGCCGGTCGCTTCACGCGCAAGGGAGAAGTCGAGCCGTTGCTGGAGATCGAGTAGATGGACGGATGAACTGTACGATGGGCCTCCGAGCCCGTCGATACGGGAAGGACGACGGCCTCGGGGGGCCATCGTACGGGGGTTCCTTTCGTTCCCACCGGAAGCATCGCCACGAGCATTGTCGGCGGGCTGTTAATCCGCTTTCTTCTCGCCGCGTGGCTTCGGTACTTCCTTTTCCATCGCCCAGAAGACGGCGTTCAGCAGCAGACGGCGAAATTGGGGCTGCTGGAAATCGGCCGGATGGCCCAGGCCGCTGTAGAACACGCGGCCGCCCTTGTGCTGGCGGATCCAGGTAAGCGGCTCGGTTGTGTCGCCTTGTGCGCCGGTCATCAGCAGCGTGGCATCCGGGGAGATCGGGGCCGTGTTGTAGAGCGAGCCCGTGCTGTGCCACGGCTTGGGGTCGACGCCGGCGAGGATCGGGTGATCTTCCGCGACGATTGTCACGTCGGTGCCGGCCGTGTTCGGGCCGTGGCCGTGATAGTTGCCGCCGAGTACCGCCGCGTCGAACTCGGGCCATTGGTCGCACCCTGCGGGCGTGTCGCCGTGAATGTCGAACGCATGGCTGGCCGTGCGCAGGGCGACCAGCGGCCGGCCCGCGTCGAGGTATTTTCGTAACTTGTCGAGCTGTTCCTTGGGCAGTGCCAGACGCCGGACGAACACCACCACCACGTCGGCCTCTTCCAACTCGTCGGTGGCCGGGATGTCCGACGTCCCCTGGCCGTGCAACACGCTGCAGTAGCAGCCATATCGATCGCGGAGCATTTGGGCAAACACGGGCAACGTCTTATCGGCGTGGTAATGATCGTCGCTAACGATAAACGCCACGTGCGGCCGATCGTCCTGCTTGAAACGAAACGCCGGCCCGCCAAGAAACTCCGTGCTGGTGATCGTCGGGCACCAGTGTTTCTCGATGTGCTCGACGACCAACTCAGTCCCGCGCACGTGCGGCACCAGCGGCCGCTTGCGGGAGTTGTACATGCTGTCGGTCATGTCGCGCATGAGCACGACGTTGACGTCCTGATAGACCATCTGGCGGATCGAGAACGGGCGTCCCAACACGCACATGTTCGTATGCACGCCCATGACGATCAGGTTCTCGATGCCCCGCTGCCGCAGCAGATAGTAGGCTTCGGCGCTGTCGGTGATCGCGTCGCCGGGGGCGATTTCCAGGGTGTCGATCTGGCTCTTCCACGGATGCCCGCTGGGGCATCGGGGTTGACAATCACAGCCGCCGTCGCTGTCGTCGATGGGCAGGGCCGATTCGTGGTTCTTATCCAAATGGCACCAGCCGCGCAGCGCCACTTTCGGCTCGACCTTCGGAGCCGATTGGGCCAGCTTGCGCTGCGGCGTATCCTTGTAGGTATCGAGTGTGCCACTGGGGGCGTGGATAATCAACACGCCCTTTTCCCGGGCGGCCTTGATTACTTCGTTCATTCGCGGCGCCATCTCCCCCACGCGACCCGTGGCCCCTTTGCACCAGTGCTCGTTCCACATGTCGCAGATCACGACGGCCGTCTTCTTCGGGTCCCATTGGACTTTGTCATAGACAATCTTGAACTGCCCCGGTTCGTCGGGATTTTCAACCCTGGCCCGGGTTTGCAGCACGAGCGAGTCGTCGGCCGGAGCGGGGCCGGTGAGAAGCACGGTCAGCGCGAAGACGGCGAGTAGGCACGATGGTTTCATAGCTGGATCTCCCTGACCCACGGGATGCAACCCGTGGGCGTGGCGGGCTTTTCGACCGCCGCGTGTTTCTCGTAACAACGCCCACGGGTTGCA
>CAYUIQ010000350.1:0-6705 GCA_964444795.1 uncultured Planctomycetaceae bacterium
CTGGGGGCTCGCTGCGCTCGACCCCAGGCACCCATGCCGCTAAACGGTGGCACGAGGACTAGTTTTCCAAAACACACCAAACGGAGACAAGACCATGGCGGGAACCATCCGAAAGACCAGCGCTTGGCCCTTGCGAGGACTGCTTGCCTTGGTCTTAGTCGCGCAGGCAGGTGTTTCCGACGCCCAGACCCCGCAGGCCGCCGCCCGGCAGATCCTCGACACGGCCGGCGTCCAGGGAGGCCTGGTCGCGCATCTGGGTTGCGGGGACGGCCAACTCACGGCGGCCCTGCAAGCCAACGACCGCTACCGAGTCCACGGACTGGACACCGGCGCCGAGAATGTCCGGCTTGCCCGGGAGCATATTCAAGGCCTGGGAATCTACGGCAAGGTATCGGTCGAGTCGCTCCACGGGAAGACCCTGCCCTATGCCGACAATCTGGTCAATCTTCTAGTAGCCAGCAAACCGGGCGAGGTGCCGATGGCCGAAATGATGCGCGTCGTTTCGCCCGACGGCGTGGTGATGCTCCCCGAAGGGGACACATGGAAGAAGATCGTCAAGCCCTGGCCCAAGGAGATCGACGACTGGACGCACTACCTCCACGACCCGAGCAACAACGCGGTGGCCGATGACACGGTCGTCGGTCCGCCGCGCCGCTACCAGTGGATCGCCGGACCGCGTTGGGCCCGAAGTCACGACCACCTTTCGAGCCTCAGTGCGATGGTCTCCACCGGGGGGCGCGTCTTCTATATCGTCGACGAGGGACCGATCGCCGCGGTGGCCATCGAACCCAAATGGTTCCTGGTCGCCCGAGATGCGTTCAGCGGCGTGCTGTTGTGGAAACGACCGGTGGCGCCTTGGGAGGGACATCTTCGTGATTTTCGTAGCGGTCCGGCCGATCTGGCCCGACGGCTGGTGGCCGTGGGAGATCGCGTGTACGTTACGCTGGGCTACGGAAAGCCGGTCAGCGCGCTGGACGCGGCCACCGGGGAAATCGTCCAAGAGTACAAGGAAACGACCGGCGCGATGGAGATCCTCGTTCACGACAACATGCTGTTGGCCGTCGTCGGCGATCGAGAGCCCGACAACACCGGCGGCGCCGCAAAGCCGGTGAATCCGGCAAACAGTTGGCATTGGTGGCCCATCTACGAAGACGTGCCGCCACGCAAGCATTTGATCGCCCTGCAAGCCGATTCGGGCAAAGTGGCATGGAAGAAGGATGACGCGGAGGCGGCCGAGATCATGCCCACCACCTTGGCGGCGGCCGGTAAGCGTGTGTTCTTCCAGAGCCACAAGGACGTGCTCGCGCTGGACGGTTCGTCGGGCGACGTACTCTGGCGTGCGGCGCGACCGGTTGCCTGCGACCGACCTACCTGGTCGGCCCCGACGCTGGTCATCCACGGCGACGTCGTGCTCTGCGGAGATCGGGCCGTCGACAGTTCGCCCCCCGGCGTTCCCGAGACGACCAAGCCCAGCCGATGGGTCGTCAGTTCGACCGGTGGTATCGCCCCCAAGGGCCAGATCATCGCGTTCGCCACGGCCACCGGCAAGAAACTCTGGGAGTCGGACGGCCGCGAGTGTTACAATGCGCCGGTCGACGTCTTGGTGGCCGACGACATGGTCTGGTCGGGTAACCTCGTCCACTCTCGCGATCCGGGCATCTCAACCGGCCGCGACATGCACACGGGCGAGATCGTGAAAACACGCCCGCCGGATCAGCAGTTCTTCAAGATCATCATGTCGCACCATCGGTGCCATCGCAACAAGGCGACCACGAAATACCTCGTGTTGGGGCGCGACGGGATCGAGCTGATCGATCTGGCCACCGGCAAGGGGTTCGGCAACTCGTGGGTGCGAGGCTCGTGTCAGTACGGGGTCATGCCGTGCAACGGGTTGATCTACGCGCCGCACCACTCGTGTGCCTGCCACGTCGAGTCAAAGCTCAACAACTTCAACGCGCTGGCCCCGGCGGCAAAAGCCGACGAGCCGATCCCCGGCGCCGACCAACCGCGACTCCAGCGCGGCCCGGCCTACGCGGACGCCTCTCCCTCCGCAACCGTCGCGGAAGGCGATTGGCCCACCTATCGTCACGACGCGGCGCGCACCGGCCGCAGTTCGTGTACCGTGCCAGTAACCTTGAAAATGGCCTGGCAGACCGAGATGTCGGGCGACCGCCTCAGTTGCCCGGTGATCGCCGAGGGAAAAGTGTTCGTCGCCCGAATCGACCGCCACGAGGTTTGCGCCTTGGGCGCCAAAGACGGCAAGCTGCTCTGGAGCTTCACCGCCGGCGGACGCGTCGATTCTCCGCCGACGATTCACGAAGGCACGGCCATCTTCGGGTGCGCCGACGGATGGATCTACTGCGTGCGGGTCGCCGACGGCCAGTTGGCATGGCGATTCCGTGCCGCCCCGGGCCAGCGGCGCATCGTGTCCTACGACCAATTGGAATCGGCCTGGCCGGTTCACGGCAGTGTGCTGGTTCGCGAGGGCGTCGTCCACGCGGTGGCCGGACGGACCACCTATCTCGACGGCGGCATGGTCCTCTGCCGGCTCGATGCATCGACCGGTAAATTGCTTTCGGAGACGGCCATCACCGGCGCCGCGTTGCCCGATGTGCTCTCAAGCGACGGCACCTCGGTCTTCTTGCGCCACCGGCGATTCGACAATCAGGGTGCCGAACAACAGAGCAACGTACGGCATCTCTACAGCCCGGCCGGATTCCTCGACGGGTCGTGGTGGCATCGCACCTACTGGCAGGTGGGCACGGCGATGCGTTCCGGTTGGGGTGCCTGGCCCAACTCCGGCAATCAGGTTCCCGCGGGAAGACTGTTGGTGGTCGACGATTCGACGGTTTACGGCTTCGGGCGGTTCAATCAATATCACCGCCACGGTACCCACGTGGGGCTCGGCCGCGTGCGATACTTTCTCTACGCCTCAGCTCCCAAAGCAGAGAAGAAACCGGGCCAACCGGCCCGGCGCACCGGCCCGGCGCCCGCGGGCGTTCCGTCGCGCTGGTCGGAGTCGCTGCCGCTGTTGGTCCGGGGGATGGTGCTCTGCGACGGAACGCTTTTCGTCGCCGGTCCGCCGGATGTCGTTAGGTACGCCCCCGAGAGCGCTACCGACCCGTACCATAGCAACTCGCCTGACGCGCTGCGCGAGCAAGAGGCCGCGCTGGCGGGAAAACGGGGCGGGCTGCTCTGGGCCGTCTCGGCCGACGACGGCACCAAGCTGGCCGAGTACCAGCTCGAAGCGCCGCCGCAGTGGGACGGTCTGGCCGCGGCCGCTGGCCGGCTCTATCTGACGACGACCGACGGGAAGATCCTTTGCATGGAAAATGCGAAATAGGCGAAAGGAATACAAATGAGTTTCTGTCAGACAGCAATCCTGCGCGCCTCGGTCGGCCTGTTGGCAGTGACCTGCATGACCCACGCCGCGACGGCCGCTCCTTCGGCAACGGATATTCTCGACGCGACGGGGATCCAGGGCGGGTTGATCGTCCACGTCGGCTGCGGTGATGGCCGGTTGACCGCCGCGTTGCACGCCGGCGATGCGTTTCTCGTGCATGGTCTTGATACCGAAGCGGAGAACGTCGAGCAAGCCCGGGCGCATATCCGCTCGCGGGGGCTCTACGGTCCGGTGTCGGCTGGTCTGTTCGATGGTCGGCACTTGCCCTACGCCGACGATCTGGCGAACCTCGTCGTCGCGGAGGACCTGGGCGAAGTTGGCAAGACCGAGGTGCTGCGAGTTCTGGCTCCGGGTGGAGTGGCATACATCGGGGGTGGCGGTCAGTGGACCAAAACCGTCAAGCCGCGGCCCGACGAGATCGACGAGTGGACCCATTTCCTCCACGACGCATCGAACAACGCGGTGGCCCAAGATAGGCAAGTCGACACGCCGCGGCGGCTGAAGTGGGCCTGCGGACCGTTATGGACGCGGAGCCACGAGTTCAACTCCAGCGTTTGCGCGATGGTCTCGGCCGGAGGACGTGTCTTCTACGTGTTGGACGAAGGACTGACCGGCATCACGGCGCCGCCGATCCCCGAGCGATGGATGCTCATCGCCCGCGACGCATTCAACGGAGTGCTCCTGTGGAAACGGCCGTTGGACCAATGGGGAGCCGGCGCGTGGCGGAACAAGGCGCTGCGAAGTATTCCCGCCACTGTGCCGCGGAGTCTGGTGGCCGACGGAGATCGGGTCTTCATGACGCTCGGCTACGGCGCGGCGGTGTCGATTCTTGATGCGGCGACCGGCCGGATCGTGACAACTTGCGAAGGCACCGAAGGGGCCAGTGAAATCCGGCACAGCGACGGTGTGCTGATTGTTCGCCGCGGGACCGGCGCGATTATGGCCAGCGATGCCAAGAACGGCAAGAAACTCTGGGAGGTCGCCGGGAGCATCCGGCCACTGACGCCGGCCGTTTGTCGCGGCAAGGTGTTCTTTCAGGACGGGAAGACGGTCTCGTGCCTCGGCCTGAAGGACGGCAAGCCGCTCTGGCGGAAGCCTGTCAAGGCGGCGGTGTCGCTGTTGCTGGTCCACGAGGATCGCGCTGTGCTGCTCACCGGACGGTCACTCGAAGCCGTGTCGGCCGACACGGGCGAAACGCTCTGGGCGGTCGACTCGGGCGTGTCGCGCCGCGAACTGTTCGTCGCCGGAGGCCAACTCTGGCATTGGCAAGGCGATCGCGTCGTCGGCCGTGACATGCAATCGGGCCAGGTGAAGACCGAGCCGGACACAACCGATGTCTTTACACCCGGCCATCATCTTCGCTGCTACCAGAGCAAGGGCACGGAGAACTTTCTTATTACGCCCTACCGGGGTGTCGAGTTCGTGAACCTCGCCGGCGGAGAGCATAGCCAGAACGATTGGGTTCGCGGGCCCTGCACCTACGGAATCATGCCCTGCAACGGCCTGCTTTACGCGCCGCCGAATCCGTGTTTCTGCTACCCGGGGGTGAAGCTGACGGGGTTTAATGCGCTGGCGCCCGAGGGAAAGGCGGAAAGCGGAAAGTGGAAAGCGGAGCAAGGGCCGCGGTTGCAGCGGGGTGCGGCTTATGGCACCATTGCGGCGTGGGGGACACTTGAGGCTGGTGAAGCGGCGGAACCGCGCCGCGCGCCTGCGGAAGAGTGGCCCACGTATCGGCATGATGCGCGGCGCAGCGGCGCCACCTCTGGGGAAGTTTCGCCCGAGGTGTCCTCGCGGTGGAAGGTGAAATTGGGAGGGCGGCTGACGCCGCCAGTGGTTGCCGACGGTCTGGTGTTCGTGGCCGCCAAGGACCAACACACGCTGCACGCGCTGAACATCGACCACGGCGGCAAGCTCTGGCAGTTCACCGCCGGCGGGCGCATCGACTCGCCGCCGACCGTTCATGGCGACAAATTGGTACTCTTCGGCAGCGCCGACGGCCACGTCTACTGTGTGCGAGCCACTGATGGAGAACTCGTCTGGCGATTCCGCGCGGCTCCCTCCGACCGGCAGATCGTCGCCTTTGGCCAATTGGAATCGCCCTGGCGCGTTCACGGTAGCATTCTGATCCACGACGGGCTGGCCTATGGCACGGCGGGACGTTCGACCTATCTCGACGGCGGGATCCGCGTCTTTGCGCTCGATCCGGCCAGCGGCAAAGTCGTGCATGAAACGCGTCTCGACACCTGGGCTCGAACCCGGAAAGACGCCGTCGGCAAACCGTTCATTCCCGGATACCATATCGAAGGCGCGATGTCCGACGTGCTGGTAAGCGAAGGCGATTCGATTTTCCTCGGGCAATACGAACTCGATCGGACGCTCGCCCAGCGCGAGGTCCCCTATGTCGATCCCAAAGGCAAGGATGCGCCGGTGGCGATGGACCTCTCGAAGCAACCGTTCGTCGTTGAGAATGTCGAGCGCAACCAGGGCTTCGAGGTGCATCAGCGCAATTGGGTAGACAAAACCCAAGCCGCGCTGGTCGAGCAGTACAACCGAACCCACGGACACTACAGTTTCGGTGATCGGCGCATGGGGCGGCACGTCCTGGCCACCGGCGGGTTTCTCGACGATTCGTGGTACAACCGCACGTTTTGGATGTATTCCGAGTCCTGGCCGGGGTTCTACTTGGGACATCTCGGCGCGAAGACGGGACACTTGCTCGTCGTGGGTCCGGAGAAAACCTACGCCTTGCAGGCCTATCCGGAACGAAACCTGCAGAGCCCCCTGTTCACACCCGGCGGCAAGGGATACCTGCTCTTTGCCGACGCCAACGACAACGAGCCGGTGCTCGACCACCGCACCCGGGGAACGACCAAGGGTTGGGGGTTTACTCGCCGCGAGGCACCCGTCTGGCACCACTGGATCCCGGTGCGCGTCCGCGGCATGGTGCTGGCCGGCGAGTGTCTGTTCGTGGCCGGTCCGCCCGACGTCTTGGACCCCGACGATCCGATGGCGTCCTTCGAAGGTCGCAAGGGAGCCCTCCTTCGCGCGTGTTCGGCCGATGGCGGCAAGACCCTGAGCGAGCAGAAGCTCAAGGCCCCGCCCGTCTTCGACGGCCTGATCGCCGCTTCCGGACGGCTCGTCATGTCGGCCACCGACGGAAGCGTGATCTGCTTCGGGCAATAGTAGCCGTGCCGGTGGGCGACCGAAGAATGGCTGTCGCATTCGGGTGGCTGGGGTCGGACTGCGAGGAACGAGCAGGGAGCCCCCAGAACCTCTGCAACTGGGGGCTCGACGCTCGTTCC
>CAYUIQ010000351.1:0-6702 GCA_964444795.1 uncultured Planctomycetaceae bacterium
GATCGCTGCGATCTGGGGGCTCGCCGTTCGTTCCTCACGTCTCGACCCCAGCCACCCATTACTCTCCTGACGTTTCGTGAAACAACTTCCAACGAGCTTCCATCTCACTCAAGCTATCGCCGCCGAACTTCTCGACCATGGCCGCGGCCACCTCGAAAGCGACGACGTTTTCCATAATCACACTGGCCGCCGAGACGGCACAGACGTCGCTCCGTTCGTAGGATGCCGACTCCGGCTGCTTCGTGTCCAGGTTGACCGACTCCAGCGGTTGGGCCAGCGTGGCGATCGGTTTCATCGCTGCCCGCACGACCAGCGGCTGCGAGTTGCTCATGCCGGCTTCGATCCCGCCGGCGTTGTTCGTCGGCCGGGTGAAGCCCAACGTGTGGGTCGATGCTTCGCCGGGCGCGTACCGAATGGGATCGTGAACTTCCGAACCGCGTCGCCGGGCCGCCAGGAAACCCATGCCGATCTCGACGCCCTTGATCGCCTGGATCGACATCACCGCCCGGGCGATCCGGCCGTCGAACTTCTGGTCCCATTGCGCGTGGCTTCCCAAACCGAACGGCACGCCCTCGACCCGTACCTCGATCACGCCGCCCAACGTATCGCCCGCCTTCTGACACTGGTCGATCAGGGCCTTGATCTCGGGATCCTGATCGGGATTGAGCGAATAGATTTCGCTGTCATCGCGCAACGCCCGTTGTTCGGCCAGCGAACCATCTCGCGGTTGCACGGCGATCGGCCCCAACTCGGCCACGTAGCCCAGCGGCTCGATACCAAAGGGGCTCAGAATCTGCCGCGCCAGCGCACCGGCCGCCACGCGCACGGCCGTCTCCCGGGCGCTGGCCCGTTCGAGGATCGCCCGGATCGACGAATGGTACTTGATCGAACCGCTCAGGTCCCCATGCCCGGGCCGCGGCCGGCGGAGGTCTTCCATCCGCTCGATCTTGTAGTCCTTATTCGGCACCAACAGCGCCAACGGGCTGCCCAACGTCTGCCCCCGCCAGACCCCGCTGAGCACGTCAACCTGATCCGTCTCGATTCGTTGCCGCCCTCCGCGGCCATAGCCACCCTGCCTCCGCAGCAGCTCGGCATCGATCAAATCGGTATCGATTTCCACGCCCGCCGGAAACCCATCGACCAGCGCGACCAACGCCTTGCCATGCGATTCACCCGCGGTCCAGTAACGTAACATGCTTTGGTATCTCAACTTAAGACGATACAACCAACAACATCCCCGCCCAATCCCGCTCCCCCAATTCTAACCCGAGCCAGAAACCGCCGATAGGGCGGTTTGGGGGTTCGGGGTGGGAAGTCCGGGCCGCGATCAGAGGCAGTTCTGGAATTCCCCCGAGTTCCAAGGTTCTCCAAAGCCCCAAAAAGGACACTTACACCCCTCCTCTTGGGTGTTGCTCAGTACGCCAAAAATTGTATTGTGTGCCTTCCCTATCACGAATAGGTGAATGTCATTCATGCCGCGTGCGGCGCTTCTCGGGTACAATGAGCTAAGCCCTTGAGGCCTGCGCAGTGGGGTGAGTGACATTTCTCCTTGCGTGCGGTTTGAAAGGCCAAGAATGCCCCGCTCTACAGTTGGAGCGGGGCATTTCTTTTTTGCTGTACTGGGGAATCCAACATTGAGATGCTAGCTTGCGGTTCTCAGCAGGCCTCCGATAAGAAACGTGTCGACTTCAAAGCCACTTGTTCGTCAGCGTCCAGCCGACAAATCAGAGCAGAGGCACCCGAGGGCCCGCACTTCCGATATCGGTTGGGCCCTTGCTTTGGGAATATGGCACGGTATCGCGAAACGTGACCTCCAGGATATACTAGCCTAAGCTTCCTGACCCGCCCAGGCTCCCAGGCATCTCGTGATGTGCCAGAGAATCAACGCAAAGCCAGAAGGGCCCGGCCCATTCTTTTGTCAGGTGGACGAGGTCGAGCATAGTGTTGACCTCGTGTGGCCCGTCCAGTTCTTCATGAATCTGCTTTAGGATCTTCATCGCCACAGCTTGTGACACTCCTGCGTCTTGTTGACGAACGGCTGCGGGCCACTCCCTGCCGCATAGTGCCTCTCGAAGGCACTCGAACTTCTCGCGAGTCAGCCGGTTCTCCGTCCTGCTGTGCTGCCCAACCGAAAGATCTCTGTTACGAATGTTGAACATGGCCTCTATGTACCCTTCAACCACAGCCTCTTCATAGGCTTCGCCGGAGGTCAGGATTTCATGCAGTTCGTCTGGATGCCTGGAGTACGCCACTAAGAGCTGTTCGGCTGTCAAGGTATTGCTTCGGATATGATGGGAAATGCTAGAAGGGCTCTTCCGCGCGAGGGCCTCCGCAATGTCAGCCTGTGACCCGTATACCGATCGAAGCAGTTTCCACAGCGCGGCAATCTGAGCCTTCGCGAATCCGGACATCCAGTAACTCACCACCCGACGGTCGAAATCTTCGTCCAGGCCGTATCTTTCTCGCGACGCATCGACGGCGCTGCTCAGTGGGCCCGCTACGTCCCAGCAAAACCGCTTCTTTGCATCCGCCGCCAACGTGCTCATTGTGTAGGACTCGCGACGATCCGCAAACGCAGCAAAGCAGCGTCGGCTAGTAAGTGAACCATTTGACTACACAGGCAATCACAAGGTAGATAGTGAGAAAGACGCCAAGGAGCCCGCCAGCGCGGACGGCCAGCCCCTTCAGCCTGCCTTGAATCGTCACCGTATCATCCGGGGAGATACGGGCAACGGCTACAGCAATCGCCAGAGCTAGCAGAGCGCAGGCGGCCGCGAGCAGAAATCCCTCGAAGTGAGACATGGGAAGGCCCTCCAGGCCGAATAGCAGAGTGAGGTGAGTGACGCGATCATTATAAACGAACCGTGGCCCAGAAGTCAAATATTCGAAAGTCTGTTCGATGGCTCGCTCACCCGTAAAGCAAGACGCTGCCCCCGCAGTCTTCCTTGCCTGCCTAGATTCGCGGAGTGAGGGCGTCTTAGGGGCAGAGCTTGAACAGTGATTAGCGCAGTTCCCCATTTCCCTTTGACCTGCCCAACCGTTGTGCCGACGCCTCGGGGTGAGTCCCGTTTGCGGGGCTTTCCGGCGCAGCCGGTCTTAGGCCCGGCATTTATGCCGGGTTGGGAGAGTGTTGCCATCTCACTCATTCTTCTCTATTGCAGACCTTACGCCCGTTTACGGGCGTTCTCGATGTGGGGCTTCGGCCGTCTGTCGGGTCGCACGTTGGCTAAAGCCCGGCGGCGAGAACCCCCGTGAACGGGGCTCAATGCGCGCGGAAACGAAGGGAAGATCAATCGCTATGGGACCGATCACCCGGCATAAATGCCGGGCTTAAGACCGGCTGCGCCGGGAAACCCCGTGAACGGGGTTGAGAGAGTGGGGGGCGAGACTCCAACAAACGCGGTTCTGGGGGCTCGCTGCGCTCGACCCCAGGCACCCCATGTGCGTGCAGATGCATTCGCCCCCCGGCAGAGCCGGGGGCTGTTTACACCTCGAAGGTCTTCCCCGTCAACTGCTCGAACGCTTCGATGTACTTCGCGCGAGTCTTCGTGATGATGTCGGCGGGAAGGGCAGGGGGGCGGCTGTCGCGGTCCCAGGTGCTGGCCAGGAGCCAGTCGCGGACGAACTGCTTGTCGTACGACGCTTGGCCGCGGCCGGGTTCGTATTGGTCGGCGGGCCAGAAGCGGGAACTGTCCGGCGTCAGCACTTCGTCGATGAGGATGATCTCGCCGTCGACCGTGCCGAACTCGAACTTCGTGTCGGCAATGATGATACCCCGCTCGGCGGCGTAGTCGGTGCCGCGCTGGAAGATGTCGAGACTGCGGCGGCGTAGCTCTTCGGACGTTTCGGCGCCGACGACGTCGACCATCCGCTCGAACGAGATATTCTCGTCGTGATCGCCTTGCTCGGCTTTGGTGGCCGGGGTGAAGATCGGCTCGGGCAGCTTCGCGCTCTCGGTCAGGCCCTCGGGCAGACGAATGCCGCAGACCGTGCCGCTTTCCTGGTATTCCTTCCAACCCGAGCCGGCCAGATAGCCGCGCACCACGCACTCGATGGGCACGACTTCCGTCTTGCGGACCAGGCTCGAACGGCCGGTCAACTGGGCCAGATCGGTTCCCTCGGGCAGATCCATCTCGGCGGTGTCGGTGCTGATCAGATGGTTGGTTTCACCCAGTCGGTCAAACCAAAAGGCGGCGATCTGCGTCAACACTCGCCCCTTGTCGGGGATGCCGGTCGGCAGAATCCAGTCGAAGGCACTGAGCCGGTCGGTACTGACCAGGAGAATGCGATCGCCCAGGTCGTAGACGTCCCGCACTTTACCACGGCGGACAGGCACTCCGGGCAACGATGTTTCGAGAACGACGGTACTGCTCATGTTCATGGTCCGGTGAATTCATAGTCCGATGAAAGTGACTTGCTACACCAATCGGCCCAAAGTATAGCCGCATTCGATCGTGCCTGCCAGGAGCCCCGTTTCAGCTTGAATCGCGTACCACCCTAGGGTAGACTCCGACCGGGTCGGAGACGGCCGAAGGGCGCCCCCTGTACCGATCACCCGACATTCTGTTAAACTAGGCGAAATGCGTCATTCAGGGCAATGTACGCCGAGGATTCTCCCGCCATGGGCCTGATGCGATTCTCGATTACCCCGCCCGATCGTCTGGCGCCGGAGGCGATCGATCAGGCGTATCTCTCGGGGTTCGATCGCATTGCGTGGAAAAGTCGCGTCGAGTATGCCGACGGTCTGCTGACGTTTCAGCGGCCGGTTTCCGATTCGGGCAATCTCCACATACCTTGGCCGGTGGAGGGGCACGGCCAGGTGATGCTGTCGACGGCCAGCCTGATGGAGGAGCGTTCGCGCCCCTACCAGTTGCCGCTGGAACTTGCCCGGGGAAGGCTGGGACAAATTCGCGACCGGCTGGCCGAATGGCAAGCGCAGGGGCTGACCATCGGCGATGAAGTTACCGGGCCGCTCGCCCGGGCGATGGCCGATTTCGGCCGCGCGGCGGCCTCGCAGGAGACTCCGGCCGAATCGGCCCGGGCGGCCGAAGCCTCGCTGACCGCGGCCATGGAAGCCGGCGACCGATTGGCCGCCTGTTATGCCGAGCAGGCGCTGGCCATCCGACGTCGCGCCGGGGAGAAGCTGCCGACGTTTCTGGCGGCCGATTTGGGAATCTCGCTTCTGGACGACTATGCCGGCCGGCTCTTCCTGCAGACGTTTAACGTCGGCCGTGTGCCGCTCTCCTGGCACGAGGTGGAAGCCACCGAGGGGAGCTACGCCTGGGAGATCGCCGACCGGCAGATCGTCTGGTGCCGTACCCACGGTCTGAAGGTCTGCGCGGGACCGCTTTTGCAGCTCGACCAGCGCGGCATCCCCGACTGGCTCTATCTGTGGGAGGGCGATTTCGACAACGTCCAGTCTTTCGCCACGGCCTACGTCAAGGCGGTCATTGCCCGGTATCGCGACCAGGTCGACATGTGGATCTGCGCCGGGCGATTCAACACGGGCGACGTGCTCTCGCTCAGCGAGGAGGAAGTGTTGCGGCTGGCCGTTCAAACGATCGAACTGACCCGCGCCGAAGCGCCCGGCGCGCCGGTGGTCATTTCCTTCGATCAACCTTGGGCGGAATACATGACCCGCCGCGAGTCGGATTTCCCGCCGCTGCACTTCGCCGACGCGCTGGTTCGGGGCAACGTCGGGCTGACCGGCCTGGCGCTGGAGATCAACATGGGCTATTCACCCAACGGCACGCTCACCCGCGATCCGCTGGATTTCAGCCGGCAACTCGATGTCTGGGGAAGCCTGGGACTGCCGCTGGTTGTGGCCGTCACGGCGCCCAGCGACACGATCGACGACCCGCTGGCCCATCGCGACACGAAGATTCTCCCCGGTCCTTGGAGCCTCAAATCGCAGCAGGCGTGGGTCAGCCGAACCATCCCGATCCTGCTCTCCAAGCCGTTCGTTCACGGCATTATCTGGAACCAGTATCGCGATTCCGAGCCGCACGATTTCCCCCACGGCGGTCTGTTGGACCTCAACCGCCACCCCAAGCCGGCCCTGCGTATCCTCGCCTCGTTGCGGCAGGCGCATCTGAAGTAGGGGCAGGCCCGCGCTTCACGACGCACTCTCCGTCCTACGACGCACATTCCAGCGCAACCAGTTCGTCGTCGGCGCGGTTACCGTAGTGCGCGTCCTTGAACCGGCTGGCCACCCCGCGTAGCGCGCGCTGGCGGGTGGGCTCGTCGGTCGCCCGTGGCATTGGTCGCAAGCGTCTGCGTTTGCGGGGCTATCGAAGTTGACTGGCGACCTTCCATCGCGGATACTGGATTGTCGGCGTTGTCGCGCGCTGGCCGCCACGCCATCATCGCGACCATCCGGCGGTCGACAGCGCGGACGGCCCACACAACCAACCCTCTGGAGAAACCGAGATGCGACCCACATTCATCTTAGAGTCTGTCCGAAAACAACTGGCGACATTCACTCTTGCCACGGCCACGGCCATCCTGGCCATGGGATATGCGGGCCAAGGTGTTTGTGAAGATCGTGACCGCACGCCGAATGTCGTCTTCATCATGGCCGACGACATGGGCTTCGGCGACGTGGGGGCCAACAACCGGGGGTCGGAAATCCCCACGCCGAACCTCAACCGGCTGGCCGCCGAGGGGATGACCTTTACCGACGCCCACACACCTTCGGCCGTC
>CAYUIQ010000352.1:0-6519 GCA_964444795.1 uncultured Planctomycetaceae bacterium
GCAAAAAGGCACTGCTTGCAAGCAAGCAGTGGCACACGTTCCGGCAGAGTCCCCTATTTCAACGGCCTGCTAGCCCGCGTAGGCGACGCACGCCACCAGCGGGACAGGCCCGAATGGCGGTGTGCCGAGTGCAAGAGCCGGTGCCTGCCGCGTCTACTCTTTCATCCCGCAATGGCGGACGGCACACGGAGTATGCCTGCTACAGGTCGGCGGCGTCGAGCGACTGGCCGTCGCGGCGGTTGCCGAGGCGGAGGAAGGTGGCGACGTCGAGCGAATAGCTTAGCGTGCGGACCGAGCCGTCGCAGAGGGCGGCGTTCCAACCGCCCGGGTGGGTGCCGCCGAACGAGTAATAGCTGCCGACGCCGGGGGTGTCGCCCAACGGAGACCATTGGGGTTGGCACCAGCGGGTGTTGTCGTTCTGCTGGCCGACGAAGATCCCCTCGTCGTCGCCCCAGCCCTGGGAGTTTTGGTACCAATCGGGATTGAGGTACTTTTCCCCCAGCATCAGCGTGTTGCTGGCCCCGTCGCGGATTTCACCCGGCAACGTTTCGCTGCGCATGGAGCAGATGCCGTCGTATCGTTCGGCGGGCGGCCAGGGGTACGTCTCGGCCTCGGCCAACGTGTGCGGGCCCGTCTGATCCGGATCGCGATACGTGCCGCCGTTGGCCGCGTAATCCATCTTGGCATTCTTATCGGCCGGGTCGGCATTGAAGAAGTCGCCGCCCGCGGGCCGCAAACCGGGGCGCCGTCGCGACGGGCAATGGAGAATCGCCAGCGGGGTCCGCATTCGCTCGACGGCCAGCGACCGTTTCACGTCCGGCGCGTCGCCCTGTCCGAGCCGGTGCAAGGCCTCTTGCTCGATGAACGGCAGGATGTTGTACTCCCATCCGCCCGGCTGACGCCAGCCGAATCCGCGATCCGGATCGGCGACCCAGCGTTCGGTCCAACCGCCGGCCGGATAATGTCGCTGGGCCTCGACGTGCGCGGCGAACGCCGTGCCCAGTTGTTTCAGATGATTCTGACATTCCACCCGCCGCGCCGCCTCGCGGACGCTCCCAACGGCCGGCAGCAGCAAGCCGATGAGGATGCCGATGACGGCGATCACGACCAGCAGCTCGACCAGCGTAAACCCGCGGCGATTGGGGGCTGCTCTGGCCATCTTCACGGCTTGACCGGTTGGGAAAACCTGATGCGGGTCGGCGTTCAACGATTCCGCCACATTCCCTACGGTAATGCGAAACGGAGCGGACCGCAAGCACGCCGGGCATCAGCGGCTTGCCCGTTCGACGTCCGCCCGGGAGATCTCGATATCCAAGGTGGCCGTTTCTTCGGGAATGTCCCTCTGGAGCGTGCAAGAGAAGATCGGCTTTCCGGCCGTGGCGGCGCTACCCTCAGCATGGGGATCGCTTGAGGCAACGTTGTCGAAGGCGACGACCTCGATCGTATGCGGTCCGCCGACGGTGCCCCAGTCTTTGCGCGTCTCGTAGCGGCCGTCATGGATATTCGCCGACGCGCCGGGCCCCTCTCCTGCCGGGGCAAAGACGATCCAGCCGCCGGCGATCGGTCTACCCTCGTACGTGATCTGGCCGGAGAGACCGTATCGCGTCGGGCCGTCGTCGCCACAGCCAGGCATTGCCGACAAGGCCAGCAGTCCGCTCATCCACGCCATGACCAGAAACACGCGATTGTGCATCGGCAGCCCCTCAGCGCCCCAGAACGACGGTCTTGCCGTCTTTCCGGTTGGACAGGTTCTTAAACATCTCGAAATCGATACTGAACGAAAGACGACGGACCGAGGCGTCGCACAGCGCGACGTTGAACCCTGCCGCGTGGGAGGAGCCGAATCCGCCGCGCTGCGCGGCGTACATCCTTTGATGGGCCGGCATGGCCGCATCGCGAATATCGGGCCCAGGGGGGTAACATCCCCAGCGCACCGTATCGAAGTCCCATCCTTCAGCGAACCCCGCGTCGTCGTCGCCGAGGTCTTCGGTGCCGACTTTGTCCGCGTTCATCAGTTTCTCACCCAGCAAAATCGTATTGGTGGTCCCGTCCCGGATTTCGGCGATTCCGACCGAGGCGCCGCGATCGGAGGCCCCGTTGGGACGCCGGGTAATCGGTCCGGTCAGGCCGTTGCCGCGGATCCCCCAGCCGCCGATGTTCTGGCAATCGGTGCCGGCGTTTCCGGCGTAGTCGAGCATACCGCGCAGTCCGTGCGCCCAGGACGGGCCGTTGCCCTGGTTGTGTACCTTCCGCGCCGCGCGGCGGGTGGGACAATAGTAGGTCGGGATCGCGTTGTCGGCCACGGCGGCGTCGTTGTCCAGTTCCCAGACCGCCTGCTGTTCGATGTAGGGAAGAATCTGGTACGACCACCCCCAGTTCTGCCGGGGAGCGACCTCGGGTCTGCCGCCGGATGTCTTGGTGCGCGGCACCCAGACGCCCTCGCCCCCGTCGGGGAGAATACCAAACGCCTCCTCGTGATTCATGATCGCCAGGGCCATCTGCTTCAGATGGTTGCCGCACTGCGTATTGCGAGCCGCCTCTCGAACCGACTGCACGGCCGGCAGCAGCAACGAGATCAAAATGCCGATGATCGCGATGACCACGAGTAGTTCGACCAGGGTAAAACCACTTCCCGCGACAAAGGTGTCGGGGACCTTCCGTGCGAAGCACCCTACGGGCCGTTCCGGCAAGAGGTTCCCGACACCTTTGTCGCGGGAACCATCCGCCGCCGGCAGTTGCACGCGCCTCATGTGCTTCATCCCATTTCGGTTACTTCCGCCGTCGCCGCAGGCCCGCTCCCAGACACAGGACCACTCCGATGGCGCCCAGGACCAGGGTGCTTGGCTCGGGCACCGCAGCAGCGGCCGCGACGGGTACCGAGAAACTATCCCACTCGACGTAGCCCCAGCCGCCGGCGAAGTTGTCCACCGCTTCCAGGTAATAGCTGTTGCCGTCGTTCAAGAACGGCGTGGTGTCGAACTCGTATGCCGTGAGGGTTCCGGTCTGCGTGGTTTCCACGCTCAGCACGCGGAAGTCGTCGCTGGCGCGGACCAGCGATACTCCGATTGCCCCGCCGGGATAGGCACCCGTGCCCGTGCCCGGATCCACGGCACCGGTGTTTCCGCCCACGCTCGTCCACGTAATCGGCCTATCGGCCGTGATCTCGAACTCCGGCGACCGGGCGATGAGGATGTCATGGCCGTGATCGCCTTCAAAGCCGCCAGCGGGCCCGCTGATATCCCAGGCGGTAGTGAGAGTCGGCGCGGTCGGCATTCGATTTGCCTCGCTCGCCGCCACCTGTAGATAGGGCACATCCTGGGCCCCGTTGCTCTGGGCAACAATCGTCCATCCGTTGAGGTCGGGATTGCCGGCACCGTCGTCGAAAGTCCAGTCGATCGTCGGCGGCGGGGGCGGGGCTTGATCGTTCAGAGCCCACCTGGCATCCAGGTAGTCGCGGACCTGGAGACGTTCGGCATCGCTCAGGGCCCGGTCGTAGACGAGGATCTCGGCGATGTCGCCGTACATTCGCTCGCCGTTGTTCTGCACCTTCGCGCCGACGCGGGAGCCGTTGGCGCCGATGTTCAGGTTGGCGGGGTTTCCGGTTCGCCCGACGTAGGGCGTGTCGTTGTCGACAAGATAGATGTTGTTCGTGCCATCGGGCAGGCTGTTGTCGACCTTCATGTCCGTCACCCGCCACTCGTCGGGGCCGTAGGGCACCATGTCGTGGCGGTCATTGTTCTGGCCGTTGAAACCATACGCCGCGTTGACCGCGAGGATCGACGACCGCTGATTGGTGCCCTGGCCCTGCTCGTAGACGGTCAAAACGGCGTTCCGGTTCGGCTGCCACACGGCGTAGTACGTATAGTCGTCGTCGCCGGCGGTGAGCACCGCGTTGGGCCCGACCAGGTAGTCGTTGTCGAACGTGAGTACGTTGAGACCGTTTTGCGTGCTGGCGCCCGTGGTGGGTCTCTCGTTGCCGGTTCCCGTGAAGTTGTTACCCGCGGTGCTCTTGTCGTTCCACTGATCGACCAATCCGCCCGTGTCCGTGATTGTCGACACGTCACTCGCATCCAACCACAGCACATTGCCGCCAAGGCCCAGCGGCCCGGCCATCGCGAAGCTCCCGACGACCGCAAAGCCGGCCAATACCAATGCCGCCGTTACGACTCGAACTCGCATGATGCACCTCCTAAGAGAAGAAATGAGTTATTTCCAGCAACGTTGCCAAGCGTGCCTTCATTTAACCAAGAAATCCCTGCCCGTGCCACCATTTAATGCGTCGTTTTCCCGTTTTTCGACATCTGAAGCGTACAAGAGATGCCCGGCATAGGCCTGCCGAGGAGATTTCCGCCCGCTTCTCGCCCCGGCCCGGAGCGGACTTACCACCAAGGCGCCAAGGGCGGGAAGTTGTCTTGGCCGGCTCGATGAAGCATAATGGAGCACTTCACTCCCTGCCTCGACTACTCCCCATGAAAGGACCCGCCACATGGATTCCCCCCGCCCCGCGACGCTGTGTTTCCAACGTCTCTTGCCCCTTCTGATCGTTTTGGCCGTCACCGTCGCGCCGTGCGTGGGCGGAGAGTGGAAGAGCGGGATCGTCTGGCCCGAACCGCCGGTGGTGAACCCGGAGCCGGTCGACGGGCGGCCGGCCGATGCGATCGTGCTGTTCGACGGCAAGGACCTCTCGCAATGGAACGGCGGCGAGCGGTGGCTGGTCGAGGACGGCGTGGCGACTGCCCGGGGTGGCGGCATCTCGACCAAGGAGAGTTTCGGCGACTGTCAGGTGCACGTCGAATGGGCGTCGCCCGCGGAAGTCAAGGGGAGCGGGCAGGGACGCGGCAACAGCGGCGTCTACTTGATGGGCAAGTACGAGGTGCAGATCCTCGACTCACACGGAAACGAGACCTATTTCGACGGTCAGGCCGGGGCGATCTACAAGCAGTCGCCGCCGATGGTCAACGCCTGTCGCCCGCCGGGCCAGTGGCAGACGTACGACATTGTCTTTCGCGCGCCGCGGTTCGCCGAGGACGGCACGGTGGTACAGCCGGCCGCAATGACGGTGCTGCATAACGGCATGGTGATCCAAAACAATTTCGCGCTTGCCGGCACCACGGCCTGGCACAAACCGCCGTCGTACGAAAAGCACGAAGCGAAGCTGCCCATCCACATCCAGTTTCACGGCAACCCGGTGCGATTTCGCAATATCTGGATCCGCCCGCTGGTGCCGATCGTGGGGAAGAAGCCGGGGAAGTAGCGAGCCTTTTCTTCCATCCCCCCAAGATGATCGTATGATTGAATGTGAGAGATTCCGTTCAACTACACAACACACCAACCACCACAACGAGGATGATCGCATGACGCCCCAACAAATCACACGACGCGACGCGATGCGAGTTGGCGCCGGCCTCCTGGCCGCCGGCACTACGGTTTCGATTCTTGGCCGAGAGGCCCAAGCCGCCGCGCCGAAGCAAATCCCCATCGCCCTGCAACTCTACTCGGTCCGCGGCGATTGCGGTAAGGACTTTGACAAGACGGTTGCGGCGGTGGCCAAGATGGGTTACCAGGGCGTCGAGTTCGCCGGATACCACAAGTACGGCGGCGACGCGGCCGGGCTGAAGAAGAAACTCGACGACCTGGGACTCAAGACCGCGGGCACGCACATCGGCACGTCGTCCTTCGCCGACGATCGCATCCAGAAGACCATCGAATTCCACCAGGCGATCGGCTGCAAATTCCTCATCGTTCCCGGCGACGGCGCCTTCACCCATCCGGAGAAGAGCAAGGAGCTGGCCGAGAAGTTCAACAAAGCGGCCGAGATCCTCAAGCCGCACGGCATGTACTGCGGCTATCATAACCACACCCGCGAGTTCAACATCGCCGAAGGCACCGACAAGACCTACTGGGATCTGTTCGCCGAGCGGACCAGCGAGGAGGTCGTGCTGCAGCAAGACTGCGGCTGGACCGCCCACGCGGGTCGCGACCCGGCAGAGTACGTCCGAAAGTACCCGGGCCGAACGAAGATCACGCATTTCAAGCCCTCGGTCCACGGCAACACGGCGGGCAAGAAGGCGTTCCTCGGACAGGACTCGGTCAACTGGCCCGAGGTGATTACCGCCTGCCGTGAAGTCGGCGGCACCGAGTGGATCACGGTGGAGCAAGAGAGCTATCCGGACGGCAAGTCGCCGATGGAATGCTCAAAGATCTCGCTGGACGGGCTCAAGGGGATCCTGGCGAAGATGGGGTGATGATTCTTGCGTCCATCTAGTGCTCAGTAACAGCGAGATTGATGGATGGGTGGCTGGCTGGATGCCGTCTTCTCGGCCTCGCCGGCGATCAACAAGCGGAAGGTCCTGGAGTTGTCGCGTTGCGAGTGGATTGCCAAACATTCCAATACGTGTTTTATCGGGCAACCCGGGACTGGAAAAACGCACGTTTCCATTGCCTTGGGGATGGCCGCGTGCCGTGCGGGCTACAAGGTGCGATTCTTCACCGCCGCGTCATTGGTGAACCGATTGGAGG
>CAYUIQ010000353.1:0-6518 GCA_964444795.1 uncultured Planctomycetaceae bacterium
GGAGAACAGGGCGTGCCGTGGTAGTTCCCAAACCAGCGAGCCACCGGCGCAAGGCCGGTGGGGAAGGATTGAAAGCGGCGCTGTCCACTTAAGGAGATTCCCCCACATGCACTGGCTCACACTGCTGGCAATCGCGATCGGTCTGGCGATGGATGCCTTTGCCGTATCGGTCGGCGCCGGACTGACTCTCTCGCGGGTGACCGGGCGGCACACGTTTCGCATCGCCTTCCACTTCGGTCTGTTCCAGGCGATGATGCCCGTTGCCGGATGGCTGGCCGGTCAGCGCATGGTCGTGTATATCGCCGCGTACGACCATTGGGTGGCGTTCGGACTGCTGGCGTTTGTCGGCGGAAAGATGCTCTTCGAGGCGTGGGGCGGGAAAGAAGACCGGCCGATCGCCGATCCGACCCGCGGATGGATGCTGGTCACGCTCTCGGTCGCCACGAGCATCGACGCACTGGCCGTGGGCCTAAGCATGGCCCTGCTGGGCGTTTCGGTCTGGATCCCCTGCGTGGTGATCGGGTTGGTCGCCGCATTGCTCAGCGCCGTCGGCATCACCTTCGGCAGTCGCATCGGCCGCCGCTGGGGACGCGTGGCCGAAACGGCCGGCGGCTGCGTGTTGCTGCTGATCGGCGTTCGGATTTTGGTTACGCATTTGATCGGATCCTAATCGCCCCGCTGAAGAACCTTCCTCGCGGCGGATCTCCGTCGACGAAACGTCGGCTCGAAATTGTCCGCCGCCGATGCCGCGGCACAGCGCACGAAGTGTCTCGGGCAGATCGTCCAGATCGGCCAGTTCCTCGAAACCGTCGCCCGTGGCGCGGCCGAAGACCAGAAAACGACAGCCGGCGGCGGCGATCATGGCGACCGCTTCGCAGAGGCCGGCCGAGTGGTTGCCGTAAAATCGCGGCTCGGCGATGCGACGGAGCGTGTCGATACCGACGACGAACGTGGCCCCGGGAAAGAGGCCCGTTTTGGCCGCGAACGTGGGTGTTCCTGTCAGCCAGACCGTTTCATCCTCGGCGAAGCGATCCAATCGGCGGCGGATTTCGAGATAGTCCAGCGGCGGCTTGTCGGCGTTGATCACCGAAAGCTCGAAGGCCACCGGTGAGCCAAGTTCCTCGGCCGCGATCCGGGCCATGCGGCGATGCCCGTGATGGATCGGATGGAACGCGCCGGGAAAGACCACTTTGGGCGTTTCATCTTCCCCCGTGACCGGCGACCGATGACAAACCGCATCGACCCGGCCGGCCATGAGATCTTGCCACGCCCGCGGGGCGACGATCTGATCCGTCAGAACCGTTTCGCCTTCCAGCAGATCCAACGGCAGTTGCTCCTCGACCCCGCACGCTTCGGCCAGCATGTTGAGCACCAGACGGCTTGCCAGTCGCTCTTCCTCGTCTCGGGTACGGCTTCCCTTGCTCAACTCCAGCGACCGGGTGGCCGTCGTCGATCGGCTTTGCAGGGCCACATGCACGCGGTGCGGACCCCGTTTCGGCCGATCGCTCGCCAGACTCGCCGTACATGCCAAGCCCAAGGGAGGCCGATCGGGCTCCAGTCGCCCGGCTCGGGTCATGGCCACCACCGCCATGGCGCGTGCCGTGGCTTCGGCGCAAAAAGAATCCGGACGGCCCCCGAGCCAATCGATCATTGCCGCTTCGCCGTAGGGCACGACAATTTCCAACACGGTCCGCGAAGCGCCGGGCGTCTCCAGCAGTTGGGCCGCCGCTCGACTTCCGCCCCCAGCCATGGCCAACACCACCCGGGACGGGCTGTCGTGTATCCGGCGGATCAGTTGTGTTGTGTCTGATGTTTCCATGCCGGAGGGGTCTTCGGAGTTCTTGCGAATTTTGCTGCGAAATCCTGATTCTCTGAATTCTTGAGAATTCAGCTACAGGGTACAATGAAATCTTCGCTGGTTCCCAACCCACCACCGACACCACGCGACCCACGCCCCTGGACATCATTATGTTACGGCGACGAGTACAATGCAATCGGCCGGCCGCGCGTGACCGTGGTCTGCTCGGTCGCGTCTTGCGCTCGTTGGTCGGCGCGCTGGTGGCCGTGTTGATCCTGCGAACCTGGCTCATCGAGGGCCTCTTCTTGCCGCTGGTCGTGTCTTCCGGCTCGATGGCCCCGGGGCTGCTGGGCGTTCACCGGCGATTGGAGTGTGCCGATTGCGGGTGGATATTTGCCTGCGGGACCGATCTTCCGGTGGAGTATGCTCGCGTGGCGTGTCCCAACTGTGGTTACGCCGACAACGACCTGAAGTCGGCAACCGATACGGCCGGCGACCGGCTGCTGATCGACAAGGCCGCCTTTTCGTTCCGCCCGCCCAATCGCTGGGAGGTGGTCGCCTTGCGGGATCCGGAACACGCGGCCCGGATCCTTGTCAAGCGGATCGTCGGTCTGCCCGGCGAAGCGGTCGAAGTGCGCCATGGCGACGTCTACGCCGACGGCCAGATCCAGCGAAAAACGCTTGCCCAACTCCGCGCGATGGCCGTAGCCGTCCATGACGTGCGATTTTCTCCAACGCGCGATCCGGTGCCCAAACCTCGTTGGAGCAGCGAGAAGCCGACAAGCCGATGGCGTGGTTCCGATGGCCGTATGGTTCATCCGGGCGGGCAGCCGGCGGTGGCCGGCGATGAGCCTCCGCCCATGGATTGGCTCGTCTACCGCCACTGGCATCGCAAGGCGGGAGATTCCGGCGAGGTTTGTCACGGCCCGATCGATGACCGAACGGGATACAACCAGGCGCAAAGCCGGCATTACGACGAGATCAACAGCGTGACCGACGTGCTCTTGTCGTTTCGACTGACGGCGACCGGCGATCGAGGTGGAGTGGCCGTGCGTGCCACCGACGGCCGAAATCGGTTGTCGGTTCGGTTGGCCCTCGATTCGGACCGGTGGTTGGCATGGCACAATGGCCGGCAGATCGCCAATGGGACGTTCGCGCGAGAGGAACTCGAGTCAGCCGGCGGAGTTCAGGTCGAAGTCGCCCTGGTGGATTGCCGGTTCCTGATGGCATTGGACGGTCGAACACGGTTCGCCTTCACTCTTGATCCCCCCCAGCAGCGGCCGCGCGCGGTCGAGGAGCCCGTGGCCATCGGGTCCGAAGGGGCGGCGGTCGAGATTCGCGACGTGCGTCTGTATCGCGACGTCTACTATACGCAAATCCGCGGTATCGACCGATCAGGGGGGGATGGCGGCGCGGTGCAATTGGGCGATAACGCCTTTTTCGTCTTGGGCGACAATAGCCCGATTTCGCGGGATAGTCGCCGATGGCCGCAAGGCGGGGGCGTCTCCGGCGAATTACTCATTGGCCGCCCGATACGCGCCTTCTCTGTGACCACCCAATAGAGTGGTAGGCGTGGCGTTTTCGCGTTCCCGATCCGATGCGAATCCGTTATATTGACTAGCTTGGGCGCGCACCAGCCACGAGCCGGCTGCGTACACCCTGTAGCTGAACTGGCAAGAATTCCGAGACCCTGTCCGACGACGACGTCGAGTGCGACACCCCCGAGCCATTGGGACAAGGACGCAGAGAGCATGTCGAAGAAGAAGAGACCACGCGGCGAAAATCGCCCGACCGACACGGAACCGGCGGCCGCACGGGATTCCTCCCCGCGAAAACCTCTGGAGAAGAAGTCTTCGCGCCGCGGCAAGTCCAAGCCGTCGGGCGGATCGAGCGACGGGCGTCTGCTTCCGTCGGCCTCGGCCGTTCGCGAGACGATCGAGTCGGTGGTCATCGCTTTCGTGCTGGCTTTCCTCTTCCGCACGTTCGACGCCGAAGCGTTTGTCATTCCCACCGGATCAATGGCGCCAACGCTGATGGGACGCCACAAGGACCTGGTCTGCCCGAAGTGCGGCTATCCGTTCCAAGTCAGCGCCAGCGAGGAAGTGGAGCCGTCGGGCGCTCTTCGCGTACACCCGAAAACGGGCAGGCTCGACGGATCGCTGGACCAGGTGATCCAGTGCATGTGCCCGATGTGCCGGTACACAATTGACGTGGGCCCCGACAACGCGCTGGGGGAATCGTATCCATCCTACAAGGGTGACCGCATCCTGGTGGGAAAATTCCCCTATCAATTCAACGGCCCGGAGCGTTGGGACGTCGCCGTTTTCAAGTTCCCCGGCGGGGCGAAAACAAATTACATCAAGCGGATCGTGGGGCTTCCGAACGAAACCATCCATATTGAGCACGGTGACCTGTTCGTCGAGCGCATGAACGACGACGACAAGACCGAAACCACCATCGCGAGGAAGCCACCGAAGAAATTGCTGGCCATGCTGCAACCGGTTTACGATAACCGGTACGTGGCGCCGGAAATGCTCGAATTGGGCTGGCCGCCCCGATGGAGCGGCCAGGTGCCGAATCCCTCCGGCGGCGATTGGTCTACCGAGGACCATCGGTTGTTCGAGACCGATGGTTCTTCCGATGCCTCCGACTGGCTGCGCTACCGGCACCTTCTCCCCATGGACGGCGATTGGAAGTTTCTCGCCGAAGGAAAGCCTTCCCCCAACACTCCCCGGCCGCAACTGATTTCGGATTTCTGCGGCTACAACACGGGCTGCACGCTCGGGGGCGTGCAAAGTATCGCCAACGGCGATACCGAGCAGACAACGGCCACCGCCGCCGCCATGGGCCAGCACTGGGTGGGTGATTTGGCGGTGCGCTGCCGTCTGGAAGTCGTCGGCACCGAGGGAGAAGTCGTCTTCCAGTTGGTCGAAGGCGGGCGCAAGTTCGAGTGTTCGATCGATACGGCCGACGGTTGTGCGACGATGACCATCGTCGACGAGCCCGACGCGCACCAGCGGACGGCCTTGACCGACGTGCTCGGCCCGGGAACTTACCAAATCACGTTCTCCAACGTGGACGATCAACTGACGCTCTGGGTCGACGGCAAGGCGGTCGAATTCGATCAGGCCACGACGTACCTGCCGCTGGGCAATACCCGGCCGACCGAAGACGATCTGACCCCGGTGGGCATCGCCTCGCGCGGCGCGGCGGTGAAGATCGACCAGATCGAGGTGCTCCGCGACATCTACTACATTGCCGTGCGATCCGGCAGAGACGGCGGTTCGACTTCCATTGACGACTATCCGCGGTCCAGTTTCCTCCACTCGTATGGCGGACTTACCCCCGATCGGCTCGCTCGATTCATGTCCTCGCCCGAACTGTGGGGCGAATTCGACAAACTCCGCCGCGTTGAGTTTCCGCTGACGGGAGGTAGGTTCCTCGTTCTCGGCGACAACAGCCTGCGCAGCAAAGACAGCCGGCTTTGGGAACACGAAGGATTCGGCCATTTCGTGCGGCGCGAATTGTTGATCGGAAAGGCCATTTTTATCTACTGGCCCCACTCTTGGGATCGAGTGACCATCGGCGGCGTCAACATCCCGTTCCCGTTCTTTCCCAACTATTCCCGATGGGGCTTCGTGCGATAACCCGTGCGATAACAAGGAAGTGCCACCCATGCTGGAAGTCCAAGGATTGGTCAAATCGTATCGCGGCCGCCGCGTGGTCGACGGCGTCGATTTTCGTGTCCGCCCGGGCGAGATCGTCGGCTTGCTCGGTCCCAACGGAGCCGGCAAGACGACCAGTTTTCGCATGACCTGCGGCATGATCGAGGCCGACGCGGGCAAAGTCATCCTCGCCGGCAAGGACGTGACCCACTGGCCCATGTATCGCCGGGCACGCGACGGAGGCATGGGATACCTGGCCCAGGAACCCAGCGTCTTTCGCAAACTCACCGTCGAGAAGAACCTGCTGGGGGTCATGGAAATGCTCGGCGTCGATCGCCCGAGTAGAAACCGACGCTGCGAACAACTGCTGGCCCAGTTCGATATCACCCGCCTGAGAAAAAATCGGGCAATGTCGCTTTCCGGCGGAGAACGACGCCGGTTGGAAATCGCCCGCGCCTTGGTCTCCAATCCGAAAATCATCCTCATGGACGAACCGTTCGCGGGCATCGATCCGGTGACCGTGGCCAGTATCCAGAGCATCATCCGGAAACTTCGCGCCCAGGGAATCGCCTTTCTGATCACCGACCATCAGGTGCGCGAGACTCTGCAGATTTCCGACCGGAGTTACGTCATCAAGGAGGGGCAGGTCCTCTGCCACGGCTCGCCCGAGGAAGTGCTGCGCCACCCCGAAGCCCGGAAATCCTACTTCGGCGAAGGCTTGGGCGTGGATCAACTGGCAGCCACCGGCGGCGCTTCGCCGACAACGCCCCACGTGCGTTCCCCCAGCATCGCCCGGACCCACATCGCCTCTTCCCATCGCACGCCACCTTCGGGCTTGTCCCGGCCGCAACGCTGACGGACCCCGACCGCCGCGGCTTCATGGCGATCCATCCACGCGAGGACGGGCGCGGAACGCCTTGGCGCCTTCCCCGACAGCCTCGATCGTCGAGTGGGTCGAGGCGGTTCTTCTGCTGGCGCCGGCCCGGCACTTGACAATCTTATCGAAAGCGTCTCGAATTTGGGGGGACCAATCTGGTTCCCAAAACCCGAACGAT
>CAYUIQ010000354.1:0-6441 GCA_964444795.1 uncultured Planctomycetaceae bacterium
ACGGGCTGGGAAGCCCATCGTACAAAGAATAACCCCGGCCCAAAGGCACGCTGGCTCTGGCGACAACCTCCTCCGAGGCGCGGCCAGCGAGTCGTGCCGACTGGTGCCGGGGTGCGTTGGTGGTCTGGATGCCCGGTATCGGACGATACCACACCCTAACCGAGACGACAGCGCCGCCTCGCCAGACCATGTCTTCTTCGATCCGGTCCTCTTAGACCATGTCTTTGAGGTTCTTCAGCGGACGAACCTTGACCTTCTTGGAGGCCGGCCTCGCGGCCACGTCCATGAGTTCACCCGGCTTGAACGGGTTGGGCACGCCCTTGCGCGCCGGTCTGGGCGGAACCTTCTTCTTCTCGATCTTCAACAGACCGGGAATCGTGAAGGCGCCGGCGCCCCGCGCGCCGAGACTCTTCTTGATCTCAGCACCCAGCGCGTCGAACACGGCAGTGACCTCTTTCTTGGTCAGGCTGGTCGCCTCGGCGATGTTGTTGAGGATCTCCGTCTTGGTCAGTGGTTTCTTAACAGCTTTCGCCATGTCCCGTCACCCTCCATGCAATGTGTCGTGATGTGATAGAAAAGCACCCGTCGTGAAATACGGCGTCTTACCGAGAGGCCGTATGTTGAATTAAACGCGCCCGGGCCGAAAAATACAACGGATATATCGGCAAAACACCAAGAAAAATGGGGAAAAATGGTCCCCAAGGCCGTTATTTCCCGGGTTTTGCACCGCCGGGGCCTATTTCGACCTATACAGTTGCGTTTTCCGACCCATTAGCGGGGCAGTGCGACGACCGCTTGGGTCCTCCGAAAGAGGGGGCCGTCTCCGAGCTCCCGTTGCCTTCGGCGGTTTCCCCGGGCACAGCGGAAACCGAACGCCGGCACGTTCCCACCGCCGACAGGAATCAACCCGGCGTGATGGGATCGGTGGCCGGGCGACCATTGCTGTTCCCTTGGCGGTTGTTGAGCACCATGCCGACAATCGTCAGCGCGATACCGGTCACCAGCAGCGAGCTGGCGTGCTCATCGAAGAAGAGAAGTCCGGCCACGACGCACAGCGCGGTCTGTGAGGCATTGATCACGTTGGCATGCACGACGGTCGTCAGTTGCAGACCCTTGGTGATTGCCATGAAGGCGATCAGGTTGAACCCCCCAGAGGCGAGCATCCAGCCCAGATCGCGTGACGAGGTTTCCGACATGCCGTCGAGCCCCAATCGCGTCGTGCTCAGCACGCCCATGCTCAACACGCCCATGCCGGTGACCGTCAGGATGACGATCAGCGGTGCTACGCCGTTGGTCGTCGTCTTGCGAATCACCACGGCCAGTCCGGCGTAGGTAGTTCCCGCGAGTACCGAGGCGCCCACGGCCAGGGCGGCCCACAGCGAACCGGAGGTCGCTCCCGATCCGGCCATCGCCCGGTTCGCATCGTTGGCGCCGATGCTCAGCAGGACGACAGAGATCGTCAACAAGGCGATGGCCGCCACGCTACGGGGCGACACGCGTTCGCCCAGAAAGATCCGTCCGAAGATCGCCGAGGCAACCAGATTAACGCCCAGGGCGGTGGGAATCGAAATAGCCAGCCCCACGGTGCCGATCGCCCAAATCGCCGGCAGATTGCCGATCAGTTGGGTGGCCAATCCGGCCAGGGCCAAGATACCCAAGGATCGCCACGGCGGCACGTGTTGACGGCGGCGCCACACGAGCCACGCCAGCCACGGCCCGACGACCGCCACGGCGACCGATTCCTTGACGAAGAGAATCCACGTCTGATCGACCTTGTTGGCCAGATCGCGCAGACAGACGTTCACCGAGGAGTAACCCACGGCGGCAAGGATGCAGCAGGCCGTGCCAAGAATCACCGGGTCGAGATCCGGCCGATCGGCAGGGGAGTGGTCGGAGGGAGGGTTCACGCACTCTATTGTACGATGCCGCGCGTGTGGTGACTAGTCGTCGGTCACTTGACGACGAAATTAACCATCCGCCCCGGCACGACGATCGCCTTAATGATCTTCTTTCCCTCGACAAGTGCGACGATTCGCTCGTCCCCTCGGGCGGCCGCTTCCAGGACGTCGCGGTCGGCGTCGGCGGCCACTTGAATCCGGCTGCGCAATTTGCCGTTGATTTGCACGGGAACTTCCACCGTGTCCTCGCGGATCAACGACTCGTCGAACTCCGGCCACGGCTCCGCAGCCAGCGTACCCGTATGGCCCAACACCTCCCAAAGTTCCTCACCCAGATGGGGCGCGAAGGGCGAAAGGAGGAGCACCAACCGTTCCATGGCCGACTTCGGCCGCACGTCTTCCTTGAGGAAGAAGTTTGTAAACTCCATCATCCGCGCGATGGCCGTGTTGAAGGCCATCTGGTCGAGATCCTCGCTGACCGCTTGAATCGTGCGGTGCAACACGCGGTTCTGCTCTTCGGTCGGCTCGGCATCTTGCACGGCCGCGTTGAGCGTGATCGTCTCGGCCCGTTCGTCGAGGATCATCCGCCAAACGCGGTCGAGAAACCCCCGCACGCCATGCACGCCCTCCATGCTCCACGGCTTGACCGATTCCAGCGGGCCCATGAACATCTCGTAAAGCCGTAGAGAATCCGCTCCGAAGTCGTCCACCACTTCATCCGGATTAACCACGTTGCCGCGACTCTTCGACATCTTGTACGCGCGGCTGTCGATCTTGATCTCCCTGTCCGCGCGCAAAACGAACGCATCGCCCCGCTTCTCGATCTGCTCGGCTTGCACTTTGACGCTGGTGACTTCTTCGCCGGTCGCCTTGTGAATCCATTGGTCGTCGGCGTCTTTCTTCGCGTTCGACGCACTGACCCAGTTGCCCCCGGCGTTCCGGTAGCCGGTAAACTCCACGTCCCCCAGAATCATCCCCTGGTTGACGAGCTTCTGAAACGGCTCGGCCACGGTCACGTAACCGCGGTCGAAGAGCACCTTGTGCCAGAAGCGGGCGTAGAGCAGGTGCAAGACGGCGTGTTCGGCGCCGCCGACGTACAGATCGACCGGCATCCAAGCCTTTTCGATTTCGGGATCGATCAGTGCCTGATCGTTCCTCGGGTCGAGGAAGCGCAAGTAATACCAGCATGAGCCGGCCCATTGGGGCATGGTGTTCGTCTCGCGCTTGTAACGTTTGCCGTCGAGCGTGACGTAGAGCCATTCGTCCGGCGCGGCATCCAGCGGCGGCTCGGGACTGGCGTGCTCGGCGTCGAACTTCATCTTCTCCGGCAGATCAAGCGGCAGGTCTTCGGGTGTCAGGGCTCGCGCGCGACCGGTGACGTTTCCCTCGTCGTCCAGTTCGTGCAAGATGGGGAACGGCTCGCCCCAGAAATGCTGCCGGCTGAAGAGCCAATCGCGCAGCTTGTAGTTGACCGCGGTGCAACCGAGTCCGCCGGTGGCGAGATCCTCGGCGATCTTCCGTTTGAATTTTCGCGTGGAAAGCCCCGTGTACTGGCCCGAGTTGACCGCCACGCCGTCGGCGATAAACGCCACCCGCCCAGCGAGCAGATCCTCGCGCGAGACTTCTTCGCTCTCGCCCGGATCGACAACGCAGACGATCGGCAACTTGAACTCCACGGCGAATTCGAAGTCGCGGGTGTCGTGCGCCGGCACGGCCATGATGGCGCCCGTGCCGTAACTGATCAGCACGTAGTCGGCCACCCAGATCGGAATCGGGAGGCCGTTGACCGGGTTGATCGCGTACGACCCGGTAAACACGCCGGTCTTCCCCTTGGCCAGATCGGTGCGATCGAGATCGCTCTTTCGCGCGGCCTGCTCGCAGTAGGCCGCGACCGCCTCGGCCTGCTCGGGCAGCGTGAGCCGCGTGACAAACGGATGCTCCGGCGCCACAACCATGTAGGTGGCCCCGAAGAGCGTGTCGGGTCGAGTCGTGTAGATGCGCAGTACGTCATCGCCCGGCTTGCGAGGCAGACCGGACTCGGTCCGCGTGGCGGTCCACGCCTCGTAGGCTTCGGTCGACGGCTTGCCGCCGGGTCCCATCTCGTCGCCGATGAAGAAATCGACCTCGGCGCCGGTGCTGCGGCCGATCCAATTGCGTTGCAGGGCCTTGATGCTGTCGGACCAATCGAGCGTGTCGAGATCGTTTTCCAGCCGGTCGGCATAGGCCGTGATGCGCAACATCCACTGACGCATGGGCATCCGCACGACCGGGTGGCTACCCCGTTCGCTCAGCCCGCCGATCACCTCTTCGTTAGCCAAGACGGTCCCCAGCTCGGGACACCAGTTGACCGGCGCTTCGAGTTGATAGGCCAGGCGGTGGTCGTCTTGATACTGCTCGACGGCCTCTTCTCCAGCAGCTTGCACATCGTCGGGGATGGGCAACTCGGCGATCGGGCTGCCCTTCTGCTGCTGGTGGTCGAACCAGGTGTCGTGGAGCACGAGAAAAATGAACTGGGTCCAGCGGAAGTAGTCCGGATCGGTGGTGGCCAGTTCGCGGTCCCAATCGTAGCTAAAGCCGAGCATCTTCAACTGGCGGCGGAAGTTGTCGATGTTCTTCTCGGTGGTGGTTCGCGGGTGGGTGCCCGTCTTCTTGGCATGCTGCTCGGCGGGCAGTCCGAAGGCGTCCCAACCCATCGGATGCACCACGCTGGTTCCCCGCATTCGCTTGTAGCGGCAGACAATATCCGTGGCAGTATAGCCCTCGGGATGGCCGACGTGCAGCCCGTCGCCGCTGGGATAGGGGAACATATCGAGCACGTACATCTTGTCGCCGGCGTCGGCGGGCAGGCGGGCCGCGGCAAACGTGCGGTGGGTTTCCCAGTATTTCTGCCACTTCGGTTCGATCGTGGCCGGGTTGTAGCGCGGCATGGTGTCTTCCAGTGGACGAATGGGGCACGGTTTTGAGACATGCGGGCGGCAAACCCGTCATTCTATCTGCTAGCGGCCGGTTGAAAAAGGGGACTGGCTCGGAGCGGGAGTCTCGATTTCCCGGCCATGACGTGTGTTGGCGACGTGCCTGTCCCCTTTTTCAACTAGACACGTCCGGGAGAAATGGGGTTCGTTCGGAGAAACAGGATCATGCCCGCCACGGCACAGAGCACCGATCCGGCCAGTACGCCGATCTTGGCCGTGTCGAGTAGATCGCCTTCGATGGCCAGCCCGGCGATGAACAGGGCCATCGTGAAGCCGATGCCCGCGAGGAACCCGCCGGCGGTAACCGTCCCCCAACCGACACCCTCGGGCAGCCGGGCCAGACCCGACTTCACGGCCACCCAACTCGCCAGTACGATTCCCACCGGTTTGCCGATCAACAGCCCGAGCATCACGGCAAGGGCCACCGGGGCGCCCAAGTCGGCCCACTCGATGTGTACGCCGGCGTTGGCCAGGGCGAACAGCGGCATGATGGCAAATCCGACCCAGGGGTGGAGCCGCGCTTCCAGGCGTTCCAGCGGCGAGACGGCCTCGCGGGAAGCCCGTTCCACGTGGCGCAACATGCCGTGGCGCTCGGGATGATCGTCCGTGTCATCACCGGCAAGAAAATGCCCGGCCTTGTCGACGATGTCGCTCAGCAGTCCCTTGCTCACCCAGCTTCGGGCCGGCGTGATCAGGCCGAGGATCACCCCGGCGATGGTTGCGTGGATTCCCGATTCGTGGAACGCGAACCAGACCGCGGTGCCGACGAGGATGTACACGGCCGTGTTGCGAACACCGACTCTCGTCAGGCCGATCACGGCGCCAATACCGCAGAATCCGCCGACCAACCAGCCGAGAGAAATATGGTCGGTATAGCCCACGGCGATGACCAGGATGGCCCCGATATCATCGACGATGGCTAGCGAGAGGAGCATCACGCGCATACCGCGCGGGACCCGCGGGCCGAGGATCGCCAGGCAGCCGACCACGAAGGCGATGTCGGTGGCCATGGGGATGCCCCAACCACTCTGGCCGGGTTGGCCAAACTGCAGCGCCAGATACACGGCCGCCGGAACCACCATCCCGCCGAGGGCCGCGGCGATGGGAAGCGCCGCTTGGCGCATCTCGCGTAGTTCGCCGAGCACCATTTCCCGTTTCACTTCCAGGCCGATGACGAAGAAGAAGATCGCCATCAACCCGTCGTTGATCCAATGTTGCAGGCTGTGCTGGACGGTCATCGAGCCGATCGAGAACCCGACTTTCGTCTTCCAGAACGCCAGAAAGGCATCGGCCCAGGGCGAATTGGCCGCCACGAGCGCCACGATGGTACACGCCAAGAGGACGACACCCCCGGCCGCCTCGACGTGCATGAATCGGGCCAGCGGCCCTACGAACCGGTCGACGGGTTCGGCGGGCAGTCCGGGCAGGGGAGCGGGGGTGTGGGATGATTTTGCCATGGTTGAGGGTGCCTCGGATTCTCCGAGGCGACATCTCGCGGGGCGCAATGGCTACTATACTAACCCTTACGCAAGCGAATAGCGAGAGTCAGTTCAATCGATAGTTTGAGCAGC
>CAYUIQ010000355.1:0-6413 GCA_964444795.1 uncultured Planctomycetaceae bacterium
TTCAGGCCCGTGATGTCCTCGTCACGGACGTTTTCGCGTTTCTTTCCGGCCATGCACCCGATTATGCGCGATCTCGACCGAGCGCGCAAGTCCAACTAAAACTGCGTATCTTGCCTTGTTGGCGGTGCGCAAATCTTGTGCCGAACAGGATTGCTCCCGTCCCCTTTTTCACACAGCCTTTTCGAGCACTACTCCAACGACGGCTTCACAATCTCCCCTCGCGCTTGAGCCGGGGCATCCTCGTAAGCACCGAGGAACTCGGAGTTGGAATCGAGCCAGAGCACCAGCCGGTGGTAATCTTCCGCCGGTAGCTTCACGTCGTGATGTCGCTCGTCGAGATACTCCAGCAGTTTCGAGGCGCGGGCGCCGAACTGGCCCGGGATCGTGCGGGAGCCGCCGTGGACGCCCGTGTTGATCGAGCCGTTGGTTACGTGAAAGTAGAAGCCGTACTTGGCGGCCAGAGCGTTGTACGATCGCGTAAAGTTGCCGTCGATACGGCCCGACAGATCCACGGCCTTCTTCTCTTGGTGACACCCGACGCAGTGGCGGTCCAACACGGGCTGTACTAGACGCACGTAGTTGAACGGGTTGGTGCCGTCCACTTCGGGGAGAATCTTCGACGGCCCGCGTTGCATGGCCATCGGCATCGACGTGCGCGAGGGCGTCTGCCGGCGTTTGGGCTCGTGACAGCCTTGGCAGGTGAGCTGCTCGCCGGGATGAACGTACGTGGCGCTACGCATCGACTGCACGGCCAGCCCCTGCGAGTCCAACGCCTGGAAGTACAATGCCTTGCCGACCGGCGCCTCGAAGTGGGCGCTGCCGTCGGCCTCGACCGGCACGGTGCCCAACACGGCCCGGGCGTTGGTCTGATTAGCCACGCCGATCCGCGGCTGATTGGGCGGTGCGGTCGACTTGGGCAGCACCTGGATGATCCGCAGGTCGGTGATCTTCGTGCCCTCCGGCCACTGGAAGTCGCTGTCGTAGACGTTGACCACCGAGATCGTCGCCTGTCGATCGCCACCGGCGGCCTCACGGGCGGCCAGCGTTTGTGTGGTGGCGTCGGGGATGACCGGCGGCATCGGTCGCGGCCGTAGCGGAATCGGGCTGAGACACGAGATCGACGGATCGCGGTAGATTAACTCCCGGTTGCCGTCGCTATCGACCCAGTAGATCCCCCGGTTCTTAACATTCGGATCGTACACGCACAGATAGTCCTTCTCGCTCAGCGGCCACGGCGTACCGTAGACCATGTGCGAGGGAATCGGGCGTCCTTCGGATTCGGCAAACGGCACCTCGGGCGTCAGCCGCGTGATCTGCGAACAGGCCCCGTCGTCTTCCAGCCGCTGATCGATCAGCACCAGCGACCCGAACGCATGGCCGTGATGGGCCCCCGTCACGGCAACGTATTTGTGCGAACCGGGGATCGCGCGGATGTCCATCTCCATCCACGGCCGGCTCTCGCGGCGCTCGGGATAGTTGCCGTGGTACGAACGCGGGTCGCGGCCATCCGGGTACGAGAGCCACAGATGATGGGCGATGTTCGTATCGCGGTCGACGTAGTCCCACCGCGTGTAGACGAGCATCCCGTCGTTGTTCACGCTGGGCTGCCATTCGTGCGTTTCGTGGAAACTGAGGCAGACGACGTCGCTGCCGTCGGGATTCATCGAGAAGATCGTATAGACCGGGCAATGCCGCCCGCAACGCAGATAGCCGCCGCGCCGCTCGCTCACAAAGGCCACGCGGCCATTGGGTAGGAAGCATGGATCGAAGTCGTCGGGATCGCCGTCGGTCAGTTGCTCCAGAGCAGTCCCGTCGGCTTGGACTCTGAAGATCTGGTGGCTAATCTCGGGACCCCATTGATACGTGGCCGTTGCCTTGCACTGCGTGTAGGCAAACATGATCGTACGGCCGTCGAACGACAAGTCGGGCGAGAGAAACGCACCCTCGTCGAGCTTCCGGCCGGTAAGACGGCCCCGCTCGACGAGTGAATTCTCCAACAGATTGCACAGCTTCGGCTCAGCACCAAAGGGATCGGCCAGCACGAACAGCCCGCCGCCGGGCTTCGCGTTGCATCCGTAAAACTGGTCGCACATGTGGATGATGCCGACCGAGTCGTGCCGTTTGAGAAACAGCAGCTTGTCCATGTCCAGCAGCGGATTGCAGAAAGCGATCCGCCGGGCCAACCATCGGGCCTCGAAGTGGATCGCGCGCCGGGCGTCCAGCGTGAGGTCGGGCTTTCCTGCCAACGCACTGAGTCGCCCCTCGAGTTCGGCGAGCGCCTTGGTCAGCGGAGCAAGCTCACGGGTGTCGGCTCCCTCGCGAGCCAAACGCTCGGCCAGCTTGCCGCCGCGATCGACAACGTCCCGCGTATGGGCCAGCGAAAAACCGCCGCCGACCGGCTTGGGCGAGGGGGGTACGGCCGTCTGCACGCCGTCGGGTAACGTGCCGGGATACGAGTACGCACTGACGCTCTTCTGGTCGGCCGGACGATTCAGAGCGATGTTCTTTGTCGGATCACTTGCCGCGTAGACTTCGACTTCGTCCAGCGCAAACGAACAATTGCCCGGCATGTGCAGCCGCACGACGCGGGCGCTGACGTTCTTGTCGGCCAGTTGCACGACCAGCGGCTTGTTTTCCTTCACGCCGTAAAAGGCTTGGCCGTTGTGTTGGTAGACTTCGTCGAACTGTCGGCAGTCGGTATCGCAGGAGACCAACACGCGAATCTTTGCTGTGCGCGGCGCGCAGTTGCTGTCGGTGCGATTGAAGATGACCACCCGGTCGAGTTTTATCTCGGCGCCCAGGTCGACTTGCCACCAGGGTTCGCTGGCTTTGCTGGCCGTGTGGAATCCCCATCGGCCGTTCTTGATGCCGTCGCATCCGCCGGCGGCGTCCTGGACGGTGGTCACGCCTTGCGGTGTTTGCTTCGCCGCGGCGGTGGCCGTTGGTTTGGCCGTGCTGAATCGGCTATCGCGCTCGGCCCAGTCGGCTTCGATTAGCGCCCGCATCGAGTCGCCGACGTCGATCCAGTGAAGCCCCGGCGAATCGGCCGCCACGGACGGGGCCGTCGACAGCAGGGCGACTCCCATTGCGAGGAACATCAGGCTTCGGCATCGTGCAGACAGTCCGTGACAGCTACGCATGGGTCAACCTCGCCTTGGCGGAAACGGTTAGTGGCAACGCGCGACTCCGGGGGGCTTCCTGGCCCCAGGCTCAGCGCCGATTATAACCGCTTTCACCCGGCGAGGAAACTAGAATCAACCGCGAATGGGAAGGGGCCGCGGCAAAATAGTCACCACGGCCCCAAGATGATGCTCCGCCTAGGCCGATTGCGAGGCGACTTCCTTCACATCGTCGCTGGGCGGATGGGCCACGCCGGCATCCGCCGAGGCGGCCGCCTCGGACAGCTCGTCGGCCGACTTGGGTGGCTTGACGAGGAACGTGACCGCGGCCGCGGCGACCAGCAGCGTGGCCGCTCCGTAATAGGCGTAGGAAAACGTCTCGTACAGGTCGTAGAGCTTTCCCGCACCCAGGGCGAGCATGAACCCGCCGACGCCCCATGCAGTGAACACGAGCCCGTAGTTCACGCCGAAGTTCTTCGCTCCGTAGTAGTCCTTGGTGATCGAGGGGAACAGGGCCAGATTGGCACCGTACATGGCACCGATCATCGCCGAGACGACCAACAGCACCGGCAGAGCGGCCAGGGCCGAGCCCGCGGTGGCCTGCGACAGCAGGATGACCATCACCGCCTGCAAGACGAAACAGCCAAACATGGTCTGCTGCCGACCGATCTTGTCGGACGCCATGCCGGCGACGATTCGTCCGGCACCGTTGCCCACCGCCAGGGCCACGACCAGCGCGAAGCCCATCGCGATACCCGCTTGCGATTCGGCGATCTTGGCCAGTTTGCCAATGATCATGAGTCCGGCACCGGCACCACAGGCGTACATGAACCATAAGAGATAGAACTGCGAGGTACCCAACATTTCCGTCGGGCTGTAGTCCTTCTTCTTCGCGGCGGGACCGGCTGCTTGGTTTGTTGCCGATCCGGCGGGCACGTATCCCTTGGGTGGCACAACCAGAAGTTGGGCACATCCGACCACAACCACCAGGAAGGCAATTCCCAGAACCAGAGCCATCGTACCGACGCTATAGGTGGTGATGAGCCACTTGGCCAGCGGGGCGGCGTAGACCGATGCCAGGCCGAAACCCGAAACGACGATGCCGGCGATCAGACCGGTCCGGGCGGCGGGAAACCACTTCACCGCCGGTGGCGTGGCCGAGGCGTAGCCGAATCCGATACCCGCACCGGCCAACACGCCGAACCCGATCATGAAGACCATCGGCGAGGTGGTCGTGCTGGCCAGGATCATACCGATCCCCACCAGGATACCGCCGATGCTGGCCACCAGACGGGGGCCAAACTTGTCTTGCATACGGCCGGCCGGCACCATCACCAGACAGAACACGAGACAGGCGATCGAGTAGGGAAGCGACTTATCCGTCTCCGACCAACCCCAGGCCTCGGGAATGCCCTTGCTGATCACGCTCCAGGTGTAAAGGATGCCCAGCGCCAGGTTGATTCCCAGGCCGGCCATGGTAACGCGCCAACCAAGATTCTTCACCGACTGACTCACAACGGATTTGCCCTCACTCATGCAACACGACTCCTCTCATCTCCGAAGAAAACAGTGTACGTGCCCAAGTTGGACCGCCGCACGCCGGGCCATTTTACGAGCCTCCGGCTCAATGTACCGGAAGCGGGCTCTTGACGGTTGGCGGGTGCCTCCTGGCATCCGGAAAGCGTGGGAGAGCACGGTCCGGTGAAGTGGAGGCCTACTGGGCGGGAACTCTCGCGTGGGTAAACCTGCTAATATAACCTACGTCGGCGAGTGTGGCGAGGGGGTAATGGAAAACTTTGATAAAATACCGCGACTTTGACGGCTCAAGGGCAGCTCGGCGGACCGTCACTTTGCCCTATCCGGTGACGCCTCCCCCCGGAAGAGCCGCAGGCTGACAGAGCTTTGTGGCTGAATTCGCGCGAATTCAGAGAACCCCCGTTCTACGGCACAATGTCCATTCTACGGCACAATGTCCATTCTAAGGCACAATGTCCATTCTAAGGCACAATGTCCATTCTAAGGCACAATGTCAAGAATCGCCGAGCGGATACTCTCCGTATTTCCGCGTTGCCGCGAGCATGGCCAGGTAGTTGTCGTAGGGGACGTATTCGGTGACCGAGTTGGAACTGCCGCAGCAGTAACCGCCGCCGGGGCCCACCGTCTCGATGCGGAGTTTCACTTCGGCGTCGACGTCTTGCGGCGTGCCCAGGGTGAGGGTCGAATCGAGATTGATATTGCCGCACAGACAGAGCCGGTCGCCGTACTGCCGCTTCAATTCGACCATGTCGAAACTGGACGGTTCACAGGGGTGCAGGGCGTTGTAGCCGCATTGGATCAGGTCGTCGATCACGTCGGCGTAGCGGCCGTCGCTGTGAAACAGGTAGGGTAGATCCTTGGAGCGAACGAGGCGCCCGATCTTCTCGTGCTGGGGAAAGACGTGCTTCCGCAGTACCTCGGGGCGAACCATCAGCGAGTGGGTGTAGGCCAGATCGTCGGGCATGCAAACGGCGCCGACACAGTCGTATTGCAGCAGGTTCTCGACGACCCGGTGGTGAATCTCGCCCAGCTTCTCCATGATGCGGCCGGCCACCGGCGCCCCGTCGGCCACATCGATACAGAACTGCTCGAAGCCCATCAGCATCCACGCCGCGGCGAAGATGTACCCCACCACGGGAACCACCTTCGCCTCGCCGGGGAGGATCTCGCCAAGCCGGGCAATGTCGTGAAAGTTGTACAGGTCCGGGTCGGGCCACTCAAAGGCGTCCAGCGCGGCGGCATCGGGAATCAATCCGGCGCCTTCCTCCGCCCACAACCGCGTACTCGACTGCTCGCTGTTGGCGCTGTAATGGGACTCGGCCTTCTTCATGTGGCCGCCGGAGGGACTGCCGTGTTGTGCGGCCCGGGCGGCCCGCTCGATCAGCGTCAGCCGCATGCCGAACAGCACCGGGACGCAGTCGTACCCGGCCCCCAGAAAGAACTCCGCCTCGTCGTCCATGGTCGCCGGCTCGCGGCCCAAAAACCGGGTTTTGATCGACTTATCGATCGAGTATTCCAGCGCCGGCACACGGGCCGGCTCGCCCTGGAGTAAGAGCGTCTTGCGTAAGTTTGCGAAGTCGGGCATGGGGCAGTAGGGGTTAGGGACTGGGGACTAGGGACGAGGTTAGCCCCGTCGCCTGCGACGGAAGTTGAAGCGATTGGCGGTTAGCGATTAGTGGTTAGCGATTAGTGGTTAGCGATTAGTGGTTAGCGATTAGTGGTTAGTAGCAGTGGAAACGCAGGGTGCCTGGGGTCGAG